>CAYYWA010000547.1:0-2837 GCA_964475255.1 uncultured Sorangium sp.
GGACAGGGTGGGGCTGCGAGCGCGGCGGAGCGAGTGGTTCGCCCCGAGAATGCCGACCGTTCGGGCGAGGGTCAGTCGGGGATGGGGTCGAGGGTGACGTCGAGGACGATGGGCTCGCGGTCGGCCACGACGACTCGATCCCAGGGGAAGTAGCCAGCCTTCTGGACGGTGATGCGGTGCTCACCGACGGGCAGGCGAACGCCGTGGGCGGCGACGTAGGAGAGGGGGCCGATGAACTGTTCGTCGATCCAGACGCCGGCGTCTCGGGGAGCGCCGCGCGCGCGCACGAACCGGAGCGAGACGGCGGCGCGCCCGGCGCCGTGGGTGCACGCGGTCAAGAGCACCGCCACCCCGGCGAACAGGGCGCGGCGTGCGAGGCGCCTCGTGGAGGGGCTCATTCCCACTCGATGGTGGCGGGGGGCTTCGAGCTGATGTCGTAGGCGACGCGGTTGATCCCGCGCACCTCGTTGATGATGCGCGTGCTGATGCGCGCGAGCACGTCGTGGGGGAGGCGCGCCCAGTCGGCGGTCATGCCGTCGCTCGAGGTGACGGCGCGGACGATGCACGTCTCCTCGTAGGTGCGGCCGTCGCCCATCACGCCCACGCTGCGCACGGGGAGGAGGACGGCGAACGCTTGCCACACGGAATCGTAGAGATTCGCCGCCCGGATCTCTTCGTCCACGATCCGATCGGCGCCGCGGAGAGCGGCGAGGCGCGACTCCGTGAGCTCTCCCAGGCAACGCACCGCGAGGCCGGGGCCGGGAAACGGGTGCCGGAGGAGCACGTCGCGCGGCATGCCGAGGGCGTCACCGACGCGTCGAACCTCGTCCTTGAACAGCTCCCGGAGCGGTTCGATCAACGCGAGCTTCATGCGCTCGGGGAGGCCGCCCACGTTGTGGTGGCTCTTGATCACCGCGCTCGGCCCCTTGACGCTCACGCTCTCGATCACGTCGGGGTACAGCGTGCCCTGCACCAAGAAGCGCGCGTTCTCCACGCGCGCCGCGTGCGCCTCGAACACGTCGATGAAGACCTTGCCGATGATCTTGCGCTTTTGCTCGGGATCGGTGACCCCGCGCAAGGCGGTGAGGAACTCCGAGGCGGCGTCCACCGGGATCAGGTTGAGGTGGAAGCTCTGGCGCATCGTGTGCACGACGTCCTCGGCCTCGCCTTCGCGCAAGAGGCCGTTGTCGACGAAGATGCACACGAGGCGGTCGCCGAGCGCGCGGTGACAGAGCACGGCCGCGACGGCGGAGTCGACCCCGCCGCTCAAGCCGCAAATCACGCGTTCGTCCGGCCCGACCTTCGAGGCGATGCGCGCCACGGCCTCCTCGATGAACGAGCCAGGCGTCCAGCTCGGCTCGAGCCCCGCGACCTCGAACAGGAACGCGCGGAGCAGCTCGATGCCGCGCGGCGTGTGCGCGACCTCGGGGTGAAACTGCAGTCCGTAGAGCTTGCGCTCGGGCGCGGCGATCGCGGCGAAGGGGGCGTTCGGGCTCGAGCCGATCTTTCGGAACCCGGGGGGCAGGCTCGTGATGCGATCGCCGTGGCTCATCCACACGGCGAGCTCTTCGCCCGCCTGGTAGCACGCGAGCACGCCCGTGCTCTCGCCGACCACGACGCGAGCGGGGCCGTACTCCCGCTCGCTGCTCGGCTCCACCTTGCCGCCGAGCTGCTGGGCCATGAGCTGCTGGCCGTAGCAGATGCCGAGCACGGGGACGCCGAGCTCGAAGAGGCCGGGGTCGCTCTTCGGCGACGCCGGATCGTAGACGCTGTCGGGGCCGCCGCTCAGCACGATGGCGCGTGGGGCGAGCGCCCGGATCTCGGCGAGCGGAAGCGTGCAGGGATGGATCTCGCAGTAGACGTGGCTTTCGCGGACGCGTCGCGCGATGAGTTGGGTGTACTGCGAACCGCAGTCGAGGATCAGGACCTTCTCGCGGGCTGCCATGAGGAGCGTGGGAGCTAACACGAACGGGCCCGGCGTTCTAGGGCGACGAACGGCTAGGAACGCGCCGAAATATGCGGAAAACAGCGTCGAACGCGGTGCTCGCGCGGGGGCCCCGCCGAATTCGCTTCCAGAGCGAGCGGCGGGGACGGGCGCTTCCGAAACGCGGGAAAACCGCTACTTCGGCGGTTCCACGGCGACGACCCAGTGCGACGGCGTGCCGAGCGGGGCGAGCAGGGTGCGGAGCTCGGCGAGGGAGAGCGCGGGCGGCTGGGTTCCGCGCCAGAGCTCGACGATGCGTCGGCGGGGATCGAGGCGCGCCTCGCGGTCGCGTCGCAAGAGCTCGCTCTCGGCGAGCCGCAGCTCCTGCTCCGTGAGCGCGCCCTCGGCGAGCTGATCGAGCACGGCGCGCACTTCGGAGAGGGCCCGCGGCAGCTCCTCGGGCAGCGCGCGCACGTCGATGAGCAGCGCCGGACGACGCGCGCCGCCGAGAGCATGGGCGCGCGCCTTTCCGCCGAGCCCCGGAACGGTGAGCGCGCGCTCGAGCCAGCCACCGGGGCGGTTCAGGAGAAAGACCGGCGCTTCGAGCGCTCGCGCCGCGCTCGCGTCGAGGGGGCGCGGGCGTGGCGCAGCGCGTGGGGCGGGTGGTGTCGATCCGAGCGTGACGCGCTCGTGCCGAAAACGAAAACGCGCGCTGCGAGGCGCGCGTTCATGATTGCGTGAACCGAAGCGAGCCTTCGGTTCAGGCCTTCTTGGCCTTGCGGCCCTTCTTCTTCGGGGCCTCCGCGGCGGCCGGATCGCCACCCTCGGCGGCCGGTGCACCCGCCGCGCCGGCGGCCGCCGCGCCGGCCTGCGGCTGCGCCTCGGCGGTGTACTCGCGCGCCTTGCTGCGCGC
>CAYYWA010000548.1:0-2827 GCA_964475255.1 uncultured Sorangium sp.
CCCTCCCCACGCGGGCACTCTGCCCGACGCTGTTTTCCGCATATTTCGGCGCGTTGTTAGCCATCTGCCGCTCTAGCCCGAGCTTCGCGTTCTTCACCCGAAGCCTCGCGAAACCCGAGCTTGGCGGGCACGCCCGAGGAGAGCGGCCTCCCCCGACGAGGGACGCGGTTCAGCCCGTGTTGCGCATGCCCTGGGCGATGCCGTTCAGCGTGGTGCCGATGGCGGCGTCGATCAGGCGGCGGTCGGGATGATTTTCGGGCAAGGAGAGCTTGCGTCGGAGCAAGCTCACCTGAAGCAGCGAGAGCGGATCGACGTAGGGGTTCCGCAGCATGAGCGAGCCCTGGAGGAAGCGATGCGTGGCGATGAGCTCGCGACCTCGAATCGTGTGCAGAGCTCCCACGGTGCGCTGGAACTCCGCTTCGAGCCCTGCCATCACGCGCGGATTGCCCCCGAGCGTGCCGACGTAGAGGCGCGCCACCTCGAGATCCGCTTTGGCGAGCACCATCTCGAGCTTGTCGAGCAGATCGTCGAAGAACGGCCACTTTTCGGCCATCGACTTGAGCAGCGCGAGGCCGTCGGGGCGCGCGATCATGCGCTCCAGGGCCGTGCCGACACCGACCCAGGCCGAGGCCATCAGCCGAATCTGCGTCCAGCCGAAGTTCCACGGGATCGCGCGGATGCCGGCGATCGTGCCGGCGCCGCGCTCGCGATACGCGGGCCGGGAACCGAAGTGCACGTGCGTGAGCTCACGAACCGGGGTCGTCGTGAGAAACAGCTCGAACAGCCCGGGGTCCTCGTGGACCATCGCGCGGTAGGCGACCCGCGAGGTCTCCGCGAGCTCATCCATGGCGGCGCGGAAGCTCGCGACCGTCGCGGGGTCGAGCGCGTCCGCGAAGTTCGAGCAGCGCGCCATCAGCGTGCCCGTGAGCATCACCTCGAGGCTGCGCTCCGCGAGCTGCGGGAGGCCGAACTTCTGCGAGATCACCTCGCCCTGCTCGGTGATCTTGATGCGCTCGCCCACGCTGCCGGGGGGGAGCGCCGTAAGCGCGCGGTACACGGGCGAGCCGCCGCCGCGCCCGACCGTGCCCCCCCGACCATGGAAGAGCGTGAGCTGAACCCCGGCGTCCCGCGCGAGCTCCGAGAGCAGCTCCTGAGCGCGATAGAGCTCCCAGGCCGCGGCGAGCACCCCGACGTCCTTGGCGGAGTCGGAGTAGCCGAGCATGACCTCCTGCTGATGGCCGCGCGCAGCGAGCTGGCGCCGGTACACCGGGTCGGCGAAGAGGCCCGCCATGATACCGGGCGAGGCGGCGAGGTCCGCCTGCGTCTCGAACAACGGCACGACGTCGAGCTTGGAAACCGGCGTGTCGCCGGCGAGATCCACGAGACCGGCCTCGCGCGCGAGCAGGAGCACCGAGAGCAGGTCCTCCGCGCTGCGGGTCATCGACACGATGTAGGTCGCCACGGCGCTCTCGCCGAGCTCGAGCTGGATCGAGCGCATCGCGTGGAACACGTCGAGGGTTCGCTGTGTCGTCTCGTCGAGCTCGAGGTACGGCGAGACCAGCGGTCGCCGGCTCATGAGCTCGCGTCGCAACGCCCCGCCGTCGAAAGCGGGCATCCCCAAACACTCAGCGATCGCGCGGAGGGCGCGCGTGTGCGCCTCGGAGTCCTCGCGCAGGTCGAGCTCGTAGCCGTGGAACCCGAGCATCTCGACCTGGGCGATCAACGGCTCGAGCAGCGCGCGGCGCGCGGTGTCGGCGCTCGCCGCGATGAGCGCCTTGCGCACGAGATTCAGGTCCGCGAGCAGCTCCCCCGCGGCGGCGTACGCGCCGGGCACGGCCTCGGGGCGCCCCGCGTCGCGCGACGCGATCTCGCGCCGAAGCCCCTCGATGCGCGCCACCATGAAGCTGAGCTTCAGCCGCAAGGGCTCGTGCGCGTCGCGCCGCCGGTTCGCCTCCCACACGGCCGGCAAGAGCTGCTTGTCGTGCTCGAGCGAGGCGCGAAGCTCTTCCGGAGCGGGCACGAGGCGATCGGAAATCGAGAGGGCCCCGATCAGCTCGTCGAGGCGCCGCCGGTAGCGCTCGAGCAGCGCGTAGGCCGTGCGCCGCACGGCCGCGATCGTGATCTCCGGCGTGACGAACGGGTTGCCGTCGCGGTCTCCGCCTACCCAGCTTCCGAGCGAGAGGCGCGGCGAAAACCCGAGCTCCTTGCCGAACACCGCGCGGAACGCGCGCTCCGTGGCCGTGCGGACCTCGCTGGTCGCCTCGAGCAGGCGGTCTTCGAGGTACCAGATGACCGAGCCCACCTCGTCGAGCACGCTCGGGCGGTCGCGCCGCACCTCGTCCGTGAGCCACAGCAGCTCGACATCGGCTTCGATCCGCTCGTCGATGCGGGCGCGCTCGACGGGGGACGCGTGCGCGCGGGCCAGCAGCCCGTCGGCGATGCGGGCCTGGAGGCTGAGCAGCGTCCGGCGCGTCGCCTCGGTCGGGTGAGCGGTGAGCACGGGCTGCACCTCCAGGCCGCGCAAGCGCTCGCGCAGCTCGGCGGGGGTGTATCCCTGCGCCTTCAGCTTCTCGAACGCCCAGGTCACGCTGAAGGGCTGCGGGCTCGAGTTTCCGCTCGCCTCGTACGCGCGACGCCGCCGGACCCGATGCACTTGCTCGGCCGTGTTGATCAGCACGAAGAAGAGGGCGAACGCGCGGGCGACGGGGGCGGCCTGCTCGAGCGGGAGCGCATCGACCTGTGAAAGGAGGTGCTCGAGCGAGGCGTCGCGCCCGGCACCGCGGCGCCGGGCGCGGCGGGCGGGGCGGCGGCTGGCGGAGGGGTGCAA
>CAYYWA010000549.1:0-1593 GCA_964475255.1 uncultured Sorangium sp.
GCGGGCGAGCCATCGACCACCCCATCCTCTCCGCGGCTCGATCGCGCTTCGGCGCGCAGCCGCTGCGCGAAGTCGTAGCGCTCATCAACGCCTCCGGCCGCGCCGCGCACCCCGAGCCCGAAGTCGGGCTCTCGGCCTTGCGCCGCGCCGACGATCCGCGCTCCATCGTGCACGGCGAAAGCAGCGAAGCCCGCCGCCTGCACGCCCTCCGCCGCGAGGTCACGGCCGCGCTCGCCCACGCCCGCCGCGTGGCACCGCGCGTGCGCGGACGCTTCGCGATCATCGAAATCGCCTCTGGCTGCCGCATCCACGGCGTCCTCGCCGCCGCGAGGGCGAAGCGCCTCGCGCCCCGCATCGTCCTCGTCTCCAACCGCGGATACACCCCCGGCCGCATCCACCTCTCCGTGCGCTCCCACGCGCCCCACGACCTCCGCGCCGAGCTCCGCGCCCTGCTCCCGCACGCCGGCCCCGACTACGCCGCCGGCCACGCCCGCGCGAGCGGCGCCATCCTCGACGAAGGCACCTACGCCGAGCTCCTCCACGCGATCGACCAAGCAGCTTGAGGTTGCCCCGCGCGTCGCGCGTCGGTGGTCGTCGTGGCCACCCGCCCGTCCTCGGCGGCTACGCGGCGTGCGTTTAGGTGCCCCGCGCACTGAGTGGCGTGTCGTGTCGCAGCCACCCGCCCGTCCTCGGCGGCTTCGCCGCCTGCGGGCGGTCGACCTCCCCCAAACTCGTGCTCGCCTGCGCTCCGTGGACCGAGTGCACGTTGGAACGGTGCGCACGGCCCTGCGGCGCAGGCTGCGCGCGAGCGGGGGAGGTATTCGCAGGGCGCCCCGCGCTCAGCACCGCGAGGGTTCGTTGATGCACGCCGGACCAACGCGGGGCACCGCGCTCCAATCGCGGTGCGACGAAGGGCGGGTGACCCGCCCGATTGACGACGATGTGTTGCCAGGGTCGCGGATCACCTGCC
Source organism: uncultured Sorangium sp. (assembly GCA_964475255.1). GTDB lineage: Bacteria > Myxococcota_A > Polyangia > Polyangiales > Polyangiaceae > PMG-095. The sequence continues at coordinate 971 of CAYYWA010000549.1, forward strand.
CCAATCACGCAACGCCGAGCGACGAGGGGCGGGTGACCCTCCCGATTGGCGAGGAATCGTTGCGAGGACCGAGCGGGCGCTCGGGTCGCGCAGCGAAGCGGAGGACCTGGCACAAGAGGTCTTTGTCGGGTGTTTCTTCGGGCCGAGACCCTGCGCGACGCGGAGAGCCTGAGGAGCTTGGTCTACTCGTTCGCGGTGCGGGCGCTCAAGACGCAGCTTCGCTATCGGAGGGTGCGTGCCTGGCTGTCGTTCCAAAAGCCCGAGACGCTCGTCGAGCTCAGCAGCGAAACCCTGGACGTCGATTCCCGGGATACCTTGCGCCGGGTGTACGCGCTGCTCGATCGCCTCAGCCCCCGCGATCGGCTGGTGTTCGTCTTGCGGCGCGCCGAAGCCATGACGGTCGAAGAGATCGCTCGCGTCATGAACCTTTCGGTCTCGACGGTGAAGCGATCCATGACGCACGCCTCGAACCAGCTCGTGCGGTGGCTACGGGCGGATCCGGAGCTTGCGGAGCTGTTGCCGAAGCTGTGCGCACCGCCGATTGCTCCGAAAGTGCCAGCCGAGCCGCCAACACTGGTCCCGCCGCCGCTCGTCGGCAGCCCTCCCTCGCCCGAGCTCCCGAG
>CAYYWA010000549.1:1603-2769 GCA_964475255.1 uncultured Sorangium sp.
AGCGCGCCACCGCTTGTGAGCTGCCCAGCGCCTCCCGAAGCGACGGAGCCCCCCATTCCTCCGCTCGCGGTTCCGACGCTGCCCCCAACGGTGCCCGTGCCCGGGTGCCCTCCCGTCGCAAGCGCGTCGTCCGACTCCGAGCCGCTGCACGCGCCGAGCGCCATCGCCAGAAGCCCAACCCACCAGCAGCTCGGTGACGCGCACCAATTGGATGACGGCTGCAAGTTGATGACCGACATGCTCCTCCGCAACGGGTCGTTCTCTCCGACCCGCGCCGCAGTCGCCGCACCCTCCTCAAATCGGTTCAACAAAGTGCAACGCGGCTCGGAAGCCTTCCCTCCGCGTGCCCGGTGAACGCCACGCCGGGGTTGGACGGGCGTTCGGCTCTTGGCTATGCCCCGGGGCGATGACCTCGGATTCTTCCGGCGCTACGGCTTTCGATCCCATTCCCGCGCTCGCCCAGGAGCTCGGCTTGCCGCCCTCGGGCATCGCCGCCGTCATCGAGCTGATGGCGGAAGGCGCGACGGTGCCGTTCATCGCGCGGTACCGCAAGGAAGCGACCGGTGGCCTGGACGAAGTGCAGATCCGCACGATCGGGGAGCGGTTCGAGTACCTGACGGAGCTCGAAGCGCGGCGATCGACCGTGCTGGCGGAGATCGAGAAGCAAGGCAAGCTCACGCCCGAGCTCCGCGCGCGCCTGCTCGCCGTGAAGACGAAGGCCGAGCTCGAGGACCTGTACCTGCCGTACAAGCCCAAGCGCCGCACCCGCGCCGTCATCGCCCTGGAGCGCGGCCTCGGGCCGCTCGCGGACTTGCTCTGGACCCAGCCGCCGACGCCACCTGAGACCGCCGCGCTGCCGTTCGTCGATCCGGCGAAGGAGGTGCCAAACGTGGCGGCCGCGCTCGCGGGCGCGCGCGACATCTGCGCGGAGCGGCTGTCCGAGGACGCCGAGCTCCGCAAGTACGTGCGCGAGGCCTACTTCAAAGAGGGCACCGTGACGGTCGCCAAGCGCAGCGAGCACAAGGACAAGGCGACCAAGTTCGACATGTACGCGAGCTACGAGGAGCCCATCGCGAAGGTGCCCTCGCACCGCTACCTGGCCATTCGGCGTGGCGAAAACGAGGGCGTCCTCTATGCGACGTTGTCGCTGCCGATCGAGCCGCACC
>CAYYWA010000550.1:0-2760 GCA_964475255.1 uncultured Sorangium sp.
CGGGCTGCCGGCTCCGCTCTGGACGCGGCCCTCCAGCGGCAATGCCACCCTCATCGTATCCCCCCGGCCAACCCCATACGCAGGGCTGATCGGGCCGTGTGACGGGGACGATGGAGGTGTCATGTCCCCGTCCGCGTTGCTCGCCGGGCTGCCGGCGCGCTGGGGGCCCGAGGACGCGCGCCGCGTGCTCGACGCCCTCGAACAGTCCCGTCTCTCCGTCGCCGACTTCTGCGTGCAGCACCGCCTCGATCCTCAGCGTGTCTACGGTTGGCGGCGGCGACTTCGGGCCTCTGCCACGAGCCCGGGACCGAAGCTGATCGAGGTCCGTGCGCGCATTCCCGAGGCGGCATGCATCGAGATCGGCTGCCCTAGCGGCCACGTGGTCCGGATCCGGAGCCGGGACGACGTGGCCCTCATCGGCCCGGTGCTCCGCGCGATCGAGGACGCGTCATGCTGATGCCAAGCTCGGTGCGGGTCTTCGTCGCCACAGAGCCCGTCGATCTGCGCCGCGGGATCGACGGTCTCGCCGCCGCTGTACGGGCCCAGCTCGGTGGCGATCCGCTCTCCGGCGCTGTCTTCGTGTTCTTCGGGAAGAACCCCCGGCTCTGCAAGCTCCTGTTCTGGGATCGCTCAGGCTTCGTATTGGTGTCGAAGCGGCTCGAACGCGGCGTCTTTCGCCTTCCTGACCAGCTTGCTCCGGGTACTTCACAGCTGGAGGTGGAGATCCCCGAGCTCCTGCTGCTGCTGGAGGGGATCGACCTCCGCGGGGCCAAGCGCCGGCCCCGTTGGAAGCCGCAAACCTTGACTTCCTTTTGATCTCGCGCGCCTGGACGCGCGGGCCTGGCACGCTACGTTCGGACCCGTGAGCGCGAAGAACGCCAAGCCGAACGCCGAAAGAATCCGGGTCCCCGTCGAGGATCCCGAAGCGCTCACGACGTTCCTGCAAGAGCTGCTCCCGGACGCGCCGGCGGAGACCATCGCCATCCTGGTCGGGATCGTCACGCGGCAGAACCTGGAGATCCAGCGTCTGGCAGCCGCCATCGGCGAGCTTCGACGGGGGCGGTCCGGTGGCGCGTCGGAACGACTCGGGCGAGACCAGCTCAGCCTGTTGAGTGTCCTGGCCGGGCTCGGCCAGGCGGGCGCCTCGGGACAGGAAGACGCGAGCAGCTCCGAGGCCGCAGGCGAAGCGGCCGCGGCTTCTGATGACGGTGAGGCCGGTGGGTCCGCGCCCACGAGCTCGACGAATGGTGGGGCGCGCGGCGCTGGACCTGCATCTCAGCCGCGCAAGCCGAAACGCGGTCGCCTGTCGGAGCGGTACCCCAAGCTGCCCATTCGCGAGAATGTCCTCAGGGTCGAGGACCGAGTCTGCCCGGTCTGCGGTGCCGACAAGGTCTGCTTGGGGCACGACGAGAGCGAGGTCCTCCAATTCGAGCCCGCCCAGTTCTACATCGAGCGGTTGCTTCGCGAGCGGCTGGCGTGCCCAGAGGGACACGACGGCGTTGTCGTCGCTCCTCCGGCAGACAAGCCGTTCGACGGCGGGATCCCGGGCACCAGCGTCGTTACCGAGCTGATCGAGCGGAAGGTCGCCGACCACCTGCCGGTCAACCGCATCCACCAAGCCTGGATTCGCCTCGGTCTGGAGCTGCCGGAGTCGACCGTCTACGACTGGTTCACCGGCGCTGGCGAGATGGCGACGCCGGTGGCCGAGGCCATCCGTGACCGCGCCATCGCCACCGCGCACCTGACGCAGGCGGATGACACGACGGTCAAGATCCTGGACCGTGACGCCGAGAAGGGTCGGGTGATCGGCCACATGTGGGGAGCTGTCGGCGACTCGCGGTTCGCCGCGTACTTCGCAACGAAGACCTGGCAAGCAGGAGACGCCTGGCAGTTCCTCAAGGCGAAGAAGTCCGGCTGGCTCCAGGGCGACGGCTACGCTGGCTACGCGCTGATCCTGAAGACGGCCGGCACGTGCCGCTTCTGCGGCTGCTGGGCCCACGCTCGCCGGTACTTCATCAAAGCTCGAGACAAGGGCGACCACCGAGCAGAGCCGTTCCTCGTCCTCATCGGCCAGCTCTTCGCAGTCGAGGGGAAGGCCACCGAAGATGGCGTCGGCCACGAGGAACGGCTTCGACGACGCGTCGAGCAGTCGAAGCCCGTCCTCGACGAGCTCGTGATCGAGATCAATCGCGTCTCGGCACAGGCCCCGCCGAAGAGCCCGCTCGGGCGCGCGATCACGTACCTCACGAACCAGCGCCAGCACCTCCGCATGTTCCTGGAGGACGGCCGCGTCCCCATCGAGAACAACGCTGCGGAGCGGATCCTGAGGCCCATCGCCGTCGGCAGGAAGGGCTGGCTGTTCTTCGGCTCGAAGCGAGGCGCCGACGCGGGCGCCGTCCTGTTCACCATCGTCGGCACGGCCAAGCTTCACGGGGTCAACGTCCGCCTGTACCTCCGGTGGCTGTTCGACCACCTCGCTCGTCGTGGGTGGTCCAAAGAGCAGGCTGGCAAGGCGCTGCTCCCGGAGCACTTCGCCGCCGAGCAGGCTGCGCAGCAGCAAGCCGAGCGTGTCTCCGCGTGAGGTGGTGTGGGCAGCTGCTGTCATGCTGCCCATGATCACCCGCGCGCGAGCGCCGGGTCAGCTGGGGTTGGCCGGGGGGATACTGCGGATCCTGATGTCGACCGAGCCCGCCGACATGCGCAAAGGACCCGACGGGCTGTGCGCGCTGGTCAAGCGGCAGTTCGACGAGTCGGTGTTCT
>CAYYWA010000551.1:0-2757 GCA_964475255.1 uncultured Sorangium sp.
CGGCCGCACCCACGCCCGAGCCCGTCGTTGCCGCGCCGCCAGCGACCGGAGCTCCGGAGGAGGAGCCCGAGCCCGCCGAGAAGAAGGCCTCGACGACGAAGGCACGCCCGCGCCCCGCCCCGCGAAAGTCGTCCTCGACGTCGACGGCGAGCGCGTCGGACGACAAGCCCGCCGCGGCGAAGACGCAAGCAGCGCCCGCTCCGAAGAAGAGCAGCAGCAACTGCGGCTGCCCGCCTGCCGATCTGCAGTGCGCGATGCGCTGCGCGGCGAAGAAGAAGTAGCGTAGTCCACGGACAGAAAGCCCGAAACGCCGACCGGAACCCTCGCCCGGCCGGCGTTTCGCGTTCTCGGGTTTGCCTCTGCCGATCGAAGCGGTCCGGCACGCCTCCGTGAGCGCCGAGCAGGAGCGCCTGCACCCGGGGTCACGGAAGCGATCAGGCTGAACGGGGCACGCCCGCGAAGGGCCGTCCCCTTCGCCACCGTCCTCCCTCTTCACCTCGTACGCTTTCGCGACAGGTAGCGCCTGGGAGTGGCTTCGCACCGACGGCGCAAGGCTCGGAAGCGGTTACCGAGAAGCGCGGCACGCCGAGTCGCGAGGGCGCCTCGCGACGCACGCTCGCGCGGTCGCAACGGGCCCGCTCCGCGCGCTGGCGGCGATCACTTCGACGGGGCGGCCTCTGCGCGCGTGGCGCGACCGAGCGCGGTCATCCGCGCTTCCTCGCGAGCGAAACCGTTCGAGTGCCGCGCGAGGTACCGACGGGCTTCGGCCGCTGCTCGCGCGTCGTCTCCGAGTCGCGTGAACGCGCGCATGCGTTCCACCCGCGCCTCTTCGGCGAGCTTGCTCGTCGGAAACTTCCCGAGCAAGGCACCGAAGAGCTCCGCCGCAGCGCGATCCTGACCTCGATTGCGCGCCTCGACGGCGGCGAGGAACATCTTGTTCTCTTCGGCGAGCGAGCCAGAAGAGTCCGCGGGTGTCGCGTTCTGCGCCACCGCGCGGCGTGCGGGCGTGCGCGTCCGCCGATTCGGCGCCGCGCGGGACGGCTCACGAACGCTGGGCGCGACCTCCGTGCGCGGCTCGGCCGGCTCGGCTCGAACCGGTTTCACATTCGACGACCATTCGCCGCCTGCGCGCACGAACGCGCGCGTGCCACCGTGCCACACCGCCACGACCCCCTCGCGCACGCGAACCCGCGTCCCCTCTTCGGAGCCGAAGTCCACCGTGAACGCGGTGCCGTGCACGACGATCTCGGCGTCCGCCGTCTCGACGACGACACGGCTCCCGTGCTCTTGGTGCTCCACCTCGAGGCCGACCTGGCCAACCGCGAGCCGCAGCCGCTCTTCCTTCGGAGACGCGGAAACGACGCGCACGCGCGTCGCCGGCGCGACCCGCACCACGCTGCGCTCGGTCCGGAACTCGGCGCGACCATCACCGGACGTGCTCATTTCGTCTCCCGGAAGAAGCTCCGGCCGTTCACCCTTCACGACGACACGAGCCGTGCCCTCTCGCGCCAGCACCAGAGTCCCTTCCACGGCCTGAACGGACGCGATGCCGTCGGGACGCGCCGGCGGTGGCTCGACCGTTCGCAACGCGAAGCCGCCCACGAGACCCATCGTGCAGAGCGCGGCGGCGAAGGCGAGAAATCGGAAACGACGCGTCCGGCGTTCCCGCTGCAGCGGGACTTGACGGATCGAGCGCCCGAGCGCTTCCACCACGCGTTCGCGCCGTGCCTGCGCGCTTTCCGCCAGCTCCGGCGGCACACGCTCGTCGGCGAGCTCACGAAGCAAGATCTCTGGATCGTTCAAGGGGATCACGATGTGCCTCCCTTGCGCCTCGGTGGCCGCGCGCTCTCGACGTCGAGCCGCCGATAGAGCTCACGCCGACCCCGAACGAGCCGCGACTGCGCCGCCGCCACCGATACCCGCATCATCAACGAGATCTCCGCGAGCTCGTGCCCGAGCACGTCGTGGAGAAAAACGGTTTGCGCTTGTTCCGGACGCATGCCGACCAGGTGTCGGCGCACGCGATCGAGCTCGACGCGCGCGGAAGCCAGGCCTTCGGTGTCGACGCGTGCCGGGACGACGGCGTTGTCGATCGTGGCATCCCGATCGAGCACGCGCCGCTCACGCTTTCGCGAGCGCAACGCGTTGAACCCAACGTGGCTCGCGATGCTCGCGGCCCACGTCTTGAGACTGCACGCGCGGGCGTACGACCGTCGACTCAACGTGACGATGATCTGCTCGAACACCGACTGCACGAGATCGTCGTGGTCGACCTCTCGACGCCCGAAGACGCGAAACAACGTATGGTCGACGACCCCGATCAGCCGATCGTAGAGGAGGCCGGCGATGCGGTGGTCACCCCGCTGAACGGCTTCAATCAACTCTTCATCGGTCGGAGTCGGCGCGGACACTTCCGAACGCCCCTCGGTTCCTTTCGGAACCAGGCGCAGAGCGGGACGTTCAGTGGCGCGGGTCAACACGGACATGCCTTACCGGGGCGGTACTTCTTCAATGGTACCCTTCCCCTGGAGCGCCAGGCAGTCGGATTCTGTCAGTTGCATGCTATATTCGGCCCCGTGTTGGGACGCCCCCGCCGCGCGCCCAGGATCCGGGCATTGGCGCTTTTGCTGCCCTTTTTCGCGCTGACGTGCGGCCGGCAGGAGTTCGACCTCCTTCAGGAGGGCACGGGGCATGAGGGTACGGGTGGAATTTTCGCGGGCTCTGGAGGGAATGGCTCGGGGGCCGGGGGAGCCGGAC
>CAYYWA010000552.1:0-2744 GCA_964475255.1 uncultured Sorangium sp.
CAGCGGTACTTCTTCCGACCTAGCAGCGACTCGAAACCCTCAGGCTCGAAACCCTCAGGCTCGAAACCCTCAGGCTCGAAGCCCTCATGCGCGCCCGAACGAGCGCGCCGATGGCCGGCCGCGGCGCCCTCATGACGGCGGCGGTCCCCGACATTCCCCGCGTGAGCCCCTCCCGCGCCCCGTCTGTGCGGCGACCCCCGAGGCGCTCGCCGCGTTCACGGAGCTCGGCCTCGCGAGCGATCTCGCGCGTGCGGCCGCCGAGGCCGGCTATCAATCGCCCACACCGATTCAAGTTCAGGCCATCCCGAAGGTCTTGGCCGGCCGCGATCTGCTCGGCTGTGCACAGACCGGCACCGGCAAGACGGCGGCGTTCCTGCTCCCGCTCTTGCAGCGGCTCTCCGAGTCGGGCGCGACGGGTCGTGTTCGCGCGCTGATCCTGTCGCCGACGCGCGAGCTCGCGGCGCAGCTCGGCCAGTCGGCGGCGCGGTACGGCCGTCACACGGGCTTCGAGCACGCCGTCATCTACGGCGGCGTCAGCCAGCGCGATCAGGAGCGCAAGCTCGCGCGCTCGCCAGAGATCGTGATCGCTACCCCCGGGCGCCTGCTCGATCTGATGCGCCAGGGCTTCGTTCGCCTCGACGCGGTCCAGTTCCTCGTGCTCGACGAGGCGGACACCATGCTCGACATGGGCTTCATCCACGACATGCGTCGCATCGTGGCGGCCGTGCCCAAGGAGCGGCAGACCCTACTCTTCTCGGCCACGATGCCGAAGCCGATCCGCGATCTCGCCCAGAACATCCTCACGAATCCGCTCAACGTGTCCGTGACGCCCGTCGCCACGCCCGCGGAGACGGTCGAGCAGGCCGTGTATTTCGTCCACAGGCCGGACAAGCGCTCATTGCTCACCGAGGTCCTGCGCGCGAACGCCGTCGAGCGTGCGCTCGTCTTCACGCGCACCAAGCACGGCGCCGACAAGATCGCGAAGGGACTGCTCCGCGAGGGCATCCCGGCCGCGGCGATTCACGGCAACAAATCGCAGAGCGCGCGCGAGCGCGCCCTCGCGGGCTTCCGCCAGGGGACGACCCCGGTGCTCGTCGCGACCGACATCGCCGCACGCGGGATCGACGTTCAGGGTGTCTCGCACGTCATCAACTACGACCTGCCCAACGTTCCGGAGAGCTACGTGCACCGGATCGGGCGCACGGGGCGCGCGGGTGCCGCAGGACGCGCGATTTCCTTCTGCGACCCCGAGGAACGCGGCCTGCTCCGCGACATCGAGCGGCTCATCCGCCGGAGCATCCAGGTCGCGAGCGACGCCCCGCGCGCCCCGAAGGACCGTCCGCGCCCCACCGAAGCGCGCTGAGCGACGACCGCGGGGAAAGTCCCCCCAATCGCTCGCGATCGCATCGGCTCGCTCCGCGTCGGCCCGTCGTCGACGCGGGAGCGAGCTGTCGAACGGGCTCGCCGCGCTGGTACACTCCGGCCCGCATGCGCATCACGCAACGGGCCGGGCGCCGGCCAGGTTCGTTTCGCTGGGTGACCGGCTTCCTCCCACTGCTCGTCGCGCTCGCTTGCGGGGCGCGCACCGAGCTCCCGGGACCGGAGCCGTGCTTCACCCCCGAAGCGACGCGCGCTTGCGCCACGCGCTGCGGGTCGGGCGAGCAGCGCTGCGAGGGCGGTGTCTGGCAACCCTGTGCCGTGCCGCGGACCTCGAGGCCCTGCGCGACGGCGTGCGGCTCGGGGCTCGAGTGGTGCGAAGACGATGCGTGGGGCTCCTGCGAGGTGCCGCCGGTCACGCGTCCCTGCTCCAACGCGTGCGGCTCGGGCGTCGAGACCTGCGAGGCGGGCGAATGGGGAGCCTGCGACGTGCCCGAGGTACGGCTCGCCTGCGAGAGCGTTTGCGGCTCGGGAGAGGTGATCTGTCGCTCGGGGCGCTGGGAGCCGTGCAACGCCGCAGCGCCCAAGCCGCCCAAGCTGAAGGTGACGGTTCGCGACTTCAGCGACGAGCATCCCGACTTCGAGCTCCCGATCGGCGGGAATTTCCCGGAACGCGGGCTCGTGATGGCGGAGCTCGGCCCCGACGACAAGCCCGTCTACGCGGACCTTCCGGATTCGATCACCACCTCTGGACGGACAAACTTCGATGAATGGTTCCGCGACGTGCCCGGCGTGAACGCGTCGGCGAGCCTCGAGCTCCAGCTCGACGTCTCCGAGGAGGGCCCCGGGATGTTCGTGTACGAGGACCTCGAGTTCTTCCCGATCGACGGCGAGCTGCTCGGCAACGAAGGCCGCGCGCACAACTACCACTTCACGCTCGAGGCCTCGACGTCGTTCCAGTACGTCGGGGGCGAGATCTTCCGCTTCACCGGCGATGACGACATGTGGGTCTTCATCAACCGGAGGCTCGCCATCGATCTGGGCGGCATCCACCAGAGCCTCTCCGAGACGGTCTCCCTCGACGAACGCGCCGACGAGCTCGGCATCGTGCGCGGTGAGACGTATCCGCTCCACTTCTTCTTCGCCGAGCGCCACACGTTCCACTCGCGCTTCGTGATCGAGACATCGATCGCGGAGCCAGGCTCGTGCGACTGAGCGACCTGAGCCTAGATTTCGGGCTGACTAGTGCACCGCATATGAAATGCGGTCAATTTCGCGAGGCCTGGCTCAGCATCAATCGTGCTGCAATCGGCTTCCGGGATGGTTGCTCGCATCTGACTTGCGGTGCACTAGAGCGACAAACGGTT
>CAYYWA010000553.1:0-2733 GCA_964475255.1 uncultured Sorangium sp.
TTTTGGAGGCGGGGGTTCCAGACGGTGACGCGGTTGCGGCCGTTGCGCTTGGAGGCGTAGAGGGCCTCGTCGGTGGCCTTGAAGAGGGCGTCCCAGGTGGAGCCGGCGCTGGGGAAGGGGGCGACGCCGATGGAGCAGGTGACTTGGAGCGGGCCGAGCTCGGTGTGGAAGCGCGTGTTCTCGAGCTCGGCGCGGATGCGCTCGGCGAGCTGGGCGGCGCCGCGCTCGTCGGTTTCTTCGCAGACGACGACGAACTCTTCGCCGCCGAAACGGCCGACCGCGTCGGTGTCGCGCTTCACGCGGCGGAGGACGTCCGCGAAGCCCTTGATGACGAGGTCGCCGATGTCGTGGCCGTGCGTGTCGTTGACGCGCTTGAAGTGATCGATGTCGCAGACGAGCACGCTGAGCGGCTTTTTGAACCGCGTGGCGCTGCGCAGCTTCTGCGTCGCGATCTCGGTGAGCGCGCGCTTGTTGAACAGATTGGTGAGGCCGTCGAGCGTCGCGAGCTCCTCGAGGCGCATGAGCATGCGCGCGTTCGCGAGCGAGACGGCGACGTGGCTCGCGAGGACCTCGAGCGTGGGGCGCACCGCGTCTCCGAAGGCGGCCTTGCGCTTGGCGCCGAGCACGAGGGTGCCGAGGGCGCGCTCGTGGACGACGAGCGGCAGCACGAGGAGCGACGGCATCGCGGGCGGCGCGAGCCGGCGCGTGAAGACGATCTGCCGGTCGGCGTCGTAGTCGCCGCGGTAGGGCAGCGGGTGCTTGTTCTGGACGACCATCGAGACCAGGCCGCCGTTGTGGCGGAAGCGCTGTCCCACGAGGTCGGAGGGGCCCTCGCAGCTCACGGCGCAGATTTCGTGCTCGTTCGTGGTGCGGTCGAAGAGCGTGACGACGGCGAAGTCGAACGACGCGAACTCGCGCGCGCCGTTGACGCCCGCTTCGATCACCTGCGCCTCGGTCTGCGCCGCCGAGAGCGCGTTGGCGACGCGGTAGAGCTTGCCCTGCTCGACCTTGGCGCGCTCGAGCTGGATGAAGACGCGCTCGTTCTCGATCGCGCGCAGGATGAAGTGCGCGGCGCCCCGTAGCGTCTCTTCCTCGTCCTCGGTGAACGGCTCGCGCGACTCGCGATCCACGACGAGGAGCCCGCGCGGCTTGTCGTGCTCGATCAGCGGTGTGGCAGAAACCGAGCCGATCGCGGGGGGAACGGCGTAGTACGGCACGTGCACGGCCGCGCGCGCTCCCGCCACGGAGAGCTGCGCGCCCTGCGCGAGGCTCGCGCCGAAAATGCCGTCTTTCGCGCTGAACGGGCCCGGCAGGATCCCCTCCTCCGACGTCGCGAGCTCCTGGATGCACAGCGTGTTGCCCGCGCCGTCGAGGCCGAGCAGCATCGCCGTGCGCAAGCCGAGCGTGCGGCGCAACAGGCCGAGCGCGAACTCGACGGCTTGATGGATCTCGTCCACGCCCGAGCGCAGCAGGCGCTCCTCGTGGTTCGGCGGCGGCGCGGTGCGGTCGGTCGGGCCGCTCGGGCCGCTCGGCGCCTGGAGCAGGCGATAGCTCCGAGCCGAGTCGTGCAGGCGTCGGATCTCCGTCTCGATGCGCAGGCGCGAGAGCTTGCGCACGCGCGCGATCTCGGCGCGGAACACGAAGAAGTTGAGGAGCGAGAACGCGACGAGCAACGCCGCGTGGATCGCGAGGCGCCGCGGATCCGGCGCGGGCAGCGCGAGGAACGTGAGGGAAGCCTCGAGCGCGAGGGCGAAGGCCAGGGTTCCCGCGACCGCCAGCGGGCGGGCGAAGCTCGCGGCGATCATCGTGAGCCCGTACACGATCGGGTAGAGCGGGCCCTCGAGACCGCCCGGCGAGCGCACGACGAGCGCATAGGCGAGCACGGTGAGCGTCGCGAAGAGCTCGAGGTCGAGCCGCGCGACGTCCTCGTCGAGCGGCTGGCGGAACAAGCGGCGCACCGAAGCCGCGCCGAGGGCGACGAGCAGCACCCCGAGCGCGACGGCGTCGAAGACGAGCCCGGGTTCGCGCGCCGTGGACCACACGAGGCAGGCGGCGAGCGCGAGCGCGACGCCGCAGCCCAGCCCCCGGGCGACCCGCTGCTGGAGCCGAAGCAACGACCTGACCAGTGGGTCCATCCGAGGGTTCCGCCGTATCAGGAGTGCGTCACGATGGCCCAATTTCTAGGATCTGGGACGGCCTTCGCCCGGTGCTCCGCTCGCCGTGCGACGAAACGGCGCGCGCCGCCGCTCGGGGGAACCGAACGCGCTTTCCGCGTCGTTCGTCGCTCTACCCGGCGTCCGGTCGGATAGTCTGAGCCCGTGCGCGCTGGGCTCAGACTCCGGATCCTGCTCTTGCTGGGCGGGCTCCTGCTCTTCGCGTTCGTGCCGCTGTACGTCGCCGTGGCCACGTACACGACCCTGGCGGTCCAACAGCTCCGGCGCGCGCACGCCCGGGCGCTCGGCGATGCCGTCGCTCGCGTCCTCGCGCGCGCGGACGGGACGCATTCCGTCTCGGAGCTCCCGGCCGAGCTCGAACGCGAGCTGTCGAGCGCGGGCGTGCTCGCGGTGGGCGCCTACGACGCCGACGGACGGCAAATCGCGGCGCGCGGCCCCGAAGCCGCTCGCGGCTTGCCGGCGCGCTGGGCGGCCGAGGGCGAGACGGCGCGCGAGGTCGCGCTGGCCTCCGGGCGCGCGCTCCTCGTCGCGGTTCCCGCGGGGTCCGGCACCCTCGCCG
>CAYYWA010000554.1:0-2725 GCA_964475255.1 uncultured Sorangium sp.
GCGCCGACGGTCGCGCGCGAGCGGCCCCGGCTACGCCGCGGCGGCGCCTCCACGCGGCACGCTCCGGCGCTTTCGCTCGGGTGCCCGGCGCATCTTCCGCTGTGCGTTTTGGGGTGCCCTCGCGGAAACGAGCGCGCTGTTCGGCCGACAGCGCCGCTCGGCAACGGAGAACGGCCCGCTCCGGGTCTGCGGCCGCGCCTGGCCGGATTGGTAGGTTTTCGGGCCGACGGCGCGGGCGCCGGCGAGCGCTTCCGACGACGCGCGTCCGCGCCTGGTCGCATGGGGAGTCGTCGGGCAGCGCGTGTTGGTGGGTCGTCGGGCAGCGCGTGTTGGTGGGTCGTCGGGCAGCGCGTGTTGGTGGTTTTCGGCAGTGTGTGGTGGTGGGTTTTGGGCCGTGCCCCTCGAGTGGCGCGATTCCGTTTGCGGTGTAAGATAGCCGTGGGTTTGCCGCGCTCGTTTCCGGCATGTTGCTGCCGCGGTACGCACGACGAAAACCGCGGACACTCAGAGGATCCGAGCGCCGCAGAAAGGCGCAAGGAATCTTGACTCGCCGTGGGGCCCGCCCCATTTGAAGCCCCCAACGGGCTCTCTACGAGAGCTCGTCGCCATGCTTGGTCCCGAGCCGGTTCGTTCAGAAGACAAGCGGAAGCATCCGTCGAAATCCCATGCCTCATGACACCACCGAGGGCGCGCTCAACGCGCTGAGCCTCGCGTTCCTCGAAGGCCTCTACGCCGACTACCTGCAGGATCCGGAGAGTGTTCCTCCCGACTACCGGGAGTACTTCTCGAAGATCCCGGCGGACCCGCGGTTCGTCGAGACGCCGCAGCTCGGGCCGTCGTTTCGACCGCCCAGCGTGTTCAACCCGTACGGGATGAACGGCCACGCGGTGGCCGTGTACGGTGGAAACGGCGCGGCCGCCGCGCCGCCGCTCGCCGAGGGCGTCTCCGACGCGGCCGTGCGCCAGGATCGCGTGGACGCTCTGGTCCGCGCGTACCGCGTGCGCGGCCACATGATCGCTCAGATCGATCCGCTCGGCCTGCCGCGCCCGACGCAACCCGAGCTCGATCCCGAGTTTTACTCGCTGACGCCGGAGGATCTCGACCGCAAGTTCTCGAGCCGCACCATCTTCGGCGCCGAGGCGCTCACCCTGCGCGAGATCCTCACGCGCCTGCGCAACACCTATTGTCGGTCGATCGGCGTGCAGTTCATGCACATCGACGATCTGACGGTGAAAAACTGGCTGCAGGACAGGATGGAAGGTTCGGAGAACCGCATCCAGCTCAGCCGCGAGGAGCAGCTGCGCATCCTCACCAAGCTCACCGACGCGGTCATCTTCGAGGAGTTCATCCAGAAGAAGTTCGTCGGGGCGAAGAGCTTCTCCCTCGAGGGCTCGGAGAGCCTCATCCCGTTGCTCGCGTTCGCCTTCGATCGGGCGGCGGAGCACGGGGTCGACGAGATCGTGCTCGGCATGGCCCACCGCGGGCGCCTCAACGTGCTCGCCAACATCATGGGCAAGAGCCCGCGCGACATCTTCCGCGAGTTCCAGGACAACGATCCGGAGCTCTATTTCGGGAGCGGCGACGTCAAGTATCACCTCGGGCACAGCTCGGACTTCGTCACGGCGAGCGGCCGCTCGGTGCACCTCTCGCTCTGCTTCAACCCGAGCCACCTCGAGTTCGTGAACCCCGTCGTGGTGGGGCGTACGCGCGCCAAGCAGGACCGCGTGAACGACGTCGGGCGCAGCAAGAAGATCGGCCTGTTGATCCACGGCGACGCGGCCTTCGCCGGCGAGGGCATCGTTCAGGAGACGCTGAACCTGAGCCAACTCGACGCGTACACGACGGGCGGCACGATCCACATCGTCGTCAACAACCAGATCGGCTTCACCACGCCGCCCTCGCAGGGCCGCTCGACGACGTACGCGACCGACGTCGCGAAGATGCTCCAGATCCCGATCTTCCACGTGAACGGCGAGGACCCCGAGGCCGTCGCTCAGGTCGTGCGCCTGGCGATGGACTTCCGGGACACGTTCCTGCGCGACGTCGTCATCGACATGTACGGCTACCGCCGCTACGGCCACAACGAGACGGACGAGCCGGCGTTCACGCAGCCGCTCCTCTACCGCGCGATCGCGCGCCGCAAGAGCGTGCGCGACGGCTACCTCGAGCACCTGCTCCGCCTCGGGGGCGTGACCAAGGAAGAGGCGGACCGGATCGCGGTGGAGCGCCGCGAGCACCTCGAGGCCGAGCTCGGTGAAGCGAGCCGCAAGGGCTACCAGCGCGTCGCGGACTGGCTCGGCGGCTACTGGAAGGGCTATCGCGGCGGGCCCGAGTCGGAGGTGCCCGACGTCGACACCGGCGTCGAGCGCGCGCGGCTCGTCGAGCTCCTCCACAAGCAGACGGAGCTGCCCTCGAGCTTCCACCCGCACAAACAGATCGATCGGCTGCTCGGGCAGCGGCGCGCGATGGCGAACGGCGAGCGCCGGCTCGACTGGGGCACGGCGGAGCTCCTCGCGTTCGCGACGCTGGTCACCGAGGGAACGCGGGTGCGCCTGACGGGGCAAGACAGCGGGCGCGGCACGTTCAGCCAGCGGCACGCCGTGTTGCACGACTACGAGGACGGGCACGCGTACGTGCCGCTCTGCCACCTCGACCCGAAGCAGGCTCCCATCGAGATCTACAACTCGCCGCTCAGCGAGGTCGCCTGCGTCGGCGTTGTATTTTG
>CAYYWA010000555.1:0-2704 GCA_964475255.1 uncultured Sorangium sp.
CCCGCGCGATGCGCGCGCCGACGAACGCGCGCTCGATCGCAGCGTCGCCCTCGCGCGCTTGCTCGCGGCGCGCTTGCTCGGCGAGCCGCTCACGCTCGATCCGTCGCGGGTCGCGGCGCTCGCCCGGAGCGCGCTCGCGGAAGCGCGCGGCGCGCGCACCATCACCGTCGTCGCGAACCCCGAAGACGTGAGCGCGCTGGAACGCGCGCTCGCGGCCGGCGAGCTCCCGCGCGTCACGCGCATCGTCCCACAGCACGGCCGTCCGCGCGGCAGTCTCCGCCTCGAGACCGAGATCGGCGTGCTCGACGCGGACATCGCGCCGGAGCTCGATCGCCTCGCCGCGCGGCTCCGCGAGACGTTGCGTCATGAATCCTGAGCACGATCTTCGCCCGAGTGTGCCGCCCTCGGTGCGAGCCGGCGCGCTCCCGCCGTTTCGCACGAATCTGATCCTGTTCCTGCTCACGATCGTGAGCGTGTTCCACGCCGGGGTGGCCTTCGCGGGCGGCGCCGACGAGCGCTCGTTTCTCCGGCAGCTCCTCGATCCCGAGTACCTGATGCGCGGCGCTTCGTTCGCCGTACCGCTGCTCGGGATCCTCCTGACCCACGAGTTCGGGCACTTCTTCGCGGCGCGCTGGCACCGCGTCCCCGCCTCGTTTCCGTACTTCATCCCCTTCCCGGGATTGCTGTTCGGGACGATGGGCGCGGTCATGGCGATGCCGGCGCCGATCCGCTCGCGCCGCGCGCTGCTCGACATCGGGGCGGCGGGGCCGATCGCCGGGCTCGTCGTCGCCATCCCCGTGCTCTGCTTCGGCCTCGCGCGATCCGAAGTGCTCCCGCCGCCCGAAGCGGGGGTCCTCGTGATCCAGGAAGGGCAGAGCGTGCTCTATCTCCTGCTCAAACGGCTCGTCGTGGGCCCCATCCCCGAGGGACACGACGTGGCCCTCCACCCGACCGCCGTCGCCGGGTGGGCCGGCCTCTTCCTCACGATGATCAACCTTCTGCCCTGGGGGCAGCTCGACGGCGGACACATCGTCTATGCGCTGATCGGCCAGCGGCACCACGCGATCGCCCGCTGGGTGCGCCGCGCGCTGCTGCTCTTGTTCGCCTACAACGTCTTCGTGTTCGTCGTGCCCGTGTTGACGAACCGCTCCGAGCTCCCGCTCCCGCTCGCGATCTCGAACTCGGCGTTCTGGCTCGTGTGGTTCCTCGTGCTCGGCGTGATCGGCTTCGTCTCCGGCGGCGCCAAGCACCCGCCCTACGAGCCCGGGGAGCTCGATGGACGCCGGCGAGCGCTCGGCTGGGCGTGCGTCGTGCTGTTCGTTCTGCTCTTCATGCCGACGCCGCTCTCGTACCGCTGAGGCGTCGTCGCTCGCGGTCCGCTCTCGTATCGCTGAGGCGTCGCTCGCGGTTTCGCTCTCGCGAGCCGAAGGATCCGTTCGCGGCTTCCGCTCGCGTCCCGCTGAACGCGTCGCTCAGAACCCGAGAGCGACGTGCGCGCCGGCGCGGAGCCAGTCGAAGTTCCCGTCGCCTTCGGTCAACAGCACGTCGTACGCGCCGTGGATCCCGATATCGAGAATCGGCAGCACCACCAGGTCGAGCGCGATGCCGACGTCGAAGGTCGCGCCGGTGTCGCCGCCCACCTCGAGATCGAGCCGGCCGATCCCGACGTGCCCGAACACGCTCGGCCTGAGCGCCGCCCCGAACCCGAAGCGAGCGCCGACCATCGCCGAGTAGTGAGAGGCATCCAGCGCCCCGGAGAAGGTGTGATAGCTGATCCCGAGCTCGGGCGTGAGCGACACCGCGACGAGATCGAGCTCCTGACCGAAGCGGAGCACGCCGCCCGTTCCGGCCTTGATACCCGTTTCGTCGATGCCGTGCGCGAAATCGAGGTCGAGCGCGAGCTTGCTGCCCGCGCGTGCTTCGTCGGGCCAGACGAGCACGCACCCGGCGACGAGCACGGGAGCCAAGGTGGTCGCAAGCGACGAAAAGCCTTTCCGCATCCGCTGGAGCATGAGTCTCTCCTCTCCGAGCCGATACGGGTAGAGCTCTCGGCGACGCGCGGCAAGCGCTCGGACGCGCCCTGCGCGATCTTCTGAAGCCGCGGCACCGACCGTGCGCTCGGCCCGGCGCGATTTCGCGCGGCTGCTACAGACCGAACCGCCGTTTCAACGCCTGGCACACGACCGACGGCGCGTAACGGCTCACATCCCCACCGTGGCTCGCGATCTCACGCACCAGCGACGCGGAGATGAATCCGTAGTTCGTGCGGGTCGGCAAGAAAACCGTATCGAGCTCCGGACGCAGATCGGCATTCGCGTGCGCGATCTGCAGCTCGTACTCGAAGTCCGTTCCGGCGCGCAGCCCGCGCACGATCACGCGCGCGCCCACGCTCTCCGCATAGTCGACGAGCAAGCCCTCGAACGAGTCGACGACGACGTTGGGATACGGCGCGCACACGTGCCGCAACAGCTCGAGTCGCTCTTCGGGGCTGAACAGCGGCGCGCGCGCGCGGTTCCGACCCACGGCGACGATCACGCGCTTGAAGAGCTTCGACGCCCGATCGACGAGGTCGACGTGCCCGTTCGTCGGCGGGTCGAAGCTGCCGGCGTAAACCGCGACGTGCACGCTGTCGCTCATCGCGCTGCGCCTCCTGCTGGCGTTGCGTTCGAACCCGCCGCGGGCGCGCCCTTTGCGGCACCTGCCG
>CAYYWA010000556.1:0-345 GCA_964475255.1 uncultured Sorangium sp.
CGTTCGGCACGCGCAGCGATAGCAGCGCTATCGCGAGCACGACGGGCGCGAAGGCTGCGGAACGACGCGAGGGATCGGCCTCCCCCGACTAGGAGGCCCGAAATCTTGGCTCAGCCAAACGTCATGCACCGTTCACGAACGACGCGGGGGAGCCGAACGCGGCTTCGTGGAGTCGGGAACGCTCCGACCCCGCGCTCCCGCGCGGGGCGCAGGAACGCGAAGACCTCGAGACACACGCCACCGGTTCGTGCTCACCCGTGCGGTGGCGTGTGCCGGCGCCCGGGGCCCCGGCCCCCGCGCCCCCCCCCCCCGGGGCACCGGCCCGGCCCAACGCGGCCCGGGGGG
>CAYYWA010000556.1:355-2689 GCA_964475255.1 uncultured Sorangium sp.
GGGGTGCGTGGGGCCGGGCCGCGCCCGCGGCGCCCGCCCCCCCGACTCACGAGGTCACAGGACCTGCAAGAACTCGAGCAGGTCGTTCTTCTCCTCCGGTGTCAGCGACTCGGGGAAGAAGCTCCCTTCCTCCGGCGGGTGGATGAGCGGCAGATTCAGCGGCGGGAAGAACTGGAGGATGAACCGGCTGTAAATGTCGACGGCGTCGCGCAGCGTCTCGGCGCTGTTGTCGTGGAAGTACGGCGCGGTGTTGGCGATGCCGCGCAGCGCCGGCACGTCGAACGCCTCGAAGTCGTGGGGATTGCCCGTGATCGCCGCACGCCCCGGATCCGTGGAGAAGAGCTGCGGCAAGAAGTTCGGGCCGACGATGGGCGCCCCGTTCTCGTCGAGCGCGGGGAAGAGATCGAACGGGTCGCCGCTCGCCGTCACGGGAATGGGCGGTAGGTCCACCTCTTTCACGGTTCTCGTGCCGTCCGTATAGAAGCGGAAGCGGTACTGCGGCAGCGGCACGGTGGCGTTGAAGCGCGGCCCGAACAGGTCCCCGAAGATCTGCCCGAGGTAGGAGATGTTGCCGAGCCCGATGTTCATGAACTCGTTGTTCGGCTGCGGGCTCAGCACCGGCACGGGCGGGCTGACAGAGGTGTCGAAGAGCACGTTGCCGTCGGGCTTCAGCTCGACGAACGCCAGGTCGTGGATCTCCCGGTCGACGATCTGCCGGGTCGTCGCGCCGCCGTGGCAGGGCTCGCACGCGGCGTTGTACAGCTCGAGGCCGCGCGCTTGCGCGGGTGTCAGGTCCATCTCGAGCTCGGGTCGCTCGATGTTCTCGAGCGGAACGCCATGAGCAAGCCGCTTGGCGACCGAGCGCGCGCGGCCCGAGGTGAACAGGCTTTCCTGAAACGCGGCGATCGCGTCCAGATCTTTCTTTGCCACCTCGCCGCCCTCGCTGTGCGCCGTGATCGCGCCTTGCGCCTGCTCCTGCAGCGTTTCGGCCCGGCCATCGTACTGAAAGGGCGCCGTGATGGCCGCGTTCTCCACGGTCGGGACGGCGCGCCACACCTCGATGGTGCGGTCCGGCGACGTGATCACGTTGCCCTCGAAGTCGATGACATCCATGTTGTCGGGCAACGTCAGAATCACGCGTACGAGCCCCTTCTTGAGGTGCTCGTACGTCGGCTCCTCGGCGAGGGGATCGTCGGCGTCCAGGCGATTGAAGAGCGGATCGTTCGGATCCTCGAGGAGCCGCGCCTCTACGTGTGCGGGGGTGAGCACCATGTGGTCCTCGGGCACGTGGCACGTGGCGCACGAGCGACCATTCGTCCCGGGAAAAGCCGTTTCGAAAAGTCGCTCACCGCGGTGGGGATCCGCGTGACCACCGCGATCGTGGTCGTGGTGTTTGCCCTTCCCCCGATCGTGGTCGTGGTGTTTGCCCTTCCCCCGATCGTGGTGGTGGCCGCGATCGCGGCCGCGGTCGTGATCCCGACCGTGCTGACCCTTGATTTCGCTGGTCGAGGTCTCGTGCGTTTCGTCCACGATGCCTCCGCACGCGCTCAACGCCAGGAGCGAAGCGGCCGGCAACACCCCGAAGGTACGTGGAAACGAAAACCCGATCCGCGTTGCCGATCGGGACGATGCCCCCGAAGAACCAGCTCTCGACGCCATGATGACTACCTCCACAGTTCGAGCGAGCGAACGCACCGCACGGTCGCAGCCCACGTCCAACGCGAGAGACTACCGCACTTCGCTTTCGTTGCTCCAACTTTTTATCGGCCTTGAGAGTGATTCTTTTGGCGGACTCACGATCACATCGCCGCCGCTCCGAGGTAACTACTACGCCTCTGTCACGAACGCCTCTCTCGTCGCGGCGTTCGTCGTCGCGGCGTTCGCTCTCGGTGCAACTCACGATGTTACCAGCGTCCATCGGTGCAGCGACGCGCCCCTGCGACGAACCCCCGACACCAGCGCCCGCTTCCTCTTCGTTCCCTCTTTCGCTTCGTTCATATCGCGAGTCTCGCATTTGGACGCGAGAGCCGTCCGAAGCGGACGCACGCGTGGAGCCGGCACCGTCAACGGCACCGCGTACCGATACGACATGAGTAGAAGTTCAGCGAGCGCTCGCGTCGGAGACGCTCGCCGATGAAGGGGAGCGTTACTATCTCGACCAAGGGTTTCGGAACTGCGGAGTCGCCGAGGTCCTGGGAGAGCGCACGCTCTTTCTCGAACTGTGCACCGCCTCCACGCGCTGAGCCTCGCTGGAGCGACGGGCTCGGCGTTCTAGCCTCTTTCGTAGGGGCGGCACGCGCCGCCCCTCCCCACGCGGGCACTCTGTCCGACGCA
>CAYYWA010000557.1:0-2673 GCA_964475255.1 uncultured Sorangium sp.
GCACTCTGTCCGACGCAGTTTTCCGCATATCTCGGCGCGTTCCTAACCGTTTGTCCTCCAGATGTTCTCGTCCTATCGCCGCACGTCGTGCGCTGCAACCAGCGTACGGTCCTGCGTGCTCGGAAAAATAGGTCAGGCCTTCACGCGCAAAAAGCCGGATGAGCGCGCGCGGTGTCGACTTGGCAATCTCGTGAACGAGATGACAAGTGCGCGCGCTTCGGTGTGACCGCCTGCCCAACTGCGTCCTCGCGAGGCGACGTCGCGTTGGATGCTCGCGCCATGCCGAAGAGGAGAAGCGCGCGCTCGGCGTGCTCGAGAGGGCAAGACGAGCGCTCCGCTCACGTCCGCCGTTTGACGGCGACGAAGAAGAGTCGCGGAAATGAGAAGAGGCGCTTGCCGTCGGAGCGCACGGGATACGCGTGCTCGATCGCGCGGGCGTACGTGGCGAGGTATTGGGCGCGCTCGCTCTCGGACAACACTTCGAGGTAGGGACGCAAGCCCGTGCCCTTCACCCACTCGACGATCGCGTCCGCGTCGGACAGGACGTGCTCGTACGTGGTTTGCCAGAGGTCGACGCTCTCGGCGTGTGGCGCGAGCAGATCGTAGTAGAAGGCGGGTGAGGCGACGGGAGCGCGCGCACGCACGGACGCGAGCTTCTCTCGAAGTGGCTCGGGTCCCTCACGCATCGCGCGATGGCTGGGCTCATTTTCGTTGTTGGGCATCTGCACGGCGAGCACGCCCCCGGGTGCGAGCCCCGCAAACAACGCGGGCAGGACGTGCTCGTGATCCGGCACCCACTGAAACACCGCATTGGCGAACAACACGTCAACGGGCTCCGGTGCGCGCCACGTCGCCACGTCGGCTCGAACCCACTCGAGCGCGGGATAGTCGCGCCGCGCGCGCTCCAGCATCTCGCTCGAGGTATCGACTCCGGTGATGTGCGCGCTCGGCCAGCGCTCGGCGAGCAACGCGGTCGAGTTGCCCGGACCCGAGCCGAGGTCGACGACTCGAGCCGGCGACGCGCTCGGCACCCGAGCGAGGAGCTCACGCGCCGGTCGGGATCGTTCGTCGGCAAACTTCAGGTACTGTGCGGCGTCCCAGCGAACCACGGCTTCGGCGTACCCCCGCGCGCGGCGTCGCGCACGGAACGCCGCGCCGTGGCGTCGCGGGGCCGCCGTGCGATCGCCTTCGACGCCGACCCTTGCCGCGCGAGCGCCGAGCTCGGCCCAGAAGAGCCGAGCGGCGGCGCGAGGAAAGCCGCCGCTCGGGCACCCTGTTCGACGGTTTAGGCGCGTTCCTGACCGTTCGTCGCTCTAATACAGACGGAAGTTCCCGCTCGCGTGGAGGAGCGCGAACAGATACAGCATGCCGTCGTAGTAGCGGTATTGTCCGGTCGGAAAATCGAGCTCCCAAAGCGCCTCGAGCGCCGGCGCGCCGAGCTCCTCGGGAACCGCGAAGGCCACGAGCGCGTTCTGCGCGACGAGGCCCTTCACCGGATCATCAACCGTCTGCAAGGCGTTGCCGTTCAACGTGAACTCGTAGGAGCCCGGGTTCGCATTCTTGAAGAAGTTCGCGTAGCGCTCCGCGAACGTGACCTGCCACGAGTCCGCTTGGAAGAAGTGGTAGTCCATCATGATGTTACCGACGACCCGCCACGAATCCGAGTTGAAGTTCGGACCGGAGTTGTGCGGATTGCCGTTGTAATCGGACAGGTACGGAGCGAGCCCGGTCTGCGAGTGGGTCGCGGTGTGGAAGAAGTTGCGCGCGTGCGAGACGGCTCCTTCCCAGAAGGAGCGATTTTGCGCGTCGTAGCAAGCCCACACCTGGTAGAACGCCGGCAGCACGTAGGAGGGATCGGAGTAGTTGACCGACGGCACGAATTTGATCACCGGCGGATTGGCGTTGAATGCGCCGTTGTTGCGGATCGCATTCAGCAGATTCCTCGCGTCGCTCCCGTAGTTGTGCTTTCCCGTTCCCCAGCGGTGGTCGGCGAAGATGAGCGCGGTGGCGAAGTACTCTTCCCCGTCCGGGGCAGGTCCGCTGTCGATCAGCTGTCCTGACGTGGAGGCCTTCCACCCGAAGTATCCGTTGGGCTGTTGCGTGTGGGCCTTCGCCCACTTCCACAAGCGATCGAACTCCTCCTGCTTGTTCATCTGTACGGCGACCATCATGCCGTACGACATCCCCTCGCTCCGGACGTCGTTGTTGTTGACGTCCAAGACGTAGGCTTCGTCCGCCCCAACCGGGTAATAGATCTTCGCGTCGTTCCCGCCGTAGAAGAGGTGCTCGAACGCCGCGTTCAGCTTCTCCTCCACCTCTGCTTTCGTCTTCCCGAGGAGCTCGACGAAGAGATTGCGGTAGTTCTCGCGGGGCGCACACGGGTCCTCGGGAATCGTGTGCTTGGGGATCGGCTCGGTTTCCGTGCCTCCGGTTCCGCCGCCCCCCATGGCTTCGCCTCCCATGCCGGCGCCTCCCGTGCCGCCCATGCCTCCCAGAGGGCCCATTCCACCCTCGCCGGGCGTCGCTCCCCCTTTTCCACTCCCACCGGTGCCTCCGCCTGCCGGAGCGCCACCGCCCGAGCTGCCCCCAGCCACCGGCGGGGCGCCTCCCGAAGCGCCGCCTGCTGGCGCGCCACCTGCCGGTCCGCCGCCGCTGGCCGTTCCGCCAACGCCC
>CAYYWA010000558.1:0-2668 GCA_964475255.1 uncultured Sorangium sp.
ATCATCCGAAGCCACCGCCGAATGCTTGCGCGTATCTCATAAGCGGTGCACTAGCCAGCCTGTAAACACGGGAGACCCGTCTTTCCACCCGGCCGGCCCCGTACGTCGGCGGCCGTGCCGGTACAGACCTCGACCGTGCTCGCCCGCGTGGGGCGCCGAATTGCTGAGCTCCGCGGCGACCGAACGCAGCAGGAGCTCGCGGAGCGCCTCGGCTACGACGTGCGGGACCTGCAGCGCATCGAAGCTGGCGCGCGGAACATCACGATGAAGACGTTGGTCGAGATCGCCAACGGTCTCCGGGTCGATCCAGCCGAGCTCTTCGCGGTGCCGGCGAAACGACGACGCTCCACGGGTCGCCCGCCGAAGGCGCGCTGACGCCAGTTCACTCGATCGGGACGCCGGCCCTGGCGCAGTCCGCGCGCTCCGTAGCACTCCAACGACGGATTCCCGCAGCGTCCTGGGCCTGGATCATCGCGGCCTTGACCATCCCCGCCTGCACGCAGAGCTGCATCACGCCGCAGTCGTTCTGCTTGACCAGCTCGTACTGGGCGACGGCATCGTTCGCGACCTTCTGCATCGCCGCGTCCATTCGACCCTGTACCGCCTGGTCGAAGGCACGCTCCGCCGCATTGCCGGCTTTCGAAGCCGCGCTCGCCATGAACGCGATCCCTACGACGCCAACGACGAGCACGACCACCGCCACGCCGAACAGCACCAGGAATCGCTTCAATAGGGACGCCTTGGCGGGCGGTTGCGGAGGCTGCCCGGGCCTCGGTGGCGGCGGCTCGAGACCTTGAGGTTGTCCGTGCTCGTGCCAGTGTCCCTGATGATCCATCGCGTTCCTCCAAAGCTTCGGGGCGGCCCAGGTGGACGCCCCCGCACAAAGCCACGATAGCGGAGCGTTCGGACAAGAATCCACTGCGCCGGCAATCAGGTGAGGCAGCGGGACACGAGCGGGCGACCGGCAATTCCAGGTCAGCAACGACGTGGACGGCGGCCGCCACGTGCAGCTCTGGTCGGGGCTCCGGCGCAAGGCGGGAACCGAACTCGTCAACCACGGCAGCGCAACGTCTCAGCGCGTAGGTAATTCGAACGGGTGGGCAAGCGCGGGCGAGACGGGGTGAAGGACGGATTCAGGTGGGCCCGGTGGCGAACCTGGTGCGCGTTGCAGCCGACGCAGCCCCCTTGGCGCCGGGACGAACAGACCTGTGCCGGCCGGGCGCGCGCGGGAGGTTGCGGCCAGCGTAGGGCCGAGAGTCGGCAGCCAGCGTGTGGGCAGGCTGCGTCGTCCTTTCCGGGCGGTGGCGCACGTAGCCACCGGCGTCGCGTGCTCCGATAGTTGCCGCCGCAACGGCCACGCTGCACGTACAGCGAACGCCGTGCCGACTCTCGAGCCCGTCAATTGCCAGGATTCGGAAGTGGCCGCCGCTGGCATCGCTGGCGCCCCGCCAGCAATACTGTAAGCGTTCGGGCAGCAGCTTCGTGTTCCTAAATTTCTCGAACATCGGAAACTCCGGTGAGCACCATGCCGAAAGGGTTGCGTGCGCGGTTCTGCCTTGATTCCACGCAAGCACCGCTAGATGGTCCCGCCCCGGAACGCCATGGCCTCTACTCCGCCCAAAGCTCTCGCTCTCTGTGAACGTCCTGCAACCCACTCCTGCGAGCGATTCCATCCAGAGGTGTTCGTGGTTGCGCTTGCGGTGCTCGCCAGCCTCACGGGTGCTGCGTGTGGAGAGGTTGACTGCCGCGAGAGCCGCACCTGTCCACCCGCGGAGGGCGGCGCCGGAAGGACCGGCACCAACGGTGACGGGGGCGCTCCCGACGCGAGTGATCCCGACGCTGCCGAGGGCGGCGTTTCCGGCTCCCCGACCTCAGAAGCGGCAGCAGGGAGCGGCGGCGAGCCCACTCCGCCCGAGGATCCGCCGAAGGAATCAGACGACACGCTTGGCGCCCCCTGCGATGAAGAGGAACAGCTGCGCTGCCCTGTCCTAGGAGGCAGCGAGCTCTGGATCTGTCACCGCGGACAATGGGCGATCTACGCCGAGTGCGTCGAGGGCGACGCGTGCAGCGAGGACGGGCCTCGATGCAAGCCGATCGTCGCCGAGTGCCTCGAGCGCGACCCTGGTGATGCGTTCTGTCAGGATGACGCGCTCCACGTCTGCAGTCCGGATCGGACGCAGACCACCGTGACCGAGTGCGAGGGCCGTTGCACTGCTGGCAATTGTGTCGCCGCGACGTGCGGCAACGGCGAGGTCGATCCCGATGAGGAATGCGACGACGGAAACGACGACGACGAGGACGCCTGCCTCACGTCGTGCGTCGAAGCGAGCTGCGGGGACGGTTTCGTCCACGCCGGGGAAGAAGAATGCGACGACGGCAATGACGACGACTCCGACGATTGCCCGTCCACGTGCACCGTCGCCCGTTGCGGGGACGGTTTCGTCCACGCCGGGGAAGAAGAATGCGACGACGGCAACGAGTCCGACGCAGACGAATGCCTGAGCTCGTGCAAGAAGCCCGTCTGCGGCGACGGCGTCGTGGAGGGCCCCGAAGAGTGCGACGACGGCAACACGAGCTCGAGCGACGACTGCACGATCGCCTGCAAACGACCGGCCTGCGGCGATGGCTACGTCCACACCAGCGAGGAGGAATGCGACGACGGCAACAC
>CAYYWA010000559.1:0-1905 GCA_964475255.1 uncultured Sorangium sp.
CGCTCCCGCCCCTCGGTGGGATCCTGCACTCGGCCATGGTGCTCGAGGATCGCCCGATCGCGACGCTCACGGACGCGTCACTCCGGCAAGTGATGCTGCCGAAGGCGCTCGGGGCGCTCCTGTTGCACGAAAGGACCAAGCACCTCGATCTCGAGTGCTTCGTCCTCTACTCGTCGATTTCGGCGTTGATCGGGAACCCGAATCAGGCGGCGTACGCGGCAGCGAACGCGTTCCTCGACGGTTTGGCGGCGCTGCGCCGGGCCGAAGGGCGGCGGGCCCTCAGCGTGGCCTGGGGAGCGATCGCCGATGTCGGCGTCGTGGCCCGCCACGCCGCGACGAAGACGCACCTTCGGAGCCTGGGCATCCGCCCAATGCCGGCGAGAGCGGCGCTCAGAGCGCTCGAAGCGGCGCTCTCCAGCGATCGCGCGCAGCTCTGCGTCGCCGACATGGACTGGGACCGCTGGGTGCGGAGCTTCCCGGCCACTCCCTGGAACCGGCTGGCGCCGCTCGTCACGCGCAGCGCGGAAAGCGAAGCGCGCACGGGGATTCGCGACGAGCTCCTCGCCCTCGAAGCGAGCGCCCGCGCCGAGCGCGTGCGTGCGCTGACGTGCAGCGCGGTCGCCACGGTGTTGAAGGTGGACGAGACGCGCCTCACCGGGAGCACCTCCCTGCAAGCGCTCGGGCTCGACTCGCTGATGGCGGTGGAGCTCCAGAACGCGCTCGAGAACGCGACCGGCGTCGCCGTGCCCAGCATCGAGCTGCTCGCTGGTGGCTCGGTGGACGAGCTCTCCGGTCGCATCGTGCAGCGCCTCCTTTCGAGCACGGCGAGCAACACGGCTGTCGAGCAAAAGAGCGACGCCGTCGATCTCGAAGCGCATTTCCTCGCGCGCATCTGTGTGTCGCGCCCCTACTTCGACCTGTTCGACATGCAGGTCGAGGGCGACTGGGTCGAAGCCTGGGCGTTGCCGGTTCCGCCGAGCGAGGCCGAGCGCGATCGAGTGAGCTGCGCCGAGGGCGCGCGCCACCTCGCTCTCGTCGGCTCGTGCGCGGTGAGTCGGCGCTGCCCCGTCCCCGGGAAGGTCTATTACCCGGTGAAGACGGCGGAGTACCGCCCCATCGAAGGCGCCGACGCGCTGCCGGCGAGCGCGCATCGCCTCGAAGCCCTCGACAAGGTTCGAGTGCGCGCTCGATGCGCGGAGTTCGATCTCCGCAACTCACGCGCCGTCGCAGAAACGGAGCTGTGGGCGCCCGACGGCACCCTGCTCCGCGCGCTCCGCGTTGAGTACCACGTGATCCCCGAGCAAGCGTTCAAGGCGCTCTTCCGCGAGCACGCTCGCGAGACGGCGGAAGAAACGGGAGAAAACCCGTACTTCCACCAAGTTTCGTTGCCTCCGGTGACGGAGCAGGAGGGCGGGTACGGCGTCGAGCTCGGCCCCGTCGAGCCCGGCGAGTGCCTCGGCCATTTCCGCGGCTATCCCGCGCTCCCGGTGTCGATCATGACGCGCCAGGCGACGGAGCTCGTCGCCGAAGCCGCGCGCCGACGGCGGCGCTGTGGCGACGCCCTCCAGCTCACGATCCTGAGAGGCCGGGCCGAGACGTACTCGTTTGCGTTCGCCGGGGAACGCGTGTCGCTGCACGCGCGCTGTCTCTCGAGCCACGACGGCGGCGCGCGGGAGCTCTTCGTGTGCGACGTCCGCAGTGGAGAGCGCCGCGTGGCCACCTTCGAGCTCGAGGTGCTCGAGCAGCTCCCGCGCCATTCGGGCATCGAGCTCGTGTCGCGAGCGCAAGACCCGAAGACGAAGAGCGAGCTGGATCCGACTGGCTGATGCTCAGTCGACGGGGAGGCCGCGGGACTGCTTCGACGCCGACTCGCGGTCTCGCCGCCGGTAGGACCCCCCCGCCGCC
>CAYYWA010000559.1:1915-2634 GCA_964475255.1 uncultured Sorangium sp.
CCCACGCCGACCATTCGATTTCGAGGTCGACGTCGCAAGGCGCGAGCACACGCGCCGTCACGCTGCCCTGCAAGTCGCACCACTCGAGCAACCCTTCCACGACACCCACCTGGTAACTGTCGGGGAAGTTCCAGACCTCACGGAGCTGGAGCACCGCGCGCCCGTCGCTCATGCCGGTCACGGTCGCATTTCCGGGCCGCAGGCTGACTTGGTAGCCCTTCGACACGCATTTCAAGGCGATGTCCCAGCTCCGACCCACGGTCCCCATGATCACCCCCCCGACGATCGAGCTCGCGAACGTCGGGATGGCCAGCCTGCCGAGCGAAATCAGCGCTGCACGGATCGGCTGATTCGGATAGAGCGTCACCGCCGCGTCGAGCAGAAGCTCCATGTACTGACGGAGCGGGTAGTCGCGGAACGCCTGCACGCGGAAATCGGGGCGGCGAACCTTCCGGGCATCGAGCGCATCGAGGATGCCCGCGAGGTACATCCCTTTGACCGTGTGGCCCCCCGGTGTGCGGTCGATGTGGCTCACCAGGTCCGAAAGGTCGGCCTTCTTGTTCGACAGAAGGCGCGCATTCTTCAGCTCAATCATCGGTGCAAATTTCCTCAGAGTCCGTTCTCGACCATACGGGTGCTGACAATAAACTTAAGGGGATTCCCATCCTCGGGTCCACCAAATCCCCCTTCCGCTCGTCTCATCGCACCCCACCCCACAG
>CAYYWA010000560.1:0-2624 GCA_964475255.1 uncultured Sorangium sp.
GCCCCCACCGGCACCGGCGGCGTAGCCGGGGCGCCGGCAGGGACGGCTGGGACGCCCGGCGTGGCCGGTGCGCCGACGGGCACGTCGAATCCGGGCGACGCGCCGCCGCCGAGCGACGCTGGCTGTGGATGTCGCCTCGTTCCGCGACCCGAGACCAGCGGTCAGGCGCTCTCCGTCCTCGGCCTCGTGGGCGGCGTCGGCCTCTTCGCGTTCCGGCGCCGTCGCCGCGCGCGTTCGTGAGCCGCTCCGGGAACACCGAAGCGCGACGGTTCGCTTCGGCGGATCGCGCGCGGGCGTAGAAACGCGGCCAAGCCAGCGCGGGGCTTGGCCGCGGGCCGTCTCGCGCCCCCTTCATGCGCTCCACTGAGCAGCACGAAGCCGGGCCCCGAGAACCGGCCGCTGCGTGAACGGACCCTCGCCCGCCGTGCGCCGAACACGCTACCCTCGCGACCATGAAGACGAGAGCAGCCGTGGCGTACGAGGCGGGGAAGCCGCTCGTGATCGAAGAGGTCGAGCTGGAGGGGCCGAAAGCGGGTGAGGTGCTCGTCGAGATCAAGGCGACGGGCGTGTGCCACACGGACGCGTTCACCCTCTCCGGCCAGGATCCCGAGGGGTTGTTCCCGGTGATCTTCGGGCACGAAGGCGCGGGCGTCGTGGTCGACGTGGGCCCCGGTGTCACGAGCGTGAAGAAGGGGGACCACGTGATTCCCCTGTACACGCCGGAGTGCCGCAACTGCAAATCGTGCCTGAGCCGGAAGACGAACCTGTGCACGGCGATTCGCGCGACGCAGGGCAAGGGCGTCATGCCGGACGGAACGAGCCGCTTCTCGCTCGGAAAAACGAAGATCCACCACTACATGGGCTGCTCGACCTTCGCGAACCACACGGTGCTCCCGGAGATCGCCGTCGCGAAAATTCGTTCGGACGCGCCGTTCGACAAGGTCTGCTACATCGGCTGCGGCGTCACGACGGGCATCGGCGCGGTGTTCTGGACGGCGAAGGTGACCCCCGGCTCGAACGTCGTCGTCTTCGGGCTCGGCGGCATCGGGCTCAACGTCGTGCAAGGAGCGCGCATCGCCGGCGCGGACAAGATCGTCGGCATCGACATCAACCCGGCCCGCGAAGCGCTCGCGCGCAAGTTCGGGGTGACGCACTTCGTGAACCCCAACGAGGTCGAGGGCGACCTCGTCGCGCATCTCGTGGAGCTCACGGACGGCGGCGCCGACTACAGCTTCGAGTGCGTCGGGAACGTCGACCTGATGCGCCAGGCGCTCGAGTGCTGTCACCGCGGCTGGGGCGAGTCGATCATCATCGGCGTCGCTGGAGCCGGGCGGGAGATCCGCACACGGCCCTTCCAGCTCGTGACCGGCCGAGTATGGCGAGGCAGCGCGTTCGGCGGCGCGCGCGGCCGCACGGACGTTCCTCGCATCGTCGACTGGTACATGGAAAAGAAGATCGACATCGACAGCCTGATCACCCACAAGCTGCCGCTCGAGCGCATCAACGAGGCGTTCGAGCTGATGCACGGCGGAGCTTCGATTCGCACCGTGGTCGAGTTCGCATGAGCGCCGGGATCGAGACCCTGTCCGAGCAGCGCTGTTTCGGCGGGACCCAGGGCTTCTACCGCCACGAGTCGACGGTGACGGGCGGGCCGATGCGCTTCGCCGTGTTCGTCCCACCGGATACGAGCACGCCGCGACCCGCGCTCTACTACCTCGCCGGGCTCACCTGTACCGAGGAGACCTTCGTCATCAAGGCGGGCGCGCAACGCACGGCCGCAGCGCTCGGCCTCGTGCTCGTCACGTGCGACACGAGCCCACGCGCGGTCCGGTACCTGGGCGACGACGCGAGCTGGGACTTCGGGCAAGGTGCGGGGTTCTACGTCGATGCCACGGAGGAACCGTGGCGGCAGTCGTACCGCATGGAGAGCTACGTGACGCGCGAGCTGCCCGCGCTCGTCGAGCGCCATTTCCCGGTGCTGCCCGGCGTGCGCGGCATCTTCGGCCACTCGATGGGCGGGCACGGCGCGCTCGCGCTCGCGCTGCGCAACCCGGAGCTTTATCGGAGCGTCTCGGCGTTCGCGCCGATCGTCGCGCCGACCCAGGTCCCCTGGGGTCAGAAGGCCTTCACCGGCTATCTCGGCCGCGACACGAAGGCGTGGGCGGCCTACGATTCCTGCGAGCTCGTGCGCGCACGGCCACTGCCGTTCGGGTTGCTCGTCGACATCGGCACGGCCGACAAGTTCCTCGACACTCAACTCCGACCCGAGTTGTTCGAAACGGCGTGCGCCGAGTCGGGGCAAGAGCTCGAGCTCCGCCGGCACGCCGGCTACGACCACAGCTACTACTTCATCCAAACCTTCGTGGACGATCACCTCGCGCACCACGCCCGAGCGCTCCGTGAGTGACGCCGAGCCGTTCCACCTTCGTAGACCACGGCGACGAACGGTTGGCACCGCGCCAAGAAGCGCGGAGGACAGTCACCCGACTCATGAGCAAAGGTGCAGGGGCTCGACCTCGACCCCCACCGAAGCGGGCCTCTGAGCCTCGATTTCGGGCTGACGCCGGAGGGGATGGCCGAGACCGAAGCGGATTTGGAAGCCGAATTCGCGTTCGGCGCGCGCA
>CAYYWA010000561.1:0-2615 GCA_964475255.1 uncultured Sorangium sp.
CCGAAAGAGCGGATCATCCGCCCGATTTGCCGCCATCAGCGGCGCGGAACGCGGCAAGACCGCCGTCATCGACGCCCAATTGGCGGCAAATGGAGCGGTTGATCCGCCCGATGTTGCCGCAATTGCCGCGTTCTGGGCGGATGATCCGCGATCAACGCGACAACTTGCCGCCTTTCTGGCGGATGATCCGCGAAGAACACGACAACTTGCCGCCTTTCGGGCGGATGATCCGCGAAACGGGCGGCACGGTGCCGCGTTCGGGCGCGGTGCATCCGCCTTTTCAGCGCCTGTGCTGCCGCGGACGCGCCAAGGCCCCCCCTTGCGGGTCCCGCGACCACGGGTCCCGCGACGAACAGGTTCGGGCGCAGTTCCGACGTAAAGTGCCAAGCTCACCAACTCCGAGCCGGCGCGGTCCGCGTGGCGACGTTCTCTGACGTGCTTCGCTCTGGACGGCGAGGGCGCCTCGAGGCCCGCTTCGTCGGGCGGCCGAGCGAGTCGCCAAGGCATTCGTAGGCGCTTTAACTGCTCGTTCGTGGGCCGCGGAGTCTGCACGCGGGCATTCTTCCCTTGTCCGTGGAGGTCGGGCCCGAGGTCGTGGAAATGGTTGGATGTGACGCACAGATGATTGGCCGGGTCTCTGCGACGATGCTCAATGAGGAGCTCCCTGGCTCCAACGAGCACGAGGTGGAGCGCGCGGGTGTTGACCTCGGTGTGGTTCCCGAGCCGACGCTCGTCCACGACGCGGAGGCTCGTGCCGACCACCAGGACGACGTGCAGTCCGACGATGGTGAGGCCGGCGGTGCCGAGCCGATGCTCGTGCACAACCGGGAGGCTCGTGCGCACCCCGAACACGAAGTGCAGCTCGCGGATGTCGAAGGCAGCGTCGAGCCGAACGGCAAGTCTCGGCGTCGGCGGGCGCAGGAGCCCTCGTGTCCCGAAAGGCGGCACCCGACCGAACAACCCACGCATGATTGGCAGCCGACTCGTGAAGAGCAGCCCACCCATGCGCCGCAACCGACCTCCCGGATGGCGTTCGCGGACTCGACAAACTCCAACCGGGAACGACAGCGACCCCGTGCCGCGCAGTCCACCCACGTGGAGCAACGACGCGCTCATCTGGAACCGCCGCTCCCCGCAACAGTAACGACGGCGCGGCCGCCGAGAGCACCTCAGACCGTTCCGCCCGCGGTGCGTCGGTATGTCCTCCATCGCGACCATGGGCGCTGTGTCGTGCCCGGTTGCGCGCACGGAAGTTTCCTCGATGTCCATCACCTGTGCGCGCGGGCAGAGGGCGGAACGCACGAGCCCGACAACCTCGTCACGCTGTGCGCCGGCCACCACGCCGCGCTGCACGCGGGTCAGCTTTCGATCGAAGGCCGCCCCTCGACGAAGCTTCGATTCCGGCGCGGTGACGGAACGAGCTATGCCGAGGCGCCCTCGGCCCGTTCGGTGGCAGTGAGCGAGCGAGTGATCCGCGGTCTGCGCCGCCTCGGGTTTTCCGAGCGCGACTCCAAGAGCGTCGTCGCGCGTGTGCTCGAGACGATGGACGCGCTCTGCGCCGAGACGCTGCTTCGAACCGCAATCGCGACACTGACCAGGCCACTCTGCTGACGGTCCGCGTGTGGCTGGCCCGAGCGTCCGTCGGAGGCGAGCCGTCTCATTTCATGCAGTGCCCGTCGATGCAGGCAAAGCTGGGCGGGCATTGAGTCGAAAACGTGCACTCTCGCTCGTCGGGGCCGATGGACGAGCCTCGCGGCGCCTGAAAGGTCGGCGTCCCATACTCGTTGACCGCCTTCGCGCACACTCCCCGAAGCCGACCGGGCGGCTTCGCGCAGACATTCCCGAACCCACACTCGAAATCGCTCGCACATCCCGAGGTCGCCGCGGATGGGAATGAGGGGCGGATCGCCATGGGCGAGGGTCGTTGCATGGATTGGGCGATTGACTGCATGCCCGCTGCCAGAGCGGCCAGTGCTCGCCGCCGCCGCTCGGCGCTTTGCAGTCGGGCTCCAGTCCTGGCGACGATGGCGTCTGCCGCGCGCTTGTATCGAGAGAGAAGCGCGGAAAACTTCGCCTTTAGCGTTGCTCTTCGGGCTCCTCCCCCGGTGATGAACGCGTTCGTCAGCCGATCGTTGTGGGTTTGCAAGAGCGAAAGCTCGAGGGCTTCGAGGTCGCACGCTCTGTCCGGACAATGTGCTTCGGGCAACTCCTCGTAGCGGGCTTCCAGCGCTCGAAAGTAGTCTTCGCGGTACGCCTCGTTGCATCGATCGCTCGGAACCCCTCCACACCGACGGTGTACGAACTGAAGCGCGCGAAGGTCCATCCTGTATTGTTCCAGGAGGAGCCCGCAAGTGGCGCCGTTTGGTACCCTTTCGCTACAGGCGGCATAGATCGTCTGACTTTTCAGCAGTGTCGATGCTTCCTCGGTCTCCTTCTCGAAGGTTTCGAGGAGGGCATGTACCTCCGCATCGGTTCGCCGATTCAGTGCCGCTAGGTCCCTGTGCCCATCTGCGAGGATTGACCGACGCGAAGGAATGCACCCGACCACGATCACGGCCACCGCGAGTCTTTTGACCATGCGCGCCGCGGTGATGCCTCAGTACCGTCCCTGGAGC
>CAYYWA010000562.1:0-2612 GCA_964475255.1 uncultured Sorangium sp.
CATATAGCCGGCGCGAGATCGTCCTCAGACGCCTCGACCAGGTGGAGCGGCAACACAGAGAGGATCGAAACAAAGAGGAGCGGCAGACCTTCATGGTGGGCTTGTGTACACGGTTGGTCACCGAATCCCCAGCTCTGCAGTCAGAATTACGCCTCGAACAAAACCCCACTCCCCGTTTCGCCGCCGCCCCATCCCGGCACACCGGACGAATCGGCCATTGAACCTGGATTTTCGGGGTTGACGCCAGAGCTGACGCCCGCTCGGAGGGTTCGCGAGCCAAGCGGACGCCCCGACGCCTTCGCCTTCGGCGCGAGCAGAGCGGTCGCCTCATCCGAAAGCCCTCCAAAGCCGTTCTCGACGGAGCAACCCGTGCGCCGTGAACTCACGAAAACGGTTCCGACGAGGCCACCCGTACCGTAGGCCTCGAGAACGACGTCTTTTCCACGGTGCGATGCGTCCGATCGAGCTTTCCAGAACTTTTGAGCCGCTCGCCCCGTTTCGAAACGTTTTTTCGACGCGTCGACCATGCGCGCAAGCTCGAAACCCATCGCGATTCGTTGCGCGAACGTGCCGCCGCTCCCCGAAGCGTTTCGAAACGCTTTTCGACCCGGTCGAGCCGTTCGCTCAGGCTCGGCCAAAGTACTTCTCGATGGTCGCCCGTTTGGCGAACGTTTCGAAACGTTCTTCGACGCGTCGACCCATGCGCGCAAGCTCGGTGGCGCGAGTGGCGGATCGGTCCGGGACGGTGGGGTCGCGGGAACACGGGAAACCATCGCGATTCATTGCGCGAACGTGCCGCCGCGCTCGTCGTCGCCGACCTGCTTGCAGCGGGCGGGACCGCCGCGGCCGCGGGGGAGCTCTCCAACGTCCGCGCGTCTCGCTCACCTCGATGGGCGCCTCGTTTCTTCGGGGGCGCGACCAGCTCGAGCAGGCTTGCGTCGGGTCGCGACCACACGCGGCGTTGCAAGGCCTCTTCGCTCCGCCCCCCGGAATGAGGCGAACCTTTCCTGGAGCGTGCCTGGCCACCGGATCGTTCGTCGTCCGGACCTGCCGGCGCACTTCCGAACAAAGCTTTTTCCGCATCCGTCGCCGACACGACGCCTGGTTCTTCCCGTGGCGCTCTTCAGCTCGCGCAGCACGGCTGCCAGCGAGGCGCCAGGGCCTTCACCGCATCTCCAGCGGTGCACTCGTCGGACTCAGCGCGTGGAGCGCGGTCTCTCGAAGAGGCTCACGCGCCCGTGCCGAAGCCACCCCGTGCGCAAGAGCCAGGTTTCGGGACGGAGCGTGGGAGGATTGTCGCCTTCGCGCGCCAGCACGCGCGGTACGAGCGCGGGGGCGCAGCGAATGGGGGCCCCCGAAAGCTCTGCGAAGTGCTCGAAGTACGGAGCGGAGGAGAAGGGGTCGAGCGCCGCTTTGTTCGCCGGCTGGTGCTTGCGAAAGTTGGCGAGCACGTAGGCGAGAGCGTGCCGAACGGCTCGTGGCGTGGTGAGCGCGTGCCCGTGCCAACGATCGGCCCAAAACCGTCCGCTGCGAAACAGGAGCTGGTTGACGTTGCGCGCAATACGAATAACGAGGCCGCGCAAGCCTGAGCTCAGCGCGCGCGCGTCGCGTGCCTCGACGATGAGGTGCACATGCTCCGCTTGCACCGAAAAGTGAATGATGCGAAAGACGTCGGGCGCGCGACAGTTCGCCGCGGAGATGGCGAGGCGCAGCGTGGGAAAGACGTACTGCGAACGTAGCGAGCGCACCAACGCGCGCAACGTGACATGGACGGGATGCGCCCCCGAATGATCGCCACGCCGGCGATGCTGAACCCATGGACGGCTCCTTGCGCGTTTGCGACCCGCGCCGCGGCGTCGACCACCCCAACCATTCGGAAGCTTCAACGAAAGCTGCCGCATTCGAGGGGCACAGGATACACCCAATCACCGACTTCGGAAGTGCAAATCGGCAGTTGTTCTCCAGTTTGTGGAGCATTCAGTTCGTGTGTTCATTCATGAGGAGTTCAAAAAGGGACGGCTGGGCTGGGATCATGCGCGGTTCTGGATCGCGCGCGCGTTTTCTCGGGCGTACACCGTCAGCATCGGAGCCGACCTCCAGCATCGAAGATGGAAAAGCAATCCGGCGCGCGACTCCTGGCCTGAGCCCGTCAGCAGACGGCGAACGGAAACGCGAGACGGCCTTCAAGCACGAACCGCAGCGGACGAAGCGCGAATCTGGGGCCGAGCGTGTCGGAAAGATCGCACCATCGCTCGGTGGCGGCATGGCGCTCGCGTGGCTTGCCGGCCCCCCGAGCCGGACCCGAACACGACACGGCTCGCGATCGACGGGCGCCGACTCGGTCAGTTGCTCGTGAACGCCATCGGCCCCGGGACGGAGCTCGTGACTCAGATCGAGTCCTCTCTGGAGTCGGCTCCGTAATATCCGCCCAATCAAGTTGGAGCGAGAGCGAGTCCCGATAAAGGGGTGATGGCTCCGAATTCGATGCGCGGTCGCCACAGCGGTTCGCGCGTGTGCGCGCCTTCTCACGTGCACGTTCCGTGGACCGGGCGGCCGTGTAGAAGCACCGAGCTTGGGGACCGCGGCGTGGGGGCTTAGAACGGGAGGGACGT
>CAYYWA010000563.1:0-2601 GCA_964475255.1 uncultured Sorangium sp.
GTTCGGCGCGCAGCGATAGCAGCGCTATCGCGAGCACGACGGGCGCGAAGGCGGCAGAAAGACGCGAGGGATCGGCCTTCCCCGACAAGGAAGCCCGAAAATCTAGGCGGAGGAGCGGCGGGGGGAACCGCGTCACTCAGAGACGGCGGTGAGCCAGCGCGGGGAGGCGGCGCCGGATCGTGGTCAAAAACTCGCGATCGACGGTGGCCGACGCGAAGCCCACACCGTCCGAGGCCTCGGCGATGACGGTGCCCCAAGGATCGACGACGAGCGAGTGGCCGTATGTTGCGCGCCCGCCCGGGTGGACACCGGTTTGCGCCGCGGCGAGGACGTAACACTGCGATTCGATGGCGCGGGCGCGGAGCAGCACGTGCCAGTGCTCCTTTCCGGTGTTCAACGTGAAGGCGGCCGGCACGGTGAGCACCTCGGCACCGCGGCGGGAGAGCTCGCGATAGAGCTCCGGGAAGCGCAGGTCGTAGCAAATGGAGAGTCCCACCTCGAACCCCTCGACGGCGACGCTCACGACGGCATCTCCCGCGAGCGTGGATTCGGATTCGCGGTAGCGCTCGCCGCCCACATCCACGTCGAAGAGGTGGACCTTTCGATACACCGCGGAGAGCGTGCCCTCGGGCGTCACGACCACGCTCGTGTTGTGCGGTCGCTCGGGATCGGCGGTCCGTTCGGGGAATCCGCCCGCGATGAGGGTCACGCGTTCGCGCCGGGCGAGAGCTCGGAGCGCGGCCTGGATGGGAGCTCTGTCGTCCGGAAGGTGCTCCGCGATGGCACGCTTGCCGCGCTCGGTGCCCATGTACGCGAAGTTTTCGGGCAAGAGCACGAGCTGCGCCCCGGCGCTCGCCGCCCGAGCAACGAGCGCGTCGATTTGCGCGAGGTTGTCGGGGACCGAGTCCTGGCTCGAAAGCTGGATGACGGCGACGGGAAGCCGTGCACGCGGATCGGGCTCGGAGGTCACCCCGTTGTAATACCGGACCGGGCGCCTCCACCCCACCGGTGCGCTCCGGATTTTTCGCGGCCCTCGGGCGCCGGCCGGGTCCGCTCGGGTAAGCTCATCCGGTGAGCTTCACCACGGGCACCATGCAGGAGTTCACCGGCCCGGGCGGCGCCGGGCGCGGCCCTCGCACGGTCCCCGGCCTCGTCCTGCTCTACGCGGAGGAGCACGACCGGCTCGCGCCGGCATTTCCCCTCACCCGCTCCCGGACGGTGATCGGCCGAGAAGCTCCCTGCGACCTGGTGCTCCCCGTCAATGCCGTGTCGCGCATTCACGCCGAGCTCGACTGGGAGCGCACCGGGTTCGTGATTCGGGATCTTCAGAGCAGAAACGGCGTCATCGTCAACGGCGAGCGGGTCCACGCCGCGCGCCTCGAGCCCCTCGACGAGGTTCGCATCGGTGACGCAATCTTCAAGCTCGTCGTCGACGACGCTCACGAGTACGCGCGTTATCGGCTCGACGGCAGCACGGTGAGCGGCGCGAAGCGCTACACGAGGGACCGAAGCGCGCTCGTTGGTGGCTACCGGATCGATCGGATCGCTGCCGAGCTCGAACGCATCGGCCCCTCCGAGCTCGGCGTGCTCGTGCTCGGGCCGAGCGGCACGGGGAAGGAAGTCGTCGCCCGCGAGCTCCACCGCCTGAGCCGCAGACAAGGGCCGTTCTGCGCGGTCAACTGCGCCGCCATCCCGGCGCACCTCATCGAGAGCGAGCTCTTCGGGTGGAAGCGTGGCGCCTTCTCCGGTGCCGAACGCGATCGTCCCGGGCTCGTCCGCACGGCGCACCGCGGCACCCTGCTGCTCGACGAGATCGGCGACATGCCCCTCGACGCGCAAGCGAAGCTCCTGCGCGTGCTGCAGTCGAAAGAGGTGCTCCCGCTCGGGAGCACCCAGGCGGAACACGTAGACGTGCGGTTCGTCGCCGCTACTCACCAGGACCTCGGACGGCTGCAGCGCGAAGGGCGCTTCCGGCAAGATCTCTACGCCCGCCTGAACGAATACGAGCTCCGCCTCCCGCCGCTCCGCGAGCGCAAAGAGGACGTCTACGCGCTCGTCCGGGCGTTCCTCGCTCGGCACGGACGGCCGGACCTCTCGCCGAGCGTGCCCTTCATGGTGGCGCTCCTCCACCACGACTGGCCGTACAACGTGCGCGAGCTCGAAGCAGCCGTGAAGCGGGCTCTGACGCTCGCGGAAGGAGCGATCCTCGAGCCCGAGCTCCTTCCGGAAGCAGTTCGGGAAGCGGTGAGCGAGTACGGTCGACCCGCGGAAGGGTCGAGCCCCGAGAGCGTCGCCGGAGAGGCGGTCCTCACCCAGCCCGCGCCGAGCGAGGCCGAGCTCCGCGCGCTCCTCGAGAGCCACCGAGGCAACGTGGCGGCCGTAGGCCGCGAGCTCGGAAAGGCGCGCATGCAGATCCACCGCTGGATGCGCCGCTACGGCATCGACGTCGATGACTATCGGCGCTAGAACGCCGCTCCGTGTTGACTGCTCGGCGTTCGAGCATTGGTCGCGGGGGCGGGGCGCGCGCTGCGGCCGCAGGCGGGAGCCCGGGCGCCCGACGACGGCGACGCCGACGAGCTTGGGGCCGTTGTAGACGGCTAC
>CAYYWA010000564.1:0-2571 GCA_964475255.1 uncultured Sorangium sp.
CCGCCCGAGAACGCTGTATCGCGAGCGCTTCGCGGAGCTGCGCTCGCGCGTGCTGACCCGCCGCCCGCGCGTGCTCCGCGCGGACGAGGGCATCGCGCCCGCGCTTGACGAAGCTCTGCGCGAGCGCCCGGTGATCGGGCGTGGTCTCGAGCGCGCGGAGCATCGCGCCCGCCTCGGCCGCCTGAGGCGACACGGCTTCTCCCTGGGTCGTCGCGGCGCCCGGCGGCGCCGAGGGTGGGGGAGCAGGGCTTGGCGAAGCCGGTTCTTTGGGCGAGGACTCCGGCGCGGCGGGCGTCGCCGGCGCCGGTTTCGCCGCAGGGGCCTCCGGAGCCGCCGGCGGAGCGGCAGCGGGCTCGGCGCGAGCCGCACCCACAGTCGCTCCCGTGAGAACGAGCGCGAGGGCCGCGGCACAAGCTCGGGATCTCACGTTTCGAACCAAGCCACGCTGCCCGGGCGCGGTCAAGGGCCCTCGTGCTCGCTTCGCGCCCGCGCTATACGCGGCACCAGGCGCGCATCATGGAACCACGCAGGCGAGCAAGCTGGGATGAGTACTTCATGTCGATCGCGCGGGAGGTCGCGACGCGCTCCACGTGCGATCGCAAGCACGTGGGCGCCGTGATCGTCCGCGACCGCATGATCCTGGCGACCGGCTACAACGGATCGATTCGTGGCCTGTCGCACTGTGACGACGACGGCCACATGATGGAAGACGGCCACTGTGTTCGCACGGTGCACGCCGAGGCCAACGCGATCGTGCAAGCGGCGCGGAACGGCGTGCGCGTGGATCAGGGCGATATCTACATCACGGCATCGCCGTGCTTCGGCTGCTTCAAGCTGATCGCGAACGCGGGTCTCCGGCGCATCGTCTATGGTGAGTTTTATCGCGACAATCGCATCTATCGATTGAGCGAGCAGCTCGGGATTCATCTCGAGCATCTCAAGCTCGGGGAGCCCGCTCCATGAGCGTCGTCGCGGTCATCGCCGGGGGCCCGAGCGTCGAGGCGGAGGTGAGCCGTGCGAGCGCGCGCGGTGTCGTCGAGGCGCTCATCCAGGCCGGCCATTCCCCGAGCGTGCTCGAGCTCGACGCGAACCTACCGAGCGCGCTCGCGCGGCTGCGCCCCGAGGTCGCCTTTCCGGTGACTCATGGCACGCTCGGAGAAGACGGATGTCTGCAGGGGCTGCTCGAGGTGCTCGATCTGCCCTATGTCGGGTCGGGGGTGCTCGCGAGCGCGCTTGCCGCGAGCAAACCGCAGGCGAAGGTCGCGTTCCGCGCGGCGGGGTTGCCGCTCGCGGCTGGCGAGGTCGTGGTGCGCGGCGAGGACGTCGCCGCGCGTATCCCCGAGGTGCGGCGCGCTCTTGGGCCGGCTCTCGTCGTCAAGCCGGCAGACGGCGGCTCCGCGATCGGCGTTTCCGTGATCGAGGAGACGGAGCCGGACGCTGCCCTCGGCGCCGCGCTCGAACGCGCGGTCGCGGCGGGCGCGGTCGCGCTCGTCGAGAGCCGCGTTCGCGGGGTCGAGGTGACGTGCGCCGTGCTCGAGGAAGCAGGGCGCCCGCGAGCGCTCCCGCTCGTTTTGATCCGCCCCAAGCTCGCCGGCTTCTACGATTTCACGTCGAAGTATCGGGTTGGCGGCAGCGACCACCTTTGTCCCGCACCGCTCGGTGAGGGCATCACGACGGCCATCCAGCGCGCCGCTCTCGACGCGCATCGCGCTCTCGGCTGCCGCGATCTCTCGCGCGTGGACTTCATCGTGGACGAGGAGCAGTCCCACTTCGTCGTGCTCGAGGTGAACACGCTGCCGGGCATGACCCCGACGAGCTTGTTTCCCGAAGCCGCTGCCGCCTCCGGCATCCCGTTCGGGGCCCTGTGCGATCTGCTCGTGAAGAGCGCGCTCGCTCGCCCTCGGCGAGCAGCGCCGCACGCGCCCGCAATGCCGTAGCCCGATTTCGGCTTCCGGCGTCAGCCCGAAATCCGGGCTTGGTCAGCCCGTGCGTTCGCCCGGTTCTTTCTCGGGGGGCACGTCGACCGGTCGCGAGAGCCGCCGCGCGCGCTCGCGGAGACGCGCGAGGAGCTCGTCGCGGTTCGGTGGGACGACGCGCGTGCCGTCGGCGGGCCGGGCGTGGATACCGCTCGGTGGTTCCGCGAGGGTCGGCTGCGGCGGCGCGTCCTGGGAGTTGGGCGACGCAACTTCGACGCGGGTCGGTGCGGCCGACGGAACGTCCGCGGGCGCGCTCTCCGCGGGCGCCTTCGCCCCGTCTGGCGGCGGGCGCGGCTCCGAAGCGCCTTCGGCCGGCCGCGGCTCGCCGACGACTTCGGTCGCGGGCGCTGGCGCTGGTGGAGGGATCGTCGGCCGCGCCTCACTCTGTGGAGGCGGCGTCATCGAGCGCTTCTCGGATCGAGCCGTTGGCAGAACGGGAGGAGGCGTGGAGCCGGGCGCTGGAAAGGCACCGGGGCGCCGACTCGGTGCTGGGGGCACCGAGCCCGGAGGCGGCGTCATCGAGCGCTCGCGGTTCGGCAAGGGCGGTGGCGACGTGCTGGCTGGCGGCGCCTGACGGGAGGGCAGAGGGGGCGGG
>CAYYWA010000565.1:0-2570 GCA_964475255.1 uncultured Sorangium sp.
GCGAGCAGGTGTCCAACCAGGCACGGAGCGCGCCGGTGAGTGCAGCGGACAAGCCTGTATACGTGGGCCTTGCGTTCGCGAGCTTGAACGGAGACATACTGCAGCCGCAGAACGGCACCATCGACGAAGTGCGGGTGTCGAGCAAAATCCGATACGTTGCACCGTTCTCGCCGAAGCGAAGACACTCCGCGGACGAAGATACGCTGCTGCTGTTACACCTGGACGGCACGGCCGAAGACGTGTCCCCGCGGGGACACGTAGCGCACGAGAGTGCGATGCAGTGGGTGCCCGAAGGGTCGTGCGGCTAGACGCCGAGGCCGAACCGAGCCAACACACGAGAGCGCTCGGGCTCGACGAGATCGGGGCCGTAACCGTGCTCGAACCGGGTGCTGTCGTTGGCGCCGTGACCGGTCGTGACAAGAAACGAAGCGTCAGAGACGACGGATCGCAGTAGGTCTCGCACGCCACCGTGGTGCCCGGGACCGCCGTAAGGTCGGTAGCCGCGCTCCAAATCACCGCGGCCAAGCACGAGAGAAAAGAAAGGAGGGGACGGGGCGTGGTAACGCCGGACCCGACCCGTCGAAGCATGAAGCACGTAGCCATCGGTCGGCACGACCGCCTGCAGCCCCGGCGTCACGCGGACGTCTCGAACGCGCGCAAGGTGGTCGACCGCAAGGGCATCGTCACTGTCTACGTGGGTCACGAAGATGCGGCGTGCATCACCGACGAGATCGAGGATGGCTCGATCCTCCTCAGGACGCGCAAGCCAGAAGGAACGCTCGACACCAGAACCGCGAAAGTCGATCGGCTCGATCGGAACCGCCCGAAACCGATCGCCGAGCTGGTGGACGCCCGGAGACGCAGACAAGTAGTCGTCGATGCAGAGTCGATGATCGTAGAGCAGCACGACGCCGAAATCCTGAACCGTCTGCGAGCACAAAGATCGAAGTGTGAACCGCTCAAAAAGCGGCCAACGTCGGGCGATGTACTCTGGCCGCGGGTGCCCGTTCGAATCGTGCGAACCGTGAATGAGGCCATGCGTGGTCGGGCCCAAATAGGCACCCATGACAATCGACACAACGTGACCGACCACCGGCATCACCGCGTGCAACGGAATATGGTCCGGTCGATGCCGTAGGCATCCTCGCTCTGAGTGTCGCCGATCTCCTCGACAGACCAACCAAGCGACGAGAACAGAGGCGGGATGGTACGGCGCTCGGAATGGGG
This sequence comes from uncultured Sorangium sp., assembly GCA_964475255.1. Taxonomy (GTDB): domain Bacteria; phylum Myxococcota_A; class Polyangia; order Polyangiales; family Polyangiaceae; genus PMG-095. Next base: position 1,228 of record CAYYWA010000565.1, read on the forward strand.
CCGGTTGCTCTCAATGATGATCGTCGATCGAGCAACACGAGCCACGGCGCGGTACAGGGTCTCGGGGGCGTCGACCCAAGCGTCGACAGCGAGGACCAACACGACGTCGTGTTGCGTCGCCACCGGAAGATACGCCTCGATGGACTTGCGCCGGAAAGAGACGCGGTGGTGCAGACCGCAGACAGCGGCGATGCGCCGAGCTACGTCGACTCGATCACTGTCGCCCTCGATGCCGGTCACCGATGCTGCACCACGCTGGATGCAGGCAAGGGACACAGCACCGATGTTGCTGCCGAGATCCAAGACCGAACGACCAGTAAGGTCGACGCCCCACGCATCGATACGTCGAGCCGTGTCGCGTTGAGCGTCGGACAACGAAAATAGAGGATGGGAAAACGACTGGTAGGGACGACCATCGCGAGTGCCCCCGTGACGCCCGGGGCCGGACACCAGACGCGCACGGTCACGGAGTCGGGCAACGTAGCGGTCGTATGCCTCTGCTGCCGTGACGCCGAACAGCTGCATCATCGCGAGGGGGTGGTCGCGGTCCCAAAACATCCCACCGGGCGTGGGGTCGACTACAACGGAGGATCGGGCCGGCCCGACCAAGTCGTACGCATCTCGCAGCGGTGCGTAGTCGTCATCAGCGCACCACTCGAAATCGATCACGCGAACGCGCCCACAGGAATCGACAAGTACGTTGCGACCATGAAGATCACCGTGCGCGATACCCATCGCGTGAACACCAGCGAGCGCGGCGAAAACATCATCGACGCTGGGGTAGTCGCTCGGATCGAGCGCCTCTAATCGAGAACCGCAATACTGCAGCTCGATCGTCTCGTCGTCCGACGAGAGAAGACGGGGAACGACGCCAGAGTCAGCGAGTCGACGATACGCCGCCAGCTCGGCCCGCAGACACTCCAGGTCGGAGTATCGCTTGATCACGCGCCCACCATCGACGCTGATCGGATTGCGAGCTGACGCGGACGAAGCAGACAACGGCCGCCGTGGCGGAGCCCCGCCCGGCCGCACCGCAACGCCGCGCCCCGGAGTGTGCATCCCCTGCGTCACCTTGATCGTCGTCGCCATACCTCACCCCTTGTTCCGCCGCAAAACCCCAGCCTCCTCTGGCGAGTGCGCAGCTCCCCGAGCCGAGGTACCGCTAGCCAACTCTCTTCGGCGGCACCCTCGAACTCGAACTCAGAAGCGCCCAACCCGAAGACGTGTTCGTGGCGACATCGCAACCCCGCATGGGTCAGTAGGCGGGCGATATAGGTAGTCCCGCTGTGTCCGCAGCCCGTGATGACAACCGTCACTTGCACCTCAGGCCAAATCGCTCAGCA
>CAYYWA010000566.1:0-2038 GCA_964475255.1 uncultured Sorangium sp.
CCCCCGCTCCGGTCTCGCACGTTGCGGTGAACGCGAACGCGGGCGTGCTTTCGTGCCCGCAGTGCGGCCACGAGAGCGGACCAGGCAATCGCTTCTGTGCGTCCTGCGGTTACAACTTGAGCGCGATCGCGGCGGCGAACGCGCAGCCCGCGGCAGCTCCCGCGCAAGCGGGAGGTGCGCTCCCCGCCGTCACGATGACGGCGCTTCGCGCCGACGGCTCCGAGGCGGGCAGCTTTCGCTTGCCCGACATGCCGAACGTGACGGTCGGGCGAGACACCGGCTCGATCTTCGCGGGCGACAGCTATCTGTCGCCGCGCCACGCGACCTTCGTGCGTCGGGGCGGCCAGGTCTTCGTCAAGGACGAGGGCTCGCTGAACGGCGTGTACCTCAAGCTGAAGCCGAACGAGCCGCACGTGCTCGAGTTCGGGGACGCCTTCCGCATCGGTCAGGAGATCATCCGGTTCGAGGAGCTCCGCGGTCAGGGCAAATCGCCGGATGGCGTCGAGCGCTTCGGCAGCCCGAGCAAGGGATACATCGGTCGGCTCGCGCTCGTGATCGGTCGCGACACGACGGGCAACGCCTACCCGGTGCCGGAGCGAGGCGTGCACTGCGGTCGCGAGCGGGGAGACATTCTGTTCTCCGACGACGGATACGTCTCGGGCCTCCATTGCCGGGTCGCCAAGGGCCCCGATGGTCGCGTCTACCTGACCGACGTCGGGAGCTCGAACGGCACCTTCGTGCGCTTGCGGCAAGAGCGCGCGCTCACCGGCGGGGACGTGCTGCTCATGGGGCAGCAGCTCTTCCGGGTGGATATCTGAGCGGCGGCGTGCCTGCCGAGTCGAATCCGTGAGCGCACGTCCGACGATCCGCGTCGTTTCCGCCGTCATCGAGCAAAACGGGCGCTATCTCATCACGCAGCGGCGTGCCGCCGCGGTGCTGCCCCTCGCCTGGGAGTTTCCCGGGGGCCGCGTCGAAGCGGGCGAGTCCGACAACGAGGCGCTGCGCCGTGAAGTCCGGCATCGCATCGGCGTCGACGTCGAGCCCGGAAAGCTCATCAGCTTCGTGAGCCACCCGTACGAGCGCTACGTGGTGGATCTATTCCTATACGAGTGCCGGTTGGTCGAGGGCACGCCGGAGAGCGTGAACGTCAACGACTTTCGTTGGGTCACGAGCGCCGAGTTCGATCAGTACCGTTTCACGCCGGCCGATGAGGCGTCCATGAGCAAGCTGCTCGGCCTCGTTCAGGGATAGCCGCGCCACGCAATCCGCGCGGCGCGCCCGTCGATGAGGAGGCGTGCGCGCGTGGAGCGAACGGATCCTCGGTTGGATCGCCCCGAACCGCTGCCCTGGCTGCGGCGCGGTCACGAACGAGCCGTGGTGCGCCGAGTGCGGCCCTCCCGAGGCGGCTCGGGAGGACGTGACGGTGGAGGGAGTCTCCGTGATCGCGCTCGGGGTGTACGAAGGGCCGCTCGCGCGAGCCATTCGCCGCTTCAAGTACGAGCCCTGCCCGGCGCTCGCTCAGTCGCTCGCGCGCCCGCTCGCCGCGCGTCTCTCGGCGCTGCCCGTGGAAGACGGCACGGTGCTCGTTCCGGTTCCCCTGCACCGGCAACGCCTCGTCGAGCGCGGCTTCAACCAAGCAGCGCTCATCGCCCGTGAGCTCGCGCGCGCCACGCACCTTCCCCTTCGCGCGCACGCGCTCGTTCGCGCGAAGCGCACGGATCGCCAAGCAACGCTGAAGCGCGCGCTCCGCTTCGAAAACGTGTTGGGCGCCTTCGCACTGCGGAGCGCGGTCACCAACAGGGTGATTCTGGTGGACGATGTAGTGACGACGGGGGCAACAGCGCGCGCCTGTATCGCCGCGCTTCGCGCGGGAAACGTCGCCGTTTCGGCGATCGCCGCGCTCGCCGTTCGTCCGGCCGGCTCGTGAGCGTCGCCGCGGATCCCCTGAGCCCCAATTTCGGGCTGACGCCGGAGGGCATGGCCGAGGCCGAAGCGGATTTGGAAGCCGAATTCGCGTTCGGCGCGCGCAGCGAGAGCA
>CAYYWA010000566.1:2048-2567 GCA_964475255.1 uncultured Sorangium sp.
CCCCCCCCCCGCTCCCCCGCCCCCGCGTGGCGCCGCGGGGGGGGCCCACCCCGGGGGGCTCGGCCTTCCCCGACTAGAAAGCCCGAACTTTGGGCTGAGGATTTCCCGCGATTCATTTGTGTCTCTCGGCCGCCGAGGCCCATACTTCGGAGAACCGCCTGAGGAGTCCCCGTTGAGCGACGAATCCGAGGACGTGTCCTGGCAGTGGCTCGGGCCTGACGGAAGCCCGACACGCGGGACGCTTGCCGAGCTGCGCGAACGCCTGGCGAGCCGTACTTTGTCGACGTCGACGCGCGTGTGGCGCCCGACCTGGCTCGAATGGATTCCCGCAAGTCGGGTCGCGGAGCTCGCGAGCGCGCTCCCCCTCGCGGCGCGCCTGCCGCCACGGGAGCCGCGGCGCGATCCGAACGCGACCGAGCCGCCCGATCCCCAGGCGCGCCCCTCGTATCGGCCCTCGTTCAGCGGGGGTGAAGCCCCGCGGCTCTCGATTTCGGGACGCCCCTCGGGCCCGCCGCGGCC
>CAYYWA010000567.1:0-2559 GCA_964475255.1 uncultured Sorangium sp.
ATCTGGAAGAGCTCGAGGGGGTTCGGGCCGCCGCGATCGAGCAGGGGAAACATCTCGGAGTGGACGATGCCCTTGCCGGCCGTAAGCCACTGCACGTCGCCCTGGCCGTAGCGCGCGGCCGCGCCGAGTGAGTCGGAGTGATCGATGAGGCCGCGCCGCACGATCGTCACGGTCTCGAAGCCGCGGTGCGGGTGCTGGGGAAAGCCGGGGACGACCTCGCCGTGGTACATGCGCCAGCCGTCCTTGCCGGCGAAGTCACTGCCGAGGTTCCTGCCGGCGAGCGAAGCGGCGGGGCCGAAGCGCTCGTTCGCCGCCGGGTAGGCGTCGTCGTGGTGGACGCAGAAGAGGAAGGGATCGAGGGTCGGCCACTGAAACCCGAGGCGCTCGGTGCCGAGCACGAGGTCGGGCGCAGGGGGCGCGGCCGGCGGCGGTGCCGGGGCGTCGTTTCGGCAGGAGGCCAACATCGGAGCACCAACGAGCGCGGAGAGGGCCGTGCGGCGGTCCATGGGACTCCGAGGTTAGGAAAAATCCCCGAATCGGCAACATTTACCCCATTTTCGAAGGGTTCCCGGAGTGCCGCTCCGCACCTTCGACGATGGCGGCGCCATGTACGGCGAGGTGTTCCTCGGCGCAGCGTCGAAATCGGCGCGCGCGGTCGCGAGTCCTGATGGGATTGCGCTTGCGAAATCCGGCGTTGCTTGGAAGAGAGGAACGATGTCCGGCCTGCTGCAGAGTTTGCTGCTGCTCGACCCGAGCGGCTACGCCATCATCGGCGCGATCGTCACGCTGCTCGTGCTCTCGCTGCTCGTCACGATGGCCGTGCGCGCTCGATACCTGTTGATCGCGCGGGACCTCCGGCGCAACGCGGGACCGCCGCCGGTCTTCGACTCCCCGGTGCTCGCGCGCATCGTGCGAGAGACGCTGGAGGCCACGCGCGCTCGCGGAGCCAACGTCAACTCGCAAGCCTTGATCGAGCAGGCGTTTCAGGCCGAGCTCAAGTCGCTGCTCCTGGGTGAGCGCTTCATCAAAGCCGCGACCGGGCTCGTGATCATCCTCGGCCTGGTCGGCACGTTCTACGGCCTCACCCAGTCGATCGGTACCCTCGCGGCGCTGATCTCGGAGGATCCGACCCGCGTCGTCGACGTCACCGAGTCGTTGACGCGCGGTCTCACCGAGGCCCTGTCGGGCATGTCCACCGCGTTCACGACCTCGCTCTTCGGTATCGGCGCGGCGATCGTGATGACGCTGGTCGGCGTCTTCGCGAGCGTGCCGGACAGGCGCCTCGCCGTGATGATCGAGATCGAGACCTACCTCGAGACGCTCCTGCCCGGCACGCCCACCACGGCCGCGGCGGGCGGCGCGGAGCCCGCCTTTGCCGGCGGACAGCGCCTCGACCTCATGACCGCTGGCCTCGCCAACTCGGTCGCGAAGCTCGAGGGAGCGGTCGAACGGTTCGACGACGCGCTGTCCAAGTTCTCCGCGACGACGCGCGATTTTCGCGAGTTCAACCTGCACCTCAAGGACAACGTGCAGCGCCTGAGCCTCGCGTTCGGCGACCTGAGCGAGACCATGAAGCAGCACGTCGCGGCGCTCCGGCGGCGCGAGGACGCGTGAGGCGCGGATGCGCACGCGACGGCGACAGCTTCTGTCCGACGAAGGCGGCGAGAACTTCTGGCCCTCGTTCGCCGACCTCACCTCCACGATCGCGCTGATCCTGTTCGTGCTCGTGGTGCTCGCCTACATCCAGAACCTCGCGAGCGGTCGAAACCTCGAGCGCGTCCAGGCCGAGCTCCGCCAAACGCTCGAGCGCCTCTCCGGCTCGCAGCGGCAAATCCGGTCCGCCCAGGACCGGCTGCGCCGGCTCTCGTCCGAAATCACGGCCGGCCAGGCGCGCCTCGCCCTCTCTCAGGCGGAGGTCGCGCGGCAGCAGGAGATGATCGCGGCGAGCAACCGCGAGCTCGAGGAGCTGCGCGCGCGCCTGCAATCGATGGGCGTCTTGCGCGTCAACGTGCTCGAGAAGGTGAAGCAGTCCCTCGAGGGCGAGCTGCAGAAGACCCGGGGCGCCGGGGCGCCGGTCGCGCGCATCGCCGACAACGGCAACATCGTGCTCGACGAGAGCCTCCTGTTCGAGTCGAACTCGCACACCATCAAGCCCGAGGGACGTCCGTTCCTCGACGGCCTGGCGAGCGCGTTCTCCCACGTGCTGGCCGACGCCGAGGTGCGCAAGAGCATCGACGTGATCACCGTTCAAGGGCACACGGACGAACGCGGCACGTCGACGTACAACCGCGACCTCTCGGCGCGACGCGCCAACGCGGTGCTCAACTACATCTTCGAGGCGGATCCCGGCCTCGAGGAGCGCTATGGCGGGTTCTTCGCCTCGAGCGCGTACTCCGAGTTTCGCCCCATCGACACGGGCCGAACCGAGGCCGCGTATCAGAAGAACCGTCGCATCGAGATCTCCGTCGTGCTCCGTGACTCGAGCATTCAGGAGGTCATCGACGACTACATCAAGAACCAGGCTCCCTTCGCCGCTCCCGGCGTCGCGCCGCCCCCGCC
>CAYYWA010000568.1:0-2551 GCA_964475255.1 uncultured Sorangium sp.
GTCAGGGTCAGGGCATCAACGAGGAATGGCCCCGACGTGTTCGGCACGTTGAGCTGAATCGTGATCGTCAGATCCGAATACGAGTGCGTGTTGAGCGCCGTACGCACGAACGAGGGGATCGCGATCGTGTAATGCCGAAATGTTCCGACAGGGCCCGACAGATTGGCGGAGCCAGCGTAGATGTTGTGGATCCCGGCCGACGGCGCATTGAAGATGAGCGCGACCTGTCCGAGCCAGCTTTGGCCTTGAAGCGAGAACGGCACGCGGACGTCGAATTCCGCGTGGGTTGCGATCGTTCCGAGCGTCGAAAGGGGCGCGCTGCGCGCGCTCGCGCTATTCGAGAGCGCGAGCGACTGAGCGCCCTGCATGTGCAGCGTGTTCGCCGCCACGGTACCGGACAGCGCTTTCCAGTCACCGTTGCTCCCCCCGATGGGGCCCTCGAAACCCAGAATGCGAGCCGCCGTCGTCGAAAGGGCTTGAGACGAGTGCCCGACCGATTCGACCGGTCGGTCGCTGCTGCACGCAATCAGCAGCACGATCACTATGGCGAAGAGCTCCCGCACCCGAAGTCCCGCCATCAAAGCGACGAAACGCTCCATCCTTGACATCCTTGGTTCCTTCGACTGTCAACCACGCGAGCCAGGCCAGCGCCGGCCGACTGATCGCCCCCACATGGAGTGGCGTCCGATGAGATGATTCCGTGGCCGTCCCGTCCAGGCGGACGGAGGGCCCTTCACTCCAGGGCTGGTATCAGCTCTGCGTGCGACTATTCCTGACTTCTTTCTGACTTCTTCTTGACCCGCGGCGGACCGAAGCTCTCTTCGGACGCCTCGAGCCCGAGTTTCCAAAAGGCGAACTGCTGCCTCGGCCCGTGCCACTCGCCCCCCCATGGAGCCACCGATAGTCAGGCTCATGGAGCCAGGCACTCCCTTTCACGTTGCGGAGTTCGCGTGCCCTTGCGCCTCCCGCAGCCTCCCCTCCAGTCCCTCGTCCCGAGACTTGGCTTCCGCGCACGGGCGGGCTTCGGCGCGGGGCGTGAGCGTCCTCGAGAAGCCGCGCCGCTTGGTGATCCGCTTGAGGGGTGGTGGTGCCGCCATCCACGCAGGCCTGCGCACGGGCTGGTTCGGGGCACCGCGGGATGACGTTGCCGCTGGGCACTCGGCGCTCTGTCCGCCGGATGCTCAACGGGCTCCTCGGTAGTAGCCGGGGTCGCGTGAACGAGACGGCAGGACGGCAGTCTGGGATTTGCTCCCTTCGCATCTTTTCACGCGGACGCCCGCCGTTCTTCCCGTCGGTCACAGGGATGCAGCGTGCCACTGCCGAGCCTCTTTGCCGCGGGCGTGGCCCGGACACGTTTGCCGACGCGTGCGTCACCAGCGCAGAGGGATCAAGCGCCGACTCCTTCCAACATTCTGCGCGTGTGGTCCTCGGGGGGCGCGCGAGTCTCTCTGGTTCTGGTGTTGCGGCCTACTTGATGGGGCGGGTCTCCTGCGGACTCATGCGTCGAGTGAAAGAAACTCCCTTTCCGATTATGGGCGCCCCGCGCGTGGCCCTCGGGGACGCGCAGCTCTGGTTCTGGTGTCTGCGGCACGTACTTGATTGGGCGGATCTGGCGCGGACTCACGCGCCCGAGTGAAAGACAACTCCATTTCCGATGTGGGCACCCCGGCCGGGGGGATGATCACCGGGGCAAGCGCCGGGAATACACTGCCGCGATCGCGTCGTCCACGTTCAGAAAAGGATGACCTGCGAACGATAGGCGCATTCATCGCCGTCTCGCCCTCGTTGTTCCGCCTCCTGCTTCTTTATCCCGCTTCCGTCTGGCAACCGTCGTGTTCCGCTCCTCACTAGGGCCTCGAACCCTTCAGGCAATGACGGAAATTTTTGCCAGCTTTCGCGTGCTGGATGCCGGGCTGCCAAAAAAAGAGAAAGGCTCGAGCGATTCGAACGTGGATCCGTGCAAGATTTAGGTCCTTTCCTCCACTGCATGGAGCGTAGGTTTCGGGCTGACGCTGGAAAGAACCGACTCCAGGGCGAGAGAGCCATGACACGCTCGCGATTGCATTTCCTGCTTCCCCCGCCCGACTGGGCGGTTCCCGCTCTCGGCGCGGCGACCTCGATCTCAGGGGTGTTCGACGTGGCCTGCGCAGGAATGCGGCACGCCGATGCCCGCGCCGACTCGGGGCCCGACTGGGCGGTTCCCGCTCTCGGCGCGGTGACCTCGATCTCAGGGGTGTCCGACGTGGACTTCTCGAGGTGGAACAGGACGGTTTCTGCTATCGACGCGACCGCTGGCGCAACGGAACCCCGGCGCAGTGACTCCACAGCGAGCGGGACGACCGTCAACGCGGGCGCACGGGCGATTCGCCGAGGGACGGCAGATTTCGACGTCCCTTCGGGCGCAGCGGCTGGCGCAACAGAGCCGCGACGCAGCGGCTCCGCAGCGAGCCGACCGACGGTGAGTGCGGGGCCGCGGGCGATTCGTCGAAGGGCGGGAAGTTTCGACGCCCGGTTTTGGGTCTGGGGGCCACAGGAGTGCGCATGCCTGCTC
>CAYYWA010000569.1:0-2545 GCA_964475255.1 uncultured Sorangium sp.
GCGCCCTCGCCCGGGACGGCGCGCGCCTCAAGGCGGCGATCCTCGTCACCAATCAGCGCACCGACGCGCGTCAGATGGCGCGGCGCCGGGCCGTCCTCGACGCGCTCGCGCGCGCGGCGGACGCACGGACCCGCGAGATCGTGCTGGCACCGCCGGCGGAGGCGCCCCACGCCCTCCGCCAGGCGCTCGGCGCGCTGGCAGCGGAAGCGGCGCGACCCGCTGGACCCCGCATCCACGTGGGCAGCGGGGACGGCATCGCGTCGCGTCCGATCGCCACGACGCCGCTCGGCGTCGCGCACGTCGCCTGACGCGACTCGGCGGTTCCGGTGGGGCACGGCGCGCCCGAGGGCGCGCGGTGCCTCGTCGGCTCACGCTTCGAGCAGCATGCGCGCGGGATCCTCGACGCACTGCTTGATGCGCTTCAGGAACGTCACTGCCTCGCGGCCGTCGATGAGACGGTGGTCGTAGCTCAGCGCGATGTACATCATCGGCCGCACCACGACCTGACCCCCGATCGCGACCGGGCGCTCCTGAATCGCGTGCAGCCCCAGGATCCCGCTCTGCGGCGGGTTGATGATGGGCGTCGACAGCATCGATCCGTAGATGCCGCCGTTGGAGATGGTGAACGTGCCGCCCTGCAGCTCGTGCAGCTCGAGCTTGTTCTCCCGGGCGCGCTTGCCATAGTCGGCGATCACCCGCTCGATCTCGGCGAAGCTCAAGCGCTCGGCGCCGCGGATCACCGGCACGGCGAGCCCCTTGCCGCCGCCCACGGCGATGCCGATGTCGTAGAAGTTCTTGTAGACGATGTCCGTGCCGCGGATCTCCGCGTTGACGGCGGGGATGAGCTTGAGCGCATCGACGGCCGCCTTCACGAAGAAGGACATCATCCCGAGCTTGATGCCGTAGCGCTCCTGGAACTGCTCCTGGTGCTGCTTGCGGAGCGCCATCACGGCGGACATGTCGATCTCGTTGAAGGTCGTGAGGATCGCCGCCGTGTGCTGGGACTCGACGAGCCGCTCGGCGATGCGACGCCGGAAGGGGCTCATCGGCACGATCTCTTCGAGCTCGGCGTGCGGGGCCTCCGCGCGCGGCGCGGAGGGCGCCCGCAACACGTCCTCTTTCATGAGCCGCCCACCGGGACCGGTCGGCTCGATGTCCTCCGGCCGCAGCCCACGCTCCTTGAGCGCGCGCCGCGCCGAGGGCATCACCCGCGCGAACCCTTGTTGCGGGAGGGTCTGGCGGAGATCGCGCGGACGGGGGGCCTCCGCGGCTGGAGCCCGGCTCTCTCCGAGCGGCGGCGTCACTTCCTTCGGCGCTTGCTCCGGCACCGTGGCCCGCGACGCCGTGCCGGGCGCCTCGGGCTTCGCGGCCTCACGCGCTTCCGGCTTCGGCTGGGCGGCGGCCCCTTCCTCGAGATATCCGATCACGTCGCCCACGGCCGCGGCCTGCCCCTGGTTCACGACGATGCGGCTGATGGTGCCGTTCGTGGGAGCGGGCAGATCCACCGTGACCTTGTCGGTCTCGATTTTCACGACGACTTCGTCGCGCTGGACGCTGTCCCCCTCCGATTTCAACCATTCGCCGATCTGGACTTCGGTGATCGACTCGCCGACTGGAGGAACCTTGAGCTCGATCGTCATGGGCCTTCGTGACTCGTCGCTATAGACCAGCGCCAGAGGAAAGTCACCCGCCGCGACGCGTTTTCGACTCACGCATCACGGCTCGTGACGAAACCAAAACTCGGGATCGTGAAACCGCTCAGTCCGCAAAAGCGCGCTCGAGGAGCCGCTGCTGTTCGAGGCGGTGGCAATTCGCCGAGCCCGTCGCGGGGCTCGCCGACTCCGCCCGGCACACGCCGCTCAGGGGGAATCGCCCGAACAGCATGGGACCGAGCCGCGCGCGGAGGAGCCGCCACGCGCCCATGTTCTCGGGCTCTTCCTGCACCCAGACGACCGGCGTGCCGTCCTCGTACGGGTCGATGACCTCGCGCAAGTAGGGGTCGGGCAGCGGATAGAACTGCTCGACGCGCACGATCGCGACGTCGTTGCGACCGCTCTCCTCCCGGCGCTTGAAGAGGTCGTAGTAGATCTTTCCACTGCAGAGGAGCACCTTGGACGCGCTCTTCGGACGGTCGGCGTCGGGGATCACGCGCTTGAATCGCCCGGTCGCGAGCTCGTCGAGCGTGCTCGTGCACAGCGGGTGCCGGAGCAAGCTCTTCGGCGTGAACACGATGAGCGGCTTGCGCCACGGCCGAACGACTTGGCGCCTGAGCACGTGGAAGTACTGCGCGGGCGTGCTCGGCTGCACCACCTGGATGTTGTCCTCGGCCGCGAGCGTGAGGAACCGCTCGAGGCGCGCGCTCGAGTGCTCGGGCCCCTGCCCTTCGTACCCGTGCGGCAGCAGCATCACGAGCCCGGAGAGGCGCCGCCACTTGTCCTCGGCGCTCACCAGGTATTGGTCGATGACGACCTGGGCGGTGTTGGCGAAATCGCCGAACTGCGCCTCCCAGAGCACGAGCGCGTCCGGCCAGTCGAGGCTGTAGCCG
>CAYYWA010000570.1:0-2303 GCA_964475255.1 uncultured Sorangium sp.
CGTCCTCGCTCTCCGCTGGGCGCGCACCGGGGGCGCTCGGGCTCCGCGTGCAGCTCGCGGCGAGCGCGAGCAGCGCGACGGCGGACGCGAGTCGCCGCCACCGCGCAAGCCTCCCGGTCGGATGTACTAGGCTGATTGCCGTCATGAGCGGACTACGCATCGTCGTCATCACCGTGAGCGATACACGGAACCACGAAACGGACACGAGCGGCCAGCTCGCCGTCGAGCGCCTCGCAGAGGCGGGCCATACTATCGCGGCCAAGGAGATCGTGCGGGACGACGCCTCGGCCATTCGGGAGGCGGTCTCGAGCGCGGCCCGAGACGCGGCGGCAGACGTCGTGGTGCTCACGGGTGGGACAGGCATCACCGCGCGCGACGTGACGCCCGAGGCGCTCGCGCCGCTCGTCACCAAACCCATCCCGGGCTTCGGGGAGTTGTTTCGCATGCTGAGCTACGCCGAGATCGGAGCGGCTGCGATCCAGTCGCGAGCCTTCGCGGCGCTCTGCGGAACGGCGCTCGTCTTCGCGCTCCCCGGCTCGACGGCCGCGGTCCGCCTCGCGCTCGAGAAGCTCCTTTTGCCGCAGTTCGACGTGAAGACGAAGCCCTGCAACTTTGCGGAGCTTTTGCCGCGCATCCGCGGCGCACGCTGATGGCTCGGCGATCATGTGCGCGGCGCGGTCACGGTAGCACGAACAGGCCCGGGTCCGCCTCTGCCCAGCGCGCGAGGTCGCCGGCGCGTCGGGCCACCACGGGGACCGCGCGCGCTCGCGCCTCGCGGATGGCCGTCGGGGCGCCCTCGTCGGCCGAAGCGCTCACGAGGACGTCGGCGGCGGCGATCCAGGTGAGCGCCGTACGGCGGGGAACGCGACCGACGAAGCGCGCCTCGGGAAATGCCTGCGCGAGCGAGCGGGCTTCGGGGCCATCGCCGACCACGACGACGTCGAGGGGGGCGACGAGCCGCGCCGCGGAGAGCGCGGCGTGCACGCGCTTGCTCGGGACGAGCCGCGCCACCACGACCATGAGGCGCCGCTCCGGATCGAGCCCGAGCTCGGCGCGCGCCGCCGCGCGAGCGGGCACGTTCGGCGTCTCGATGGGCGGCAGGTCCACACGCACGGCGCCGAGGGGCGCCCCCGAAGCGCGCTCGAGGACGTCGACGAGGTCGTGCGAGACGCAGCGCAGGAGGGCGCGTCGCCGCTGCAACGCCGCGAGCACGAGGTGCGGAACGGGCGGCGGAAGGCGCGCGAGCAGCCGCGCGTCGGAGCCGTGAACGACGATCTCGAGGCGGGCCCCGGCGAGCGGCGCCGTCAGCGCGACCGGAGCGCCGGAAGGGAGGAGCCAGTGCGCGATCACGCGATCGAACGGGCCGAGCCGGCGAAGCGCGCGGCGCGCCCGCAGCATCCAGGCGAAGAGCCCGAGGGCGCGACGTGGTCGCTCGCGCAAGCGCGCGAGCACCCCGGGGAATCCGCACGCGCCACCGTCGGGAAGCCGGACGACGCGCAGCGAGGGCGGCGCGCGCCCCGCGTTTCCGGAGCAGATGCCGGACGGGGCCCCCTCGCCGCAGATCACCGTGACGACATGACCAAGCGCCGCGAGCTCGCGCGCCTCGGCTTGCACGAAGTGGCCGGAGAAGTCTCCGTCACTCGTGGGGTACGAGGTCGTCACGACCGCGACGCGCTCCGGCATGCCGCTCAGACGCGCGGGAGCTCACCGAGAGCGCGCACCGCCTCGGTTCCTTGTGCATCCACGAGCTCACCGAGCGCCCGCAAGTAGCGGAACGTGTAGATGCCGGCGTCGTGTCCGTCCCCCCACGTGAACGAGACGGCGTAGTTGCCGACCCGATCGATCTGACGCAGCTCCAAGCTGCCTCCTTCGACGTACCGAATCGTGCCCGAGTGTCCCTGGCAGCCCGCGCAGGGGCAGTAGCCGCGCAGGAGCTCGTGCGCGAGGCGCGAGCAGTGCCCGTCGGCCCAATAAATCTCGAGAACGGTCGCCCCGTGCGGGGCCTTCAAGCGAATCGGCCTGTGCCGCGGATCCATCGCCGCCAACCGTACATCACGCTGGCGCGCTCGCGAGTAGATGCGAGTCGAATCTGCGCACGGATTTCGGGTTCCTCGTCAGGCGGCCCCGAAATCTCGGCCGACGCTGCGTGCCGAAGGGCTGCTCGGGCTCTCCCACGGCGGGGCGGAGACGCGCTGCCCTACATGCTCGCACCCCCGCGAGGCGACGCTATCCGCGGCAAGATCGGCGAGGCGGCGCCCCTCCTCCGGTCGAGCGCCGTCGGAGGTCGGCGCTCCTACCGAAGG
>CAYYWA010000570.1:2313-2542 GCA_964475255.1 uncultured Sorangium sp.
CCTGGGGGCGCGGGCGTCGGGGGGGGCGGTGCCCCCCTCTCGCGCGTGGGCGCGCCGCCGGCTCCTTGCCCGCGTTCGGCTTCGGTTCCGAGCGGACCCCGTCAGTTCGCCTGCGCCGACCGCGCGAGGCTTCGAGCATCGCGCGGGACGCGTGGATCCGACGATGGGAAGCGAAGGGCGAGCCGCCGCCCGGGGGGGGGGGGGGCGCCCCGGCGGGGGGGCGGGGAGG
>CAYYWA010000571.1:0-2529 GCA_964475255.1 uncultured Sorangium sp.
CCGCGCCTCACGCGAGCCGCCCCGCCGTCAAGCTCTCGCGCTTCGAGCGCACACGGCGCCACCTCAGCCTCTCCGGCCCCCAAAGCCCGGCCAGCGCCACCGCGACCTACACCTATCGCCTCCGCGCCACCCTCCCCGTCCAGGCCTCCGACGGCGGCGCCGTGGCCCACCTCTACTACGAGCCGTCGGTGAAGGCCGCGAGCGCGGCGCGAGTCATCGCGGTCGCCGAGTAGTCGATCCCGAAATTCGGGCCTAGTGATACGTCGCGGTGAAGGCGAGGATGGGGGAGATGAAGGTGTCGGAGACGACGTCGGAGTCGAGGGGCGCGTAGGTGAAGCGAAACTGGGGGCCAACGGACCATTCGTCGCCCACGCAGAAGTCGTAGGCGAGCCCGGCCCCGGTCACGGTCGCGCTCCCGTATCCGACCGAGCCATGGAGGTAAAACCCCTGCCGCGGATCGGGATACCAGTTCGCGAAGAGCGAGAGTTGCGAGATCCCCACGCTCGTGTCCTCGGTCTCCAACTTCTCGCCATCCACTTCCATCGTGGGATTCACCATGCTGTGGCCGGTCAGCGCTCCGCCGAGGACGAGGCCCGGCACGGGCGTGCCGCCGACCAGCACCTCGAACATGCCCGTGACGGCCGACATGGCGACCTCGTCGGACCCCAGCACCACCACGGCGGACGGGTCCTTGGCTTCTTCGTTGAGCCATCCCGGGCCGAAGCCCAGGGCGAGCTGGACGAACAGCCCGTCGTGCAGGCGCGGCTCCGCCAACGCGGCGCTCGGCAGAACGAACGTCGTGAATCCAAGACCCAAAGCAAGCCCCAAGTGTCGCCAGCGCATGTCCATTCCTCGTGCCGAGCTCGGTGGGTCGGCTCAGGTCGTCGAGCCTCGGCTCCGCCGGCCCACCGCAGCCCAACCACGAGCGTACACTCCTCGCCTGGGGGGTGAGAAGTTTTTGTTAAAGGCCGCGCCGTCCGAGCGCGGCCTCGAGCTCCGCGACGCGCGCCAGCGCGCGCTCCTCCCGTGCGCGCTCGAGCTCTTCGCCCGTGGGCCAGAGGTCGCTTCCGTCCGCGTTCTCGGCGATGCGGAGGCGCCGCCCTTCCTCGATCGTCACGAGGTGGGCGCCCAGAAACTCGGAGAAGAACGGCCCCTCGCCCTCGGCCACTCGCGAGAAGTGGCTTCCGTTCACGCGGCGCCACACTTGAAGGCGGCGCGGTCCGCCGAAGGCCTTCGGACCGACCGGCAGCGGATCGAAGATCACGATGGTACCACGGGGGTGCCGCCCCCGTCGGCGCACCCCCACGGCGAGTTGCGTGCGCGCTGTGCACGGCGCAACGCGGGCAACCACCGCATTCTGGCGCCGCATCTCGAGCGACCCTGGTGGCCGGCGCGCGCGTCATCGAGGAGGGCCGATGCGGTTTTCTTGGTCACGCGGTGCGGGCTGGCCGCCTATTTGCTTGAATGAGCTGCGAGAAATGAGCTGCGAGAAATGTGAGCCGAAGCGGCGAAGCGGGATGCGCACGTGGGTGACGCTGGGCGTCGTGGCGAGCGTGCTCGCTGTCCTGGCGATCGTGGGACCGGAGGCGAACCGGTCCTCCGCGGCTTCCGCGCCGAGCACGGCGGCGTCCGGGCTCGTGGCGATCGAGGTGAACGACGAGGGCTTCTCGCCGTCGTCGGTTTCGATCGCGGCCGGGCAGGAAGTCGAGCTCGAGTTTACGCGGACCACGGAAGAGACGTGTGCGACGTCCGTCTCCTTTCCGGAGCTCGGGATCAAAAAGGAGCTCCCGCTCAACCAACCCGTGCGCGTCCCGGTGCCTGCCGCCCAGGACCGCACGCTCGCGTTCCAATGTGGCGTCGGCGATCACCGCAGCGCCGTCGTCATCAACTGAGCCGCCCCCATCGGCGTTCCCCGACGGGCAAGCCCGAAAGCTGGGCCGAGGTTCCCATGCACAGAATCCTCCTCACGGTCCCTCTCCTCGTCCTCGCGTGCCAGCCGGACTCGAGCCGCTCCGAAGCGCCCGCCGCCGAAAGCCGCGCCTCCCTCTCCGCGTCCGCGTCGACGCCTTTGACCCCCGCCGCGCCTGCGCGCGCGAAAGAAGGCGCGGAGGTCAGAAAAGGCGCGGAGCTCATCCTCGTGGAGAAACCCAGCGAGGTGTGCATGGTCAACGACCAGTTCATGGGTCAGCAGCAGATCCCCGTCGAAGTGGAAGGCAAGACCTACTTCGGCTGCTGCCCCATGTGCAAAGACCGCCTCGCCAACGATCCCTCCTTCCGCGTCGCGACGGATCCGGTGAGCGGGAAATCCGTGGACAAGGCCACCGCAGTCATCGCCAAGCGCGCGAACGGCGAGGTCGTGTACTTCGAAACCCTCGCCAACTTCGATCGCTATCGCCGCATGTAGTCACGCCTCACGCGCTCGGGCGCGCCGGCAGCTTCGCCGCCGGCCATTTCCGGTCACGCGGGCTGGGCGCCTCTAGTGCACCGCAAGTCAGATGCGAGCAACCATCCCGGAAGGCGATTGCAGCA
>CAYYWA010000572.1:0-2523 GCA_964475255.1 uncultured Sorangium sp.
GTCTGGAAGCTGCCCGCGAGCGGTGAGCCCAGCGGCTTCGCGCCCGCGACCGTGTGCGTCCGGGCCAGCTCGTTTAGCACTGGCTGCACGACGGCAGCGGCCGCGGGATCGATCGGCTGGGCCGAGCCGGCTCCCGCCGCGCCCGCCGGAGGTGGCGTCGTGGGCGTGCCCGTGGGGGGCGGCAAGGGAGCACCGCCGACCCCGCCGCTCGGCGGCGTGCCCCAGGTGCCCGGCTGCGTCCCGGGCTGCCCGCCCCATCCCGCAGGCGGCGTCTGGCCGGCGGGAGGATAGCCGGTCGGCGGATACCCGGTCGGCGGATACCCGGTCGGCGTGCCCGCCGCTCCCGCGGGAGGGGGTGTGCCGTAGGGGGGCGCTCCGTACGCGCCCGCTGCGCCCGCGTATCCCGGAGCGTACTGCGGTTGTCCCTGAACGTACCCGCCGGTCTCGGCTTCGCGATCCGGCTTGCACCCGAAACTCACGGCGACGAGCGTCACGGAACCCAGAGCGAACTGCCCGACGCGCGATCGGGCTCGGGAAGCGGTCATGGGCGCGGAGGCTAACATCCTCCGCCGCGGTGTGCCGAGCGGAAACGCGTAGTCCGCGTGCTGCTTCGCCGCCTCAGCGAATGCTCTGCTCGCGCGCCGCTGCGCGCTGTTTGCGTGCGTGTGCGACTTGCCCGGACCGATCGATCGAGACCACGTGATCGCCTTGCCGAACCCGTCGCGCGACGAACACCTCTTCGCCGTTGCCGACGCGAGCGACGAATCCCTCCGCCGCGAGCCGCTGGCCTCGTTGCACCTGTATTCCGGCGAGGCGCGTCGCGGGCCCCAGGTCCAACACCAGGCGCCGGTCACCGGTCGCGGTGCGGAGGTGCACCACGACGAGGCGGAGGTCCGTGCCGCGCACCGTGACCGGCTTGTTCGCGATCACTGTTCCGCTCACTTGACGCAGACGGAGCGTGCGCTGTCGCGCCTGCGCGCGCGTCTCGGCAACGGGGCGCGGTGTGTCCGGTGCTGCCTCGGGCGCGCGGGGCGCGATCGGGAAGCTCGGCTGCCCGAGTGCCGGGAGCGCGGCTCCGAAGAGGGCCAAGGCCGCCGCCCAGCGCGGGATTTTGCGTGGCGGTCTCACTGCTGGGTCGCTCGTCCTAAGGTGAGCAAGGCTCGTGCCGCTCGGCTATCGTCGTGCAACGCACCATGCGCCTCGCGCTCATCTCGGACGCACACTTCGGGCCTCCGGCGTACCACGCGGGCAAGCTCAGAAAGCTCACGCATCGGGCGGAGGAGCTCACCCGCCGCTTCGTGCGGCGCATGAACGAGGTCGAGCGCCCGGAGCTCGTCGTCAACCTCGGGGATGTCATCGAGGACGAGAGCCGTGAGCGGGATCTGGAGGCGTATGGACGGTTCCTCGACGCGCTGTCCGGCCTCGAGGCGCGCGTGGTCCACGTCGCTGGGAACCACGATCAGGTACACCTGACCGACGACGACCTCCGTCGCTTGTGGCGCCAGGCGGGGGAGCTCTTCCACTCCTTCGACGTGGGGGGCTTTCACTTCATGGTGCTTCGCACGGTGGAGATCCGGGACACGGCGGTGCACCTACCGAGCGAGCAGCTCGCCTTCGCCGCGGCGGATCTCGAGCGCACGACGCTCCCCACGGTCGTGCTCATGCATCACCCCGCGAGCGAGCAGGGGCTCGTCGGCAACCGTTGGTTCGAACGCGCACCGCACCTCTGCCGGGTGGCGGAGCGGCGGGCGCTGCGCTCCGTCCTCGAGAGGTCGGGCAAGGTCGCGGCCGTGTTCAATGGGCACGTACATTGGAACCACCTCGACGTGATTCGCGGGATCCCGTACGTCACCGTCCAGAGTCTCGTCGAAAACCTCGACGACGACGCGCCGGGTCGTCCAGCGGCGGCATACGCCGTGTGCGATCTCGAGACGCACCGGCTCTCCATCACGGTTCACGGAGAAGAGCCAGTGCGGTACCAGATCGAGTCGTGACGAGACCGGCGTCGATCGAGGTAGAGGCGCTCCCCGAGCTGACCGTAGCGGGAGGCATGGACCGCATCGGAATGCAAGCAGGCGGCTGACGTGGAGTCTCACGAGGTCGATCTCGCGATCGAGGAGCTCGAGGTTCGCCTCGAGCGCCTGCGCGCGCTCTACGAGCAGTACTTCCTCGGCATCGAGAAGATCGAGCCCTTGGTGGCGCGCAAAGACGTGGACCGCCGGCTTCACGCCCTGCGCCGGGAGAAGATCCGCAACACGGCGAAGCGCTTCAAGCTGCAGACCATCATCCAGCGCTACAACACGTTCCAGCAGTATTGGCAGCGCATCTGCCGCGAGATCGAGAACGGCACCTACAAGCGCCACTTGCTGCGCGCCGAGCGCTCACAAGGGCCGGCCGATCTGAAGACGATCGCCGCGCGGCGGCGCTTCGGTCGGGAGCGGGTGGAATCCGCCGCGCCGCCTCCGCCCGAACCCCAAGCCCATCCCTCGGTCGCGGCGGCGAGCCCAGGCGCGGCTCCTCCCC
>CAYYWA010000573.1:0-2522 GCA_964475255.1 uncultured Sorangium sp.
CGTTCGCCGAGGACATGGTGTTCTCGCACGCCGCGCGCGTGCTGTTCATGTCGGGATACACGCTCGATCGCGCGAGCGACGCCTCCGCGGAGGCGTTCGTGCCGAAGCCGTTCAGCCCGGACGAGCTCACGCACGCCGTCGAGAAGAGCCTCGCGGGTCCCCTGCCCTCCACGGTTTCGCCGGAGTCGCCCGTCGTTCTTCTGGTGGACGACGAACCCGCCCTGCGCTCCTCGTTGACGCGGCTCCTCTCCGAGTGCGACGTGAGCACGCTCACCGCGAAGAGCAGCCTGCACGCGCTGCAGGTGCTGGGCGAGCAGCACGTGGACGTCGTCGTCTCCGATCAGTTCATGCCGGGCATGGACGGGGTGCGCCTGCTCGAGACGATCCGCGAGCGCTTTCCGCGATGCGCACGGATCCTGTTCACGGCACACCCGTCCTCGGACATCGTGCTCGAGGCCGTCAATCGCGGCGGCGTGCACAAGGTGCTCGTGAAGAGCATGCACCCGGTCGCGATCCGCGACGAAATCGCGCGCGCTGCCGAAGACGCCTTCCGCGCCCGTGGTGGGCCGGCCCCGACACCGAGCCGCCGCCCCCGGCGCTGAGGGGACACCTCGGCCTGGGAAGCCCGAATGCCAGGCTCAGCCTCGATTCGGGCTTCCTCGTCGGGGGCGACCGAGTCCTCGCGTTCTCCCCGCAGCCTTCGTGCGGGTCAGTTCGAGGGCGGCTTGGCCACCGCGACCATGGACGGACGGATCAGGTGCTCCCCCATGCGGTAGCCGGCCTGAATCTCCGCGGCGACGGTGCCAGGGGGCTGTTCCGACGTCTCGATCTGCTGGACGGCGTCGTGGATCGAGGGATCGAACGGCTGGCCCAGAGCCTCGATGCGCTGGATCCCGAGCTTGCCGAGCGTGTCGAGGAAGAGGCGCAACACCATCTCGACCCCCTGGGCCAACGACTTGACGTCCGTCGCGTGCTCGGCGTGCTGTACCGCACGTTCCAGGTTGTCGAACACCGGCAAGAGGTCGCGCAGCAGATCCTCGCGGGCGCGGCGCTCTGCGTCCTCCATTTCGCGGCGCGAGCGCTTCCGGAAATTGTCGAAATCGGCGGCCGTCCGCAGGAGCTGGTCGCGCAGCCGCGTCGCCTCCTCGCGCGCCGCCTCCAACGGGTCCTGCTCCGGTGCCGCTTGTGGCTCGGAAGCGGGCGTCGCCGCGCTCGCCGTCGGCTCGCTTGCCGTCGGCTCGACTCCGTTGCCGTCCGCGGTGTCGCCCGGCTTCGAGGATTGGTGAATGCTGTCTTCGGACACGCCGCGGAGTATAGTCGTCCGCGTCAGGATTTCAGCAAGGCGCCCTCGTCGCCGAGGCGGCCAGAATTCCCGCTGATTTCGCTGAGCCGTTTCGCCTCGATCGGTGGCTCGGGAGACGGACCGGGGGCCGAAGCCGCGTTTCGTCGCCTAGTAACTTCATGTGGGCCCCTTAACCCGCGCATGTGCGGCTCCGTAAGGCCGGGTGATCGCGGGGATGCGCGGGTCGCTCCGCCATCGACGGGAGTCACTGGTCGCGTTGGCAACGGGTCGCACGATGAGGTCACTGGGGCTCGAGCGGGAAGCCGAGGGCGCGTCCGCTCACGAGAGCGGGGCCCGCATCCGCTCGTATCGGGTGAGCGGCGTCGCCCTGAAGGGCCTTTTGCCGAGCGAGAAGGCCCCGGGTCGCGTTTCTTCCCCGCCGCCCGCGGTTTCGGAGGAACGGATCCGGGTGGGGCTGCTCAGCGGGGTGGCGGGCTACGTCGATGCGACCGGGTTCGTGATGCTGCTCGGCCTGTTTCCGGCGCATCTCACCGGCGAGCTCGTGGGTGCGGCGGTCGAGTTCTTTTCCGGCCATACGCCCGGGCGGCTCACGCATTTTCTGATGATCCCGGTGTTCATGCTGTCGGTGGCGTTCGCGGCCGTCGTCGCGCGCGCGGTTCGCGGGCGCGGTCAGACACCCCTCGGCGCTCTGCTCGCGCTGATGACGCTCGCGCTCGTCGTGCTCACCGCGACCGGAAGCTTGCCCGCGCTGCTCGGTGAGCAGGCGCGAGGGCTCGCGACGCTCGTGAGCGGCGCCTGCGCGGTCGTCGCCATGGGCTTTCAAAACACGTTCATGCGCGAGAGCCTGAGCGGTTCGTGCCCGACCACGGTGATGACCGGAAACCTCACGCAGTTCGTGATCGAGCTCGTGAACGCGCTCCTCGCGCGCTTCGACCGACGACTCGTGCCGCCGTCCGAACGCGCGAAGTCGGACGCGCGGCTGCGCGTGGTCTCGACGGCGCTCGCGTCCTTCTTCTTCGGCGCCGCCCTCGGCGGCTGGGTGACGGGAAAGTTCGGCCCGTACGGAGCCGCCCTCCCGGCCACCGTCGTCGGCGGCCTCACGCTCTCGGCCTATCGCCGGGCGCGCGCCTGACCAGAAAGCGAGGCTCGAGGCGGAGGCGGAGGGCGCTAGAGCGACAAACGGTTAGGAACGCGCCGAGATATGCGGAAAACTGCGTCG
>CAYYWA010000574.1:0-2513 GCA_964475255.1 uncultured Sorangium sp.
CTCGAGGGCGGAGCCTCCCCCCGAGGCGCCGCTCCCGCCGCCGTTCACCGGCGGCGAGCGTTCGGTGGCGAGCGACCGGGGGCTCGTGGTCGCCGGCGAAGCGCAGGCAGCGCGCGCGGGCGCCCGCATCCTCGCCGAAGGCGGCAACGCCGTCGACGCGGCGATCGCGACCGCGATCGCCCTCTCGGTGACGCACCCGAGCGCCGGCGGGCTCGGCGGTGGCGGCTTCGCGCTCGTGCGCCGACCCGGCGGGCCGACGCGCGCCGTGGATTTTCGCGAAGTCGCGCCGAAGAGCCTCACGCGCGAGCGCTTCGATCGCATGATCGAGCGGCGCGGACGCGGCAAAGCCGCCGTGGGCGTGCCCGGCTGTGTCGCCGGTCTCGAGCTGATGCGACGCGAGCTCGGCAGCATGCCGTTCGAGAAGCTCGTCGCTCCCGCGCTCGACCTCGCGAAGAACGGCTTCGAGCTCGGCCCCTGGCAGGCGCGCGTGCTCGGCTGGAGCTACCGCGAGCTCTCGCGCGATCCTCGCGTGGCGGCGATCTTCGGCAACGGCAAGCGTCCGAAGCGAGAAGGCGCGCGGATCGTCCAACCCGATCTCGCCTGGACCCTCACGCAGCTCGCCGAGAAGGGTCCGGACAGCTTCTACCGCGGCGCCATCGCGAAGCGTTTGGCGAGCGCGCTCGCCCCCGAGGGACCGTCCCTCGACGATCTCGCGAGCTACCGCGCCGTAATGCGCGAACCGCTCACCTTCCGCTACCGCGACTACGTGCTCGAGACGATGCCGCCGCCCTCGGCGGGCGGGGTGGCCCTCGCCGGGATCTTGCTCTCGACGCAAAAGGCGGGCGCGGATGTCGAGCCGGGATCCGCCGATGCGATCCACCTTTTTCTCGAAGCATCGCGGCGCGCGCAAGCGGAACGCCGCCTCGGCGTCGTCGATCCCGATGCGCTCGCACCGGCCGATCTCGCCGCGCGGCTCGCGCGCTGGCTCGACCCGGCGTTTTGGCTCTCGGTCCCGATCGAGCTCGAGCGCGCGACGCCGTCAGAGCGCGTGCACCCGCTCTACGCCGAAGCCCTCCGTGAGACGGAGCACACCACGCACGTGTCGGTCACCGATCGGACGGGCATGGTCGTGAGCCTCACGATGACCCTCTCGGCCTCGTTCGGAGCGAAGATCATGGCCGCCGGCACCGGCATGTTCATGAACAACTCGGTCGGCTCGTTCGCCTCCGTCGCGGACAACCAACCCGTGCCCGGCCGGCGCACGACGAGCTCGATGGCGCCGACGCTGCTCCTGCGCGGCAAAGAGGTCGCGGCGGTGCTCGGCAGCCCCGGCGGTGACACCATTCCGAGCACGGTCGCGCAGCTCGTCCTCAACCTCGTGGATCGCAAGCTCCCCCTGGACGAAGCCATCGACGCGCCGCGTTTCCACCACGGATTCGTGCCGGATGCCGCACGGCACGAGCCTTCGGCGCCGAAAGAAATCTTGAAGGCGCTCTCCGAACGCGGGCACGCGCTCGCGCCGCGCCGCTCGATGGGCGACGCGAACTGCATCGTCTTCAACGACGGCCTCGCGTACGGCTACGCCGACAAGCGCGAGCTCGGCAGCGCCGTCGCGCCCTGAGCCTGGATTGCATCCGACTCACGCCGGCGTCGCGTGCCCACGCGGCGGCCGCACGAGCACGGCCCCCATCCCGGCGCGCTCGGCGGCTTCGATCCCGAGCAGGCTGTCCTCGAAGACGAGGCACTCCCCGGGAGGGACGCCCATCCGCTCGGCCGCGAGCAGGAACATGTCGGGCGCGGGCTTGCCGTTTTCGACGTCAGCCGCAGTGACGATCACCGGCACGAGCTCGAGCACGCCGATCGCCGCCAGGGTCCGCGTCACGAGCTCCCGCTCGCCCCCCGACGCGACGCTCACCGGGCTCGTGCCCGCCACTCCTCGGAGATAGGCGACCACGGGCTCGAGCGGCCGGATTTCGGGGATGCGCCGCGCGAACTCCGCGCGCTGCAGCTCACTGACCGCGAGCGGGTCGAGGCGCGTCCCGAACTCCTGATTCAGCTCCTCGACCGTGAGCGCCACGGTCTTGCCGGCGCGCCGCATGAACAGATCCCAGTCGAACTCGAAGGGCGCCGCGTGCGCCGCGAGCGCCGCGCGCCACGCGGCGTGGTGCTGCGGCATGGAATCGGCGAGCGTGCCGTCGCAATCGAAGATGAAGGCGCTGTAAGCCCGGAGAGGCAACTCGAACATGCGAGCCGCGTCAAGATAGCAGTGCTCGGGACGAGGACGCGTGAAACCGGGCGGATTTTCGCCAGGCCCGGGCCGAAAAAGACGGCCCATTCGCGCTCAGAGGGAGAAAGACTGATGAAGTTGAAAACGCGTCTTGACGCCGACGCACATGCCGTGCGAGACGGGCGCAAGCAGTCCACATGCCGCTGGACAGATCTTTTCGCCGGGCCATCGATCGATTGGTCTCCGACCTGTCACGCCTCGCCGAGGATGTGATCAAGAACGAGGT
>CAYYWA010000575.1:0-2513 GCA_964475255.1 uncultured Sorangium sp.
CTTTGATTCGCTTCGGCGGGGCGCGAGGCTCACTCGTTTCCGCTGCTCGCGAGCAAGCATGCGAGGTACGCGATGCTCTGGTCCGCGCACCCATCGACAGCGGGGGCGCCCTCCTCGTCGCAGGTGATCGTCGAGCTGGCACCGCATTCGACGAGCGCTTTCCATGCCGCTTCGCAACCCGGAATGAGGCTCCCACCGGCCCCACAGGCGAGCTCGCATTCCTCCACGGACGACGACTCGGGGCATTGCGCCGCGCTCTCATTGGCGCAGTACTCCTCGCAGAGCGGCGCGAGCGTCGGATCGACGGCACCCGCGAGCACGCAGGTCGAGAGCGCGAGCTGCTCGGTCTCGCAGCCCAGAAACCTGTAGCCAGTATCACCGCACTCGACGTCGGCGTCCTCCGCGCATGAGAAGAACGCGCTCGCGGTGGCGTCGCACTCGGGTTTCGAGTCCAGGGTGTCGCAATCCTCTTGGCAACTCGCTTCGCCGAGCGCCGGGCAAGCCCCCGCAACTCCTGTGCAGAACGACCGGCAGGCGTCGCCAGAGCTCCCTCCACTGGTGCCGCCGGTGTTCGTGCCACCGGTGTTCGTGCCACCGGTGTTCGTGCCGCCGGTGTTCGTGCCGCCCACGCTGGATCCCAGGCCACCGCTGCTGGTCCCGCCGCTGTTCGTCGCGCCTCCGCTCGAAGACGCCGTCCCGCCGCTCGCCGGCGCTCCAGCGGAACCGCTGCTGCCGCCGTTCATGCCGGGATCGGCATCATCGTCTCCGCACGCGGGTAAAAGAAGGAGTCCGACGGGAATCGTCCAAGCAAGCCATGAAGAAGCCATGAGTCCTCCAAGCAGGAAATCATAGCCTGCCTGGCTCCACGCCGCGAGAGAGGCGCTTCGCCAACATTCGCGAGCCGACGACCGCGACGGCCGACGACGTCCGCGTGGACGTTCGGTTCAGGCGCTCTTCGCCAGCTCCGCGGCGCGGGCGAGCAGCTGCTCGCGGGTGTTTTTTGTCGGGTCTTCGACCACCTCTTCGAGCAAGGTGCGCAGAATCCTGCCGAGGTCGGGCCCGGGCTTGATCCCGAGCTCGCGCATCAGGTCGTGGCCGTTCACGGCGAGCTCGCGCACGCTGAGCGCCGCGCCGGCCGCGAGCACGCGCGCGACGTGCGCGCGGAGGTCTTCGAGCTGCCGGAGCTCGGCGCTCACCTCGCGGCCCTTCGCCTTCACGTCGGCTTCGGCGAGCTCGTAGAGCTCCGGGGCGAGCTCGGGACTCACGCGGCGGAGCCAGCGACGCACGGCCGCGTCGCTCCACGAGCTGTCGTAACAGATGAGGTGGTGGCGCACGAGCGCGACGATGCGCGCGCGCTCTTCGTTCGAGAAGCGCAGGCGCTCGAGGAGCGGGCCCGCCATTTCGGCGCCGACGCGCTCGTGCTCGTAGAACGTGTAGTCGTTCGTCTTCTCGCTCCAGGCG
This sequence comes from uncultured Sorangium sp., assembly GCA_964475255.1. GTDB lineage: Bacteria > Myxococcota_A > Polyangia > Polyangiales > Polyangiaceae > PMG-095. The sequence goes on from CAYYWA010000575.1 coordinate 1,462, forward strand.
CGCGTGCGCGGCTTGCCGATGTCGTGCAGGAGGCCCGCGACGCGCAGAACTGGATCGCGCGGGCACGCGTCGAGGCAAGCGAGCCCGTGTCGCCACACGTCGTACGCGTGATACCGATTCTGCTCGACGCCGACGGACTCGAGCAGCTCGGGCGCCGTGATGGCGAGCAGGCCGTGCTCGCGCATCACCTCGAAGGCCCGGCTCGGTCGCTTCGCCTTCATCGTCTTCAGCCACTCGTCGCGGATGCGCTCGGCGCTCACCTTGCGGTAGCTCTGGAGCGACGGCTCGATCGCCCGTGCGGTGCGCGGCTCGAGCTCCACCTCGAGCGTCGCGACGAAGCGGGCGGCGCGCAGCACCCGGAGCCCGTCCTCCGCAAATCGTTCCGCGGGGTCGCCCACGGCGCGGAGCACGCGCGCTCGGAGATCCTCGAGCCCTCCGAACGGATCGATCAAGCGATCCTCGAGCGGGTCGTACGCGATCGCGTTCATCGTGAAGTCGCGGCGGGCGAGGTCCTGCTCGATGGCTTCGACGAAGTAGACGCTGTCCGGCCTGCGTCCGTCCGTGTACGTGGTCTCGCCACGCAGCGTCGTCACCTCGTAGCCCTGCCCGTCGAGCAGCACCGTCACCGTGCCGTGATCGATGCCGGTCGGAATCACGCGCCGGAAGAGCTTCATCACCTGTTCGGGGCGCGCGCTCGTCGCGATGTCCCAGTCGTTGCGGTGCTCCTGCGCGCTCTCCGCGCTCCGGCCTTCGAGCTCCGCGAGCAGCTCGTCGCGCACGCAGCCACCGACGACCCAGCTCGGGTAGCCGGCCTCGGCGAGCCTCCGGCAGAGGTCACGCACCTCCGCGGGGATCGCCCGCGCGAGTCGATCCGTCGAAACAGTCACTTCGTGCCTCGGATGCGAAAGGAGCGCGCCGCGCCGGTCATCACTCCCAAGGGTTTACGATTTCTCCGCCACCGAGCATCGGGCGGCGTTTGGAGGGCTCGGGCGCCGCCGTCGTCGCGGCCGGCGGCGGAGCGGCCTCGCGGGCCACCTCGGTCCGTGCAGGCG
>CAYYWA010000576.1:0-1416 GCA_964475255.1 uncultured Sorangium sp.
CCTCATCTCCTGCATGGACCTTGACCTCGCCCACGCTCACTGGCTCGGGGCCGATCCACGTGAAGGCCGCGAGCGACAGCACGGGGTTGTCCTTACCAAAGCCGTGATCAACGTTGAACGCCTTGATTGCCTTCTCGGTCGCCCTACCCGCTTTGCCGTCAGGGGTGCCTGCCGCGTATCCCCATGCGTTTCGCAGCGCCAGCTCGGTTGCGACATCGGTCCCCGCGAGGCCTCGCGAGCTATCGCGGTACAGCGGCGCATCGGCCGAGTACGCGAGCACGGCACCCGCGTCCACCCGCGCGACCACTTGGCCCGACGCCACCGCGTCGCCAGGTGCGACCCGGAGCGCCGTCAGGGTTCCGCTGGCGCGCAACGACGGCCCCCGTGCGTCGGCGAGTTCGACGGAGAGAGCGACATTGGTCTGATCCGTACGCTGCGCCGAATCGATCGTGCCGACGAGCGGGGCGGGCTCTGCGGCCGAATCCAGCGGCGAACGCTCCGCCACAACAAAGGCCACCGTGCCTGCAACAAGGAGCGGCACCAACACTCCCACCGCGACCCCGGCTGCGACGCCCAGTGATCGAACCCCCATTGACCCTCCTCGGGATCGCCTTGTCGCGTCCACTCTACGACCGGGAGCGTGCAACACAGCAAGATGCCACTAGTCGAACAGGAGATCCAGGCAGGACGAATCGCCAGTTTGATCGAGGTAGGTCTTGGCTGCGTTGAGAATCTCATCGAAGCCGTCGGATTCGGACGCGGTCACTCCCCGGTCTCCAAGACACCGGGAAACCTCGTCGCGGCGCGACGCGTCGAACCAGTCCTCCCTCACCGACACGGCGGCAGGCTGGCTCTCGTAGAGTCCTGTGATCAACAGGGAGTTCGCCGACTGGCATATGTCCGCCACATCGAACCATCGCATGTCGCCGTCCTCGGTTCCCGGCGGAGCCGCATACGTGAAGCTCTCCTCTGGCAACCCGGTCAGGCTCACGCCCGCGACGCGTTGGTACGGGATGCCAGCGTCGTCGAAACACTCGAGCGTTAACTCAATCGCGTCATGGAGATCAGCGGGAGTGAGTTCGCCCTTCACTGACGCCCGCTGCAGAATGGCAATTGCCCCGTCAGATAGGCCGTTCTCCTTACCGTCCTCGATGGCGAAGCCTAAGTACGACTCGGCGAATGCCGTGAAGTTCTCCGAATCGTCCCCAGCCCCGCCATCCTCGGATCCCGATGCGCAACTCGCACATATTCCAATTAGTGCAAGAGCCATCACCACGACCCGCATTGGTTCATAAGTCAACGCGCGCTCCCCTAAACCGCTTGCGATAAACCGTCCGGACCTCTCGTGGACTCGCGAAAGACGTCAACGAGAGGCCCGGCGCCATCTAATAAACGATCGTGTACTTCAGTGTGTAG
>CAYYWA010000576.1:1426-2511 GCA_964475255.1 uncultured Sorangium sp.
GTGTAGTTTCCATCACCAGGCAAGGCCCCGTTGCAGTTAGCCTGGGTAGTGCGCTTCGCGTAGAAGTCGTAGGTTGAGGGAAGTACGGCGCTCCACGCGGCGTACGATCCCTCTGCTACCGACTTCGTGGGAAGCCAATTTCCGGATGAGGATTGCGCGGTCACGTAAGTGGTCGATGCAGGATTCGCGTCGTCTGCCCAGAACGTCATTGCGCTCGTCGAGGCATGATAGACGTCATCCACATGTTCGTAACTGCTAGCCGTACAACTAATCGTCGTCGTACCGTTGACGCTCGCAGCATGCGCAGCACCTCCAATTGCAACCAGAGCAAGCATGGTTAAGATGCCACCTATGCCCAGCCTCAGTGGTAACCGATTCCGATTCTTCATCGCTAGTACCGCCTCTTCATAATCTTGTATGTTGGTAATGATCGCCCCGTACCCCATGCGGTGGATGCGCACTCTTAAACTACGAATGGGGATTCGATCAACGCACGCCCCCTCTTATGGGGGCTTTACCATCGATGAGAATGTACTCGCCCCGCATCCACGTGCCCGGTGCCGCCCCCGCTGTCTAGTCGAAGCACAGCACCGCGTCGTCTGTTTCGCCCGCCACGAGAATGGCCTGGGACAAGACATCTTGGGGCGTGGCCGATGCGTCGACCGTGTAACCAGGGTCCTCAAGACACGCGCGAATCTGGGGTGCGTGAGCTTCGAGATAGATATCCCGCACTTCCTGGGACAGCGGCTGCAGTTGGTACACCTTGTTGACCCAGAACGACTCGAGTTTGACGCACTCCTCCGCGACGGAACTCATGGCAGCCAACGCTTCCTCATTCGGGGCTACCAGGATTGAGTTCGGGACCGGCAGCCCGGACAAGTCAGACTGCTCCACATACGACGCCCGACCTCCCGCGTTCTCAATACAGTCAATGTCCGCAAAGGTGGCGCGGCGTGCCTGGTCCACCGTGAGATATCCGGCACTCTGCGCTTCATACAAGATGTCGAGTTGGTCCTGGCTCGCGCCCCCCGCCTCCGCGTCACTGATCCAGCTCTCGATGCGCTGGGCGAAATCGCGTTACTCGT
>CAYYWA010000577.1:0-2494 GCA_964475255.1 uncultured Sorangium sp.
GCTGCTATCGCTGCGCGCGCCGAACGCGAATTCGTCTTCCAAATCCGCTTCGGTCCGAGCTGAGGTCGGCTGGAGCGTGATCGCCGCGGGTAGCGGCGATCACCAGAACCAGAGGCCCAGGACGAGCAGCACGGCGAGGCACGCCACCGAGAACATGGCGGCTACCTCCCACGGTGCGTGGCGGTCGTCGATCGCGCCGATCTCGATCGCGGCGCGCCGGACGACCTCGCGGTGCTTGCGCCCGGACAGAGCCAGATTCGCGGCTCGAAGTCCCGGATCGAGCGAGGGATCGTCGGTCGTCACGAGCTCTCTTTTTCGCACGATCGCACGCTCGTTGTCGAGGCTCGATCGCGTCTGTTCACGAACGCGAAGCGCGCGCCGATCTAGGCTCCGGTGAACCGCGAGCGACCGCGCGTCTCCCACCATTCTCGATATCGACTCTGCGCACGCTCGCGCTCGCGCGGCGAGAGGTCGTCGTAGTAGCCGAAGTACTCTCGAGTGAGGCTCTTCAGCTCGTCGCCCGCTGCCTTGCGGATCTCTTGATCGTCGTGGACGAGCGCGTCGATCAGCCACTCGATGCGGTGACGGCTTCCGTGCTCGTTCCACCACGCGTTCCAGGGCTCGGCGTCCATCCCGAAGTCGGCTCGCGTGAGCACGACGAGCGCCCAATGTACGGAGCGGCGGATCTCGGCGGAGCCGGCGCCGAGCGCGCCGACGAGGGACGGAATGGCCCGCACTTCCCGCAAATCGCTGATCGCTTCCACCGCCATCTGGCGGACTCTGTCGGACTGCTTCGCGTCGAGGACGGTGTCGGACAGCAGCCCCGCGAGCGCTCGTCCCGTTTCCCCGGCTGTCGCGAGCATGCGACCGGCAGCGAGCGCAGCGCGGCGCACATCCGGCGCCTCGTCGAAGAAGCGCCGAGACACCGCTTCTGCTGCGATGGGGCTCGGGAGCTCGCCGAGCAACCGCGTCGCCCAGGCCCGGACCACGGAATCGCTGTCGTTCGTGCGCACCGCCACGGCGGAGGCGGCGACGGGACCGATGCGGGCGAGCGCGCGGAGCACCGGGCCGCAGTCGGACGCGCGGGGCGGCCCGTCGATGCTGCCGCGACGAAGCTCCGAGGTGATGGGGCCGGGCAGCGTGCTGGCGAGCGCGGGCACGGCGGCCTCGCCGAGCGCGACCAGGCGATCGGCGACGTCGGGCTCGCCAGCGACGAGCTCTTGCACCAGGGCTTCGACGTTGCGGGTCGCGTCCGCGAGGGCAGTGAGGGGCAGGCCCCCGGCGGGAGGGCTCGTCGAGAGTTGGGAAAAGCGGACCTCGACGTTGCGGGCCGCATCGGCGAGGGAGGGAAGGGGCAAGCTCCCGGCGGGCGGGATCGACGCGGGTTGAGAGACGCGGACCTCGAGCGCGAGGGCCCGGAGCGCGGCCTCGCCGTCGCCCTCGTCGTTCGCGTCGGGCCAGTTCTCGAAGGCGCCGGTCGCGTCCGAGAAGGTCGGCAGGGAGACGCTCGGCGGACGGAACGAGGAGCTCGGTGGCAGCTCGGATACCGAGCTCTGCGGCCGCTCCGATGAAAGGCTCGGGGGCTCGGACGATGGGCTCGGCGGCGCGCGCGTCGTGGGCGCCGGGGTGTGCACGCGCGGCCCTGGCCCTACCGAGAGCACGGGCCGCCGCTCCGGCGAGGGCTGGGTGGGCGAGTTCGTGGGCGGAGCGGCGACGCTCACCGTACGGGCGGCTGGCATCGAATCGCGCGGCGCCCGCGGCGCCGGCAGCGAGCGGCGCGGAGCGATCCCTTTGCGGCGCAGGATCACCCGCTCGAGCGCGGCGACCACGAGCGGTGTGAAGGCGATGACGTCCCCGACCGCGTCGAGCTCCACGTCGCGCTCACCGTGATCCCCGTAGAGGACGAGCACCGCGCGATGGCGGACGCGCACCGGGAGGACCAGCGAAAGCGGGCCCGGGCGCCGCTCGAGGTCGTGGGCGAGCGTCGCGTCGATGCCCGAGGCCGAGAGCCGCGCCAGGCGGAACGGCTCGTTGCCGGAGACGACGAGCGCGAACGTGCTCGGCAGGTCGAGCGGGACGCCGATCGTGCGGATCTTCTCGCGCGATGCGCCCGAGCCGTGGGCGTCGCGCCCCTCGGCGAGCTCGCCGTGCACGGCGAAGAGAGCCGAGTACTCGAAGTACTGGCTCGCGAAGTCGAAGAAGACGGAGAGGATTTCGTCCCGCTCCTTCGCCTCGAGCAGGTCTTCCTCGGCCATGGCGGCCGTGTAGGGGCCGAGGCGTCGCCGGCGCGAGCTCGGAGGCCCGCTGCGCGCGAACGCGGCCAGGTCGATCGCCGGGCGCGCAGTGCGTCGCGGGCCGCTGCCGGCATCCGACTCGGGCGGCACCGTGGGGCGCCGCGCGGCTGGCGCGGGCGGCGCGCGGGGGTTCGGATCGGGGCGCCCGTCGCGCCGCGCGAGCGCGCGCGCGGTGCGTTGGGGGATGGGGGCGCCGTAGT
>CAYYWA010000578.1:0-2493 GCA_964475255.1 uncultured Sorangium sp.
CGCGCCTGGCGCGCCTCCCGAGGCTGAAGCTCCGCCGACGCCCGCGGACGCGCCGCCAGCGGGCTCTGCGCCGCTGCCCGAAGCGCCCCCGAGCGCCGTCGTCCCGGCTGCTGCGCCCGCGCCGCCGCTCGTCGTCGCGCCGCCCGACGAGGGCGTTCCGGCCACCGAGGTTTCGCCGCTCGAGCCGCCGCTCGTCGTGGCGCCACCTGCCGAATCCATTCCTCCGGTGGTGGACACCCCGCCGCCCGAACCGCCGCTTCCTCCCGTGGTGCTCGTCGAAGTCAGCCCGCCGCTCGCAACGCTGGTGGAGCCGCCGCTCTCCGCGCAGGCGGCTGCACCCGATTCACACGACGGCGGTTCGGCGCTCGAAGCGCAGTGTGCGAGCACGAGCGTGGTCGCGATGCAGGTCCCGAGACGAATCAGGGTCGATCCAAACATGGAGCTCTTTCCGTGGCGGGGACGCGCGCCGGGTCGCCACCGACTGCGCGCATCGTACGATCGGTCACGTCGAAGTCAGCCTCGATCCGCGCGCGAATCGACACCGAGCGACCACCAACGTTCGAATGTTCCACTCTCGGTGCTCGGATCGGGCGCAGTCACCCACGAGGGGAGAGCGAGCCCGAATCCCGCGTCGAACTGCCCGCATTCGGCGCCGACAGGGTGACGTCGTTCGCTTCGCGCTTGGCTTTTCGCGTCGTGGGGCGCGGTCCGTTCTCGCGCGCCTTGCTACAACTCGGTGCGAAACGCGAGGCTCACGCCGAGTGAGAACATCGTATTCCGACCCGTCAGCGAGGCTTCGCTGCCGAGCGGATCGCGCGCGGGTTGGTGGGGCAGAAACCAGTGACCGTATCGAAGCGTGAGCCCCGCGCTCCAGTTGGGAGAGAGGGCTACCACGGGACCGCCGGCGAGGCCGAGCGTCCCGCCTTCGGTGCGGATGGTGACGCCGCGTGGGCCGAGCAGCGCGCGGTTGTCGTCGCGGCTCTGCTCGACGATGAAGCTGTCGCTCACGACCACCAGGCCGCCCGTGACGCCCACCCACCACTCGACGCTGTCGCCGACGTACGGGTAGTAGCGAAGCATGCCTTCGACGGTGAAGTAGCGCCGACTGTGATCGCGCTCGACGCCTTCCGGATCGCGGGGAGCGTCCGTCGTCGGGATCAGGGCGAGCAGGATGCCGGCTCCGAAGGCGAACCGCAGACTGCCGCGATAGAGCTGCCACACTTCGATCTCGAGGCTCGTGTCGCCGTGCGAGCAGCCGGTCGCGCGCTCGATGCACACTTCGGCGCCCGGCAGGGTCAGCCACCCGACGCCGGCCTCGGCGATGCCCGCGGGGCGATCGAGCGCCGCGAAGCTGAACCCGGGTCGCGCCCCGAGCGGGTCGAGGTCGCGAGCCGACTCCTCGGCGCGCGCTCTCGGTGAAGCGAAGACCGCCGCGACGAGCATCGCGAGACCGACTCTCCGGGTCACGGCGCGGCCTCCACGCGCGGCTCCGGCTCGAGCAACCCGAGCCCCTGCGCGACGAGCAACGCCGCCAGCGCCCCCACGACGAAGTAGAGGCAGAAGGCGGCGACGCGGCGCGCGCGGGCTCGCCGAGCGGCGACAGTGGGCGATCGCTCGGCGGTGCGCTCGTCATTCGCGGAGGCGGCGCTCGCTGCGGGCGGTTTCTGCGAGGGCCTCCGGGCGGCGCTCGCCGCGCCGAGCGCCGGCGTGAGCGTGTTCTTCGAACCGAGGAGCGTCGAGGAGAGCCCGATTTGTTCGGGCTCGAGCTGCGCACGGCGCGCGGCCTCGACGAGCGCGCGTCCGAGAGCGCGCGCTTCCGGCGCCCGCGCTTTTGGGTCCTTTGCGAGGTTCTGCATCACGACGCGCGCGATCGGCTCGGGCACCTCGCGAGCACGCTCGAGCTCCGTGAGCTCCGGGGGCGGCGCGGTCGCGTGCTGCAGCAACACCTGGAGCGCGTCGTCCCCGTCGAACGGGGTGCGTCCCGCCAGGCATTGATACAGCAGCGTCGCGAGCGCGTAGCAGTCGGCGGCCGGTCCGACGTCGCGTCCTTGTGCCCCCTCGGGGGACACGTACCGAGGCGTGCCGAGCACCGCGCCCGCACGCGTCTGCACGTCGGCGCTTCCCGGCATCCTGGCGAGACCGAAGTCGAGGAGCTTCACGAAATCCGTGTCGTCGCCGCGATGTACCAGAATCACGTTCTCGGGCTTGAGGTCGCGGTGAACGATGCCGCGCGCGTGGGCTTCGCCGAGCGCGTCGCACAACGCGAGGACGACGTGGAGCGCGCGCCCGAGCGGGAGCGCGCCGCCTTCGCGCTCGAGCACGTGCGCGAGCGAGGGCCCGTCCAGGAACTCGAGCGCGAGATACGGCTCGCCGCCTGGCTGCCCGCCCATGCTCGGCACCGTGCCCGTCGCGTGCACGACCGCGACGTGGGGGTGCTCGAGACGCGCTGCGATCGCGGCCTCGCGCCGAAACCGAGCGAGCACGTCCGCGCGC
>CAYYWA010000579.1:0-2488 GCA_964475255.1 uncultured Sorangium sp.
GGGCGCGGCTCCGTGTGCGGGGCCGCGTCGTCCGGGTCGCGCTCCGGATTTGCCATGAGCGAGTCTCGGCCCAGAGAATACGCGAACCGATCAGAAGAAGTTGCCGATTGTGAACTCGAAGACGCTGGATTCCTCGTACGGCAACGGCCGGAACGGGAAGCCCCACTCGAAGCGCAGGGGCCCGAGCGGGGAGAACCAGCGGATTCCAAGCCCCCAGGATGTGCGAAGGTTCGTCAGGCTGTCGAGCCCGTCGAAGCAGGGCTTCACCGCCTGGTATTGAATCGAGACACCGCTCGTCCGGCAGTAGTTGTCTTCGAGGTTCCAGGCGTTGCCCGCGTCGAAGAAGACGACCCCGCGCACCCCCACCGAGTCCACCAGGGGCACCTCGAGCTCGAGGTTCTGGAAGTACATCAGGTTGCCGCCGATGTTGGCGCCATTCGGGATCGGCGGGCTGTTCGGGTCGGTGCCCGCGGTCAGGTTGACCCGTGGGCCGATCGTGCGGTACCGGAAGCCGCGGACGTCGAGAATCCCACCCAGGAAGAATCGAGCGAAGATCGGGACGCCCTCGGCGGACGGGCTCGTGACCAGGCCCGCCTCCGAGTTGAGCTTGAGCACGAAGCCGGCGCCGAGCGGGTAATAGAACCGGCCCACGAAGCGGTGGCGGATGAACTCGTTCTCGGATCCGAGCCAGCTCATCGCGAACTCGGTGGACCCGTACAGGTAGATACCGCTCGTCGGGAAGAGACGATTGTCGCGCGTGTCGAACACCAGGCTCGGCCGGAAGCTCGACGTGAAGCCGTCGTTGAAGAGGTTAGCGAGCGGGAGGCGGTCGAAGACGCTCCTCGTCGACGAGGTGCCGAGCAGGGTCGTGTCGGTCTCCGTGGAGACCGTGTCGAGCTCGCCGGTGTAGGTGAGCGACACCGTGAGCTCGGGCTCGAGGATCGGGTAGCCGAAGCTGAGCGCGCCGCCTTGGCTCCGCTGGGTGAAGTCCGTGTAGACGCGGAGCTGATCGTACAAATCCACGTTGGCGCTGAAGCGGCTGTCGAGGAAGTACGGCTCGTAGAGGCGAAGATTGACGAGCTGGCGAATGCCGCTGAACTGCGCCTGGAGCGAGAGGCTCTGCCCGTTTCCGAACAGGTTGGCCTGCTGCACCTGAGCGGTGGCGATGAAGTTCTCGAGGCTCGAGAAGCCAGCGCCGATTTGGAACGTGCCGGTGGGCTTCTCGACCACCTCCACGTAGACGTTCATGCGGTCGAGCGTCGCCCCCTGCTCCGTCGAGACGTCGACGCGCTCGAAGTAGCCGAGGGCCGTGACGCGCCGGCGCGAGCGGTCGAGGCCCGACTCGCTGAACGGCTCGCCCTCGGCGATCTCGAGCTCGCGGCGGATCACCTTGTCGCGCGTCTTCGTGTTGCCTCGCACCTCGATGCGCCCGAAGTGGACGAGCGGGCCGCGCACGATCGGCACGATCACGTCGACCTCTTGCGTCTCGGGATCGACGTTCGTCTCCGGCGTGGCTTCGACGTGGGCGTAGCCGCGATCGCGATACAGCGTCGTGATCGCCTGGAGATCCTCGAGGAGCGCCGCGCGGTTGAAATAGTCGCCCGTGTTCGCTCGCAGCATCATGCGCAGGCGGCGCCGGTCTTCGAGCGGCTCCACCTCGCGGCCGTCCTCGCCGCGCTCGTAGACCCGGACCTGCCGGATGCGATAGCGCGGACCCTCGTTGATGGTGATCGAGACCTCGATGCCGCTCCGATCCGGCGTCAGCATCACCCGCGGCGTCGCGACCGACACCGAGAGGAAGCCGCGATCGTAGTAGAGCGCGTTGATCACCGCGATGTCGCGCTCGAATGCGTCCTGGCGGAAGGGCCCGCCCGACCCAAAGGCGAAGATCCCGGCGTTGCCGGTGAACATGATCGAGCGGAGCTCTTCGGACGAGACGTGCTCGTTGCCGATGAACGTGACCCGGCGCACGCTCACCTGCTCGTGCTCGCGGATCGTGAACCGCACGATCACGCGGTTGTCCTTCTGCGGGACGACCTCGCTCTCGACCTCGGCGAGGAAGAAGCCCTTCTCAGCGTACATGTCGCGGATCTTCTGGATCGCGCGACGAACGGCGGGCCGGCTCAGCACCGTGTCGGGCTTGACCTCGACGGCCTCGAGGAACTCCTCGTCGTCGATCTCGTCGTTCCCCTCGAATTCGACCGCCGCCACGCTGGGCCGCTCGCGCACGAGGAAGCGCAGGACGACCCCCTCGTCGACCCGCGTGAGGTCTACCTCGATGTCGTCGAAGAACCCGGAAGCGTACAGCTCTCGGACGTCGTCCGTGAGCGCCTCGGGAGAGAACGGCTGACCGGGCCGGAGCTTCAAGTAGCTTCGGATGTCGTCTTCCGTGACGCGCCGATTGCCGGCCACGGTGATGCGCACGATGGGGAGCCCGCGCGCGCGTTCCGCCTCCGTCGGCGGGATCTCGACGCGGGGGGGAGGGGCC
>CAYYWA010000580.1:0-2477 GCA_964475255.1 uncultured Sorangium sp.
CCTCCGGTGCGGAGCTTCCGTTCGAAAAGAACAGGCTGAGGCCCACGGCGTCGCCACACGCCGCCATCGCCTGTGCGACGCGAGCCGGCTCCTCTTCCGCCCCGTTCTGCGCGCACGCCCACGCTCCGATGCAGCACAACCCGACCAGCATCGACCGATTCATCATCAACTCCCTGTTTGCGCGGCCCACCACCGCCGTCCCAAAGCACCGACACGCCCCGAGGGGCGTTTCACGTTCGCTCATGGTGAATCACCCGCGAGGAAGGAGAAACACCAAACTTCGGTTTTTTGGGACGACGAAGCGCTTTCCTCTCCGGGCAGATGTAGAGAAACCGGCGCTCCGGTGCCACCGAGGCGTCGCGCTCGATTCGCGGCGTAAGGCTCGCGGCCAGGCGCTTCCGGCGCTCGCCGGCGTTGGGCACACGCTGACGCCGCGGCTCGAGCGTCTCAGCCGCGAGCCGCGGCGAGCCTCCCCCGCGTGCCCTCGAAGTCCTTGGGCAAGGCGTCGAGCACCGCGCGGACGCGAAGGAGCAGCTCGTCGCTCGTGAACGGCTTGCGCAGGAGCTCCTTGTCGTTCGCAATGGGGACGTAGGCGTCGCCCGCGTAACCGGTGATGAACAGGACGGCGGCGCCTGGGCGCAGCTGCCGGAAGCGGTGGGCGAGCTCGATCCCTCCGAGGCCCGGCATGATGATGTCGGTGACGAGCAGGTGGATGGGCCCCGCGTGCTCCTCGATGGCCTTCAGCGCTTCTCCGCCGTGCGCGGCCTCGATGAGGCGGTATCCCGAGCTCGACAAGGCCGCCACCGAGAGATAGCGCACGAGATCGTCGTCTTCGGCGAACAGCACCGTTTCGTGGCCGGCGCGCACGGGTCCCACCAGGCCGCGGTTCGGCGCGCGTTGCTCGAGCGGCGCGTTCGCGCCGGGCAAATGGATCGTAAACCGCGTCCCCTGCCCCCGCTCGCTCTCGACGCCGATATGGCCGTTGCTCTGCTTGACGATCCCGTAGCACGTCGCAAGTCCGAGCCCCGTCCCCTGCCCCAGCGCCTTGCTCGTGAAGAACGGCTCGAACAAGTGCTCTCGCGCCTCGGGGCTGAGGCCCTCGCCGTTGTCCTCCACCACCAGCTTCGCGTAGCGACCGCTCTCCGAGGGCGGCATCGATCCGCGTTCTTTCGGCCCGAGCTCGACCTGCGACGTCTGGAACGTGAGGCGCCCGCCGGTCTCGGAAATGGCGTCACGGGCGTTCAGCGCCAGGTTCATGAGAAGCTGAGAGATCTGACTCGGGTCGACGCGCACCGGAACGCCTTCGGTAGCGAGCTCCAGAGCGATCGTGACGGTGGGCCCGAGCACGCGGCTGAGCAGCGCCGCGGTTTGCCGGACGAGGCCGTTCAGATCGACGACGCGCGGCTCGATGTTCTGCCGGCGGGCGAACGCGAGCAGCTGGCGCGTGAAGCTCGCGCCGCCTTCGGCCGCGAGCTGCATCAACGCCAAGTACTCGTGGGCCAGCGAATCGGTCGGCAGGGCGCGCTGCGCCGCCGCGATCAACCCGAAGAACGTCGTGAGCAGGTTGTTGAAGTCGTGCGCGACGCCGCCGGCGAGCTTCCCGATGCTCTCGAGCTTTTGGGCCTGCAGCAGCCGCGCGTCGAGGTGCCGCCGCTCCTCCCGCAGAAAGACGACGAGCCCCGTCACGTTCCCCGCGGCATCGCGCTGAGGAAGTCGCGCCGCCTCGAACGAGCACGGTCCTCGGCCGGGCAGCTCGACGTGCTCGATGCTCCCCACGTCGGATTGCCCCGATCGGAGGGCGCGCCCGTCCGCGTCGTCGAGCGCTCCCCCGTCGTCTCCCAGCCACGCTCGCAGCCCCGTCCCGACCATCGCGTCCACGCTGTCCGCGGCGCACGCCTCGACCGCGGCCCGATTGGCATATACGAGCCAGTTTTCGACGTTCTTGGAGAACACCAGCCCGGGGATGGCGTCCACGAGCTGCTGCAGGTCCGCGCAGCGCCGTGCCAGGGCTTCCGGTACCAGTGTCTCCGATCCTCGCTCCATCATGCGACCCTCGTGAGCCACCCCCGTTCCGCTCTTCACGGCTCCGCAACCAGCATTTCACCATCGAGATCATCGCGGATCTTGATCTTCACGCCCGACGCGAGGCTGATCACCGCCGTCGCGATCTTCAACATCGTCGCGCGGCGCGGCACCACGACGGTCACCTGACGGATTCTCGTCTTGTTCTCGACCAGCCACTTCTTCGCCGGCGTCTTCACGTCGGGATTGTGTCCGTGCAGCTCCCGCAGGTCGAAGACGACGTTCGCGTTCTCCGCCGGCATCATCTCCGTCAACGCCGAGAAAAACTCCGCGATCTCCCAGCTCCGCGTCGGGCCCACGAAGCGCAGCACGATCGTTCCCGTCGAGGCCATCTTGGTGATCGCCCAGCTCGGCTGATCGGGCCTCAGCGTCCCTTCCAACTCGTCCACGCGCGC
>CAYYWA010000581.1:0-2469 GCA_964475255.1 uncultured Sorangium sp.
GTAAGCTCTGCATAGGGCCGTCTTGGCGACGGAGCTGGCCGGGGTACGTTCGCGCCCGTGCTCGCCGCCCTACGCCACCTTCGCGATCTCTGCTCGACGCGCAGCGGCCCACCGCATCGGCGTGAGCGCGCGGATTTCGGACTTCGTCTTCTTGCCGAGCCCGGGCAGCACGTCGCGCAGGTACGCCATCGGGTCGATGCCTTGGAGCATGCACGACGCCACCAGGCTGAACCAGACCGCGCTGGCGTCCGCACCCTCCGGCGATCCCGCGAACAGCCACGCCTTGCGCCCGACCACGGGTCCGCGCAGGAGCAGCTCCGACCGGTTGTTGTGCAGCTCGATTTCGGGTCGTTTCAGGAACAACTCGAGCGCCGCCCATTGTCGGTGGAGGTAGTTCACCGCCCTCGCGAACGCGCTCTTCGGCCGCCGGACCACGTCCTCGTGCTCGCGCCACCGATCGACCCAGGCGCGGATCTTCGCAACGATCGGAGCAGCGAAGGTCTCCCGATGGGCCAGGCGCTCATCGAGCGGCAGGGTCATGGCGGTCCGCTCGGTCATGAACAGGTCGCGAATGAGGCCGAGGCCCTCGATAGCGGCGACGTGCTCGTCGCGTGCCTCGAAGACGTAGCGACGCCCATGCGACCAACAGCCGCCGCGCTCGACCCCGGGCATCGAGGCGACGGCGTTGTAGTTCGAGGCGCCGTCCGCCAACCAGGTCCCCTGGTATCCCTCGAGGAAGTCGCGAGGGATGTCGCCGTGCTTGGTCATGGAGCACTGGAAGACCGCGCTCTCGCCGTTGCTGTAGACCCAGAGCTGACCCGGGTGCGTCCGGCCGAGGTTCCCGATGAGGATGGGGAAGCCGGTGCCGTCGCCCTGGAGCCAGGGACTCTCCAGCAGCTCGTCGTGCATCGCGTCGACGATGTGCTTCGCGATGGCGGCGGTCGCGATGACGTTGCGCGAGAGCGTCGCGTCTGGGAGGTGCACGCCCTTGCGGGCGAAGCGCTTCGACTGCCGGTGCAGCGGCAGCCCATCGGCGTGCTTGTCGACGATGACCTTGCACACGAGCTCGTTGCCGAGCACGCCGCCCGGGACGATGAAGTCGGGCCCTTCGGGGGTGAAGATGCTCTCGTGCGGGTGCTCGAGGCAGATCCCCGTCTCCACGAGGGTCTCGAGCACGTAGAAGTGACCAGGGCGGAACTCGACGCGCTTACGAGAATCCGCCCCCAGAAGAGTGAGCTCCTTCTTGCAGACCGGGCAGGCCGCGCCGTCCAGACAGATGTGGGTGGTCTCGACCGTCGTATCCGCGGGCACCGTGCCGCCCAGGAAGCTGCCACGGGTCTTGTCGCGCTTGCCGCCACGACGTGTCTTCGCTCGGCCCGTGGGCATCCGCGGGGGCTTGCCCTCTTTCGCTTTCGCGTCGGCGCTTCCGGAGTCGCCGGCGAGCTGCTCGGGGCTCACGTGCTCGTGATCTTCGTCGCCCGGCTCACCTTCGACGAGCCCGAGGCGTTCGGTCGCGTCCTTGAAGAGGGCCATCTGCTCGGGGGAAATCAGCCGCTCGGACTTCTTGCCCCACAGGGCGCGCTTGAGCCACGCGTTCTGCTGCGTGAGCTCATCGTGGGAGGCGAGGACCTCCCAGAGCATGGCCTTGAGCAGGCCGACATCGTCGGGGAGCTCGTCGGGCGACTTGGGGTGCAGCGGGGTCTTGGTCACGACCACAGGTATCCCGTTCGGAGGGTGATTCACCGCCTCTCCAGGTCAAGATCGTGTGATCTGAACGCGCGGGAAACGCCGGCGAGGAGGTCATCGAGCACGCCTGGCGGCAGCGTGACCTCTGTGGTCCCCTCGGGCGCCTCGGGCAGGCTGAACCGGAGGCGCTCGAGCCGCTTGTACACGAGGACGAAGCCGTTGGGCGTCCAGCACAACGCCTTCAAAGCGGTACGCGTCCTGTTTCGAAACAGGAACACTTCGCCGGCCATCGGGTCACGGCCGAGCGCGCGACCGACGGCGATCGCCAGCCCGTCGATGGACTTGCGGAAGTCGACCGGTTCGAGCGCGAGTCGAACAACCACGTCGGGGCGCAGCGTCAGCATGCCGCGACCAGAGCGCGCACGAGCTGGGCAACGCGCGAGAGGTCGGACTGCTCGGCGACACGGACGACAACCCCGTCGGGCAGCGACACCTCGATGATGTCGTCGGTCCTCGCGGGTGCCATCGTCACCGGTACCAGCGTCAATCCGGACGAGACAGCGCGCTCTCGACGGAGCTCGCTGCGCCACCAGGAGAAGGTGCTGGGGTTCAGGCCGTGCCGCTTGGCGTAGTCGACAGCGGACAGGCCGGAGCGGCTCCACGCGGCGGTGTGGTCGCGCCACTCTTCCCGAGTGCGGCGGGGTTGGGCCATCAGTTCACCTCACCCCGCCCACGTAGCCATTGTCGATCTGGCGTGCGGAACGGCCCTATGCAGAGCTTACG
>CAYYWA010000582.1:0-2455 GCA_964475255.1 uncultured Sorangium sp.
AATCCGCTTCGGTCTCGGCCATCCCCTCCGGCGTCAGCCCGAAATCTAGGCTGAGAGGACGCTCTCGACGGCGCGCTCGATGACCGGCAAAAGCTTCGACGGGTTTTCGAAGGAAGGGCAGGTTGCCGCGCGGAGATTCGCGGCGCTCGCGGGCGTCCACCGGGCCCGTGCTCGACGGGACGCTCGACCACGACGCGCCAGGATCCCCGGCCCTCACGCGCGTGAGGGCCGAGAGATCCTCTGCGCGGCCTTCGTTTCCCGATGGCCGCTGTCGCTCCTCGGGCGAGCCGGCGGCTACGACGAGTGCGTCGTCGAGGAGAGCCCGCGCTCCTTCATGCTTCCGATGCGGTGTTTCGCTTGCCCCACTCCCTCCGAGAGGCGCGTCCTGAGCTCGCCGCCCGATTGCGGCGCGAAGAGGAGCGCAGCCCCCGCGCCCACGGCCGCGCCGACCACAGCCATCCCGAGCGCAGGGAGCGCCCGAGCCATGGTGCTCTCGCGACGCGCAAGTCCCACGTATCCGAGCGCGTCGTCCATGTCGACCTCACGGAACGCGTTCAGCGCGCGCCGGACTCCGACGATGGTTCCCACTGCCAGTGCCGACCTCAACAGAAGTTTCATCACGGTTCGTCTCCCTTGTGAGCTCGCCACCCGCGGAAAAAACCGCGCGACCGGAACGCCGATCGTGCCCGGAGCACGCGCTCCGGGATGGTGGACTTGGGTCCTGCCGTTTTTGGAATTGCGGCATCGGAGGTGCGGCAAGCGTCGTGCCACTCACGACACGTGCCCGCGTGCGAACGGATTGCAGCGCCGCCCTCAAGACTGCCCCGCCGGGGCAGCTTGCCCCGAGCGCGCGACGAGAACGCCGATTCGGTCGATGGATCGGCGTTCTCGCTTCGTTCCGCAGGAGCGCCTCGCGCCGCGCTTCCCCGCCGAAGTGAAGTCGGCGGGGCGCCTCTCCACGCGGGCACCTTGCTCGGCTCTGTTTTCTGCAGAGCTCGGCGCGTTCCCAACCGTCGTCGTTTCGCGGTTTCGAGGATCGGTCCCAGGTGAAGCACGAGGGCCGAGTCAGGCGAACTTGGTGAGCAGGTCGGGGGTGCTCGCGAGGTGCCGCGTTCGGAATGCGGAGCGCCGCTGGCCGTCGAGCTCCTCGCGCAGGATGTCGGGTTGGAGCAGCTCGAAGCGATCCTCTTCCGTTCGCAGGACGCCTCGCTTCTGCCACGTCGAGATCACCCGAATGACGGTTTCGACACGTGCGCCGACCAGGCTCGCGAGGTCGGCGCGGGAAAGACAGACCGGAATTCCCCAGCTCCCGTCGACCATCTCGTCCCCGAAACGATCCGCGAGGGTCAGGAACAGTCGGGCGAGCCGCCGCGGAACGGGGCCGGCGCTGAGGATCGCGATCTTCGAGCTCAGGGCGTCGATCTCGGCGAGCAACGCGCGGTTCACGGCTGCGGCGACAGACGCATCCGCGGCGATTGCCGTGAGCACCGGCTCGGCGTCGATGCGCAGGATCTCCACGGCCTCGCTCCCCGCGTACGCGGTCGCGGTATGCAGGCCTCGCTGCAATACGGAAGCGGTTCCCACGCTCTCGCGTGCGCCGGAGAGCGCGAGCGTGCAGTCGCCGACGTCGGACGCGGCGCGCACCACCTTGATGAGCCCCGAAACGATGGTCGTGAAGGCGTCGGCCGGTTCTCCTTCGCGGAAGATCACCTCTCCACGGGCGAACCGTCGGCGCCACGCCGAGGTCACGAACATCGAGAGGTGTGCCGGATTCAGCCCGGCAAAGAGCTCCATCGCCGCGAGGTTGCGCTGCAGAGGGAAGCGATCGTCGGCGAGCCCGGGGTCCGTAGCTAGGCGGAGGTGCATGGCGGGCGAGTCGCAAGCAACGTCCATGCCTCTTCCGACGCGACGAGTCGTCGGGCCGGTCGAGTGAGGGCGTTCGCGAGTGGTGTCTCTCGGGCGCTCCATGCGCACGAAAACGACCGAGCCCCGCCATCGTCATTCGATAGCGGGGCTCGAGCCGAGCACGGAGGGAGCGCGCGCGGCGCCGCCGTGCACGACGCCGCGGCTCCGTATCGGGCGCTAGTCCGCGAGCGTGCCTTCGGTCGCGCACTCGGTCTCGAGCGAGGGCGAGACCGTTCCGGTGATCGTTGCTTCTCCAGAGCGCGAGTTGATGCGGATGCGCCCGGCGCCGCCGCCGCCACCGCCACCGGTCGAGCCCCCATCGCCTCCCTCGACCGTGTCGCCGGCAGCTCCGATGCCGCCGATACCGGTCTCCGCGTTGGTTCCCGTCGACGGCCCGCCTTTCGCGGGGTTCGCGTCGGGCGTCGCATTCTCGCCGTTGTCGCCGCCCGAGCCCTGACCGCCGCCACCGCCTCCGTTCGCGGCGAGGGTTCCCGCGACGCGAACGGTCTCTCCCTCGAGCAGGATCGCGCCCCCGCTTCCGCCGCCGACA
>CAYYWA010000583.1:0-2451 GCA_964475255.1 uncultured Sorangium sp.
CCGACGACGCGCGAGATACCTGGTCGGTGTGAAGGAGCGCTTTGCGTGTTTCGACACTGAGCTCGGGCGCACGAGTCCGACGACGCGCGAGATACCTGGTCGGTGTGAAGGAGCGCTTTGCGTGTTTCGACACTGAGCTCGGGCGCACGAGTCCGACGACGCGCGAGATACCTGGTCGGTGTGAAGGAGCGCTTTGCGTGTTTCGACGGAGGGCTAGAAAATCACGGGGCGAGCAGGTTTTTCTTGACGGCTTTTCGAGTGCGCGTGTTTGGCGAGCGCGAGTGCGCTCGAAGAGGTGCTTTGTTGGGCGCTGGGTGGCGCGCTCGCGCGTGTTTGGCATCGAAAGGGCTCGCGCGTCGATTCGAGCGGTGAAAGCGCGTCTGTGTGACACGAGGGAGCTCGCGAAACACGGGTGTATGCTCGCCTCATGGAAGCGGGGATTCGGGTCGATGGACACGTGGATTGGGTCTTGGCACACGAGGAGCTCGAGCGGCTCGCGAAGGAACGCGCCGACCTCGACGGCCGCGAGGGGCTGGCGTTGCTGCGTGCCTCTCGCGCCGAGGTGCACCGACACCTCGGGTATGCCTCGTTCCCGCAGTACGTCGAAAGGCTGTTCGGCTATGGCTTCCGAACTACCGAGGACAAGCTGCGCACGGCGCTTGCGCTCGAGCGCTTGCCCGAGCTCCGCGCGGCCCTCTGCGAAGGCTCGCTTCCGTGGTGTGCCGTGCGTGAGGTTGCGCGCGTGGCGACGCCAGAAACCGAGCACGAATGGCTCGAGGCTGCGCGGGGCAAGACCGTCCGCCAGATCGAGCGGCTCGTGTCCGGGAGGGAAGCGGGAGATCGGCCCTCCGAGCCCGGGCGGCCCGAGATGCGGCGGCATGTCCTGCGCTTCGAGGTGAGCGCGCAAACGTACGCCACGTTTCGCGAAGCTGTGGCCGCAATTCGGCGTCGGTCCTCCGAGCCGATGGACGATGACGCGCTTCTTCTCCAGGTGGCGCGCGAGATTTTGCGGGGACCTTCCGATACCGGGCGCTGCTCCTATCAGGTCGCGGTCACGATTTGCGAACGCTGTCGGCAGGGAGTCCAGCACGGCGCCGGGACTGACGTAGGGCTTCCTGCCGAGGGGGTCGAAATGATCGCGTGTGACGCGCAGCTCATCGGGAGCGTCGCCACGAGGGCCGGGCTCGAAGAGGAGCTTGATGGCTCGATCGACCACGAGGCGCCGACCGCCAACGCTGACCCCGCTGATGGTTGCGAGCCGACGCCATCTCGGAACGGAGGGTCTGGCGCGGGCGGTTGTCACGAGGTGTTGGTTGTCGGCGAATTGAACGGCGAGTCTCGGCCGCAGCAAGCGCACGAGGCGCGGTGGGCCGAACGGCAACGACCGACCGATGGACGCCGGGCGCCCCACGTGGGCGGGCCACGCTCCCATCTGGCACCGCCGTCTCCAGCACCCGCAAAGGCGACGCGCCTCTCCGAGGGGGCGCAAACCACCACGCAGCGAAGTGCCGAGCGCCAGCCGGCCGATGGACGCCGGGCGCCCCACGTGGGGGAGCCACGCTCCCATCTGGCACCGCCGTCTCCAGCGCCCGCAAAGGCGACGCGCCTCTCCGAGGGAGCGCAAACCATCACGCCGCCTGAGCGCCAGGCGCCTCGTGAACAGCAGCCGGTTCGCGAACGACGGCGGGCCCACGAACAGCAGCCGGCCTACGTGGGTCCGTCCCGCCCGCACTTGGAACCGCCGCCTCCGGCGACGACGGGTCGCCCGCCGAGAGCCACCCAGACTATTCCGCCTGCCGTGCGCCGCCACGTCCTCCACCGCGACCACGGGCGTTGTGTCGTGCCGGGCTGCTCCCACGGAAAGTTCCTCGATGTCCATCACCTGTGCGCGCGGGCAGAGGGCGGAACCCACGAGCCCGACAACCTCGTCACGCTGTGCGCCGGCCACCATGCCGCGCTGCACGCGGGGCAGCTTTCGATCGCAGGCCGGCCCTCGACGAAGCTGAGATTCTCGCGTGCTGACGGAAAGAGCTACACCGAGCCGCCGTCGGCGCGCTCGATAGCAGTGAGCGAGCAAGTGATTCGGGGCCTCTGCCGTCTCGGGTTTTCCGAGCGAGAGTCCAAAGCGGCTGTCGCTCACGGGATCGAGGCAGTCGAGACGCCCTGCCCCGAGGCAGTGCTCCGCGCCGCACTCGCGGTGCTGAGCGCGCGGCCGCCCACCGCGATTGGCTTTTGGCCTGGGGAGGTCGAGCCCCGCTCGTCATCGAGCTCGACTCGGGTCGCCTCCTTCTCGGAGTGAGATTCACGAGCATCCGGTCGGGTGTCGAGACGCTATGTCCTCCCGACGACGGGCCTGCCCTCTAGCGAACGACCGGACCGCAGCCTCGAGGTTGTGACAGGTTCGTCAGCTCCGACCCGTCGTCGTAGACGGTACTAGCCTCGGGTCGTATG
>CAYYWA010000584.1:0-501 GCA_964475255.1 uncultured Sorangium sp.
GCTCGAGCGATACCTCTTGCGCCAGCGCGCCCTGGGCATCGCGCTTCCGGAGCCCGAGCTCGACGAGTACGCCGCCCTGCGCGAGCGCATGGCGGCGATGCTCCACCAGTTCGCCGCCGGCAGGATGCCGCGGTCCGAGCCCGAGACGCAGGCGCGCGCCCAGGCCGAACGGAACCGCCTCGAGGCGTGGATCACCGAGCTCGAAGGGCGGGCGGCCGCGGCCGACGAGCGGGCGGACGCCGCGGACGCGCGCGCCGACGCCGCGGAGGAGCGCGCGGCGGCCGCGACGCAGGCGCTCGAGGAGCTGCGAGCACGCGGCGGCGACGCGGATCGAAAGCTCCAGACGGACCTCACCAGCACCGCGGCGGAGCGAGACGCTCTGCGCGCCGAGGTCGAACACTGGCGTCGCACGGCGACGGAGCTCGAAGACAAGGTGCTCGCCAAGCAGGCGCAGCTCGCGCTGCTCTCCGAGCCCGCCGACGACTCCCAGGCGGAGGAGCT
>CAYYWA010000584.1:511-2442 GCA_964475255.1 uncultured Sorangium sp.
GAGGAGCTCCAGCGGCTCGAGGCGCAGCTCCGAGATCGCGCGCACGAGATCCGTCGCTTGCAGCGCGACCTCCGGGAGGCCGAGCGCATCGGTCGCGAGCTCGTCCGGCGCCTCGCAAAGCGGGAGGGCCCGTCGGAGGCGGCGGCTCAGCGACTCGTGGAGCTCGAGGCGGACCGCGTCGTGCTCCGCTGGGCGCTGGAGCTCGATGGTCGGCAGAGCTCCGAGCTTCTCTGGACCGGCTCGGCGCTGCCCCCAGGGGCGAGCGCCCCGCCGACGAACGGGGGCGGCCCGCTCGCGCCGAACGGAGGTCCGCGTTGACAGCTCCGATTCGCGCCTTAGTTTGGCCCCGCGTCCGCCCTGATTTCCGCGACGGTGCGTTGAAGCATGAGTGAAAAGCGCGATTATTATGAGGTCCTCGGCGTTTCCCGAGAGGCGAGCGCGGACGAGATCCGAAAGGCTTACCGGCAAGCGGCGCTAAAACACCATCCGGACCGCAACCCGGGGGATGCCTCGGCGGAGCAGCGCTTCAAAGAGGCCTCGGAAGCGTATTCGGTGCTCTCGGACGACCAGAAGCGCGCGGCCTACGATCGCTTCGGTCACGCTGGCCTGAATGGGGCGGGGGTGGATTTCTCTGGTGTCGGCGTAAATGACATCCTCAGCCACTTCCAGGACATGTTCGCCGACTTCTTCGGCGGGTTCGGCGGCTTCGGCGGGCAGCCGAGCGCGCGGCGGCGCCGGACCGATCGCGGTCAGGACGTGCGGGTCGACGCCGAGATCACCCTCGCGGAGGCGATGCGCGGCGGCAAGCACGAGGTGACGATCCGCGGGCGAGCGCCCTGCGACACCTGCCAGGGGTCAGGGGCCCGGCCCGGCACCTCCCCCGAGACGTGCAGCCAATGCCGAGGAACGGGCCAGGTCACCGCTCAGCGCGGCTTCATCATGTTCTCGAGCACCTGCGCGCGCTGCGGCGGGACGGGTCAGTACATCCCCGAGCCGTGCGAGTCGTGCCGCGGCTCTGGCTTCGTCGACCGGCAGCGCCGCGTGATGGTGACGTTCCCCGCGGGCATCGACGAGGGGCAGCGCTTGCGGGTTCCCGGTCAGGGCATGCCGGGTCCCGGCAACGTGCCTCCCGGAGATCTGTACGTGGACGTACACGTGCAGCCCGATCCCCACTTCGAGCGGCACGGCGATGATCTCGTGACGCGCCTGCGCGTCTCGTTCGCGACGGCGACGCTCGGGGGCGAGGCTGCCATCGACCTCCCGGACGATACTCGCGTCACCGTCGACGTCGCGCCCGGGACGCAGCCGGGTTCCGTGCTGCACGTGCGGGGCAAAGGCATGCCGCGTCTCGACCGGAGCGGGCAGGGCGACGTGCACGTCCTCATGGACGTCACCGTGCCGACGAAGCTCTCGCGGCGCGCGAAGAAGCTCCTCAAGGAGCTCGAGGCCGAGCTCGCCAGCGACGACGAAGCCGAGGTGCACGCCTCGTAGAGCGAGAATTCGGCGTTGGAGCCCCGAGAGCTCCGTTTCGCTAGGCCCTTCCGCCCAGCTTTCTGACCCGTTCGACCGTCTCTCCGAAGGGGGCGATCTCGGTGGGTGCCTGGGCGAGGAATCGCTCGAGATCCGGCATGAGCGCGATGGCGCGATCGAGCTTCGCGTCGGAGCCGGCCGCGTAGGCACCGAGAGCGATCAAGTCCCGTCGCTCCGCGTAGGTTCCCAGCGCCGCTCGGAGAGCGCGCGCGGCGCGCGCATGCTCCGGGGCCACGACCGCATCCATCACGCGCGAGATGGATCCCGGGACGTCGATGGCCGGGTAATGACCGCGCGCCGCGATTTCGCGAGACAGGACGACGTGTCCGTCGAGGATGCCGCGCACCTCGTCGGCGATCGGCTCCTCGGTGTCGCTGCCCTCCACGAGCACCGTGTAGATC
>CAYYWA010000585.1:0-2439 GCA_964475255.1 uncultured Sorangium sp.
CTATCGCGAGCACGACGGGCGCGAAGGCGGCGGAAAGACGCGAGGGCTCGGCCTTGGGCGGCGGCTCAGAAATCCATCACCGCGTCGAAGGCCTTCTTCGGCTGGTGACTGCCGTCGAAGAGCAGGGGGAAGTCTTTGCGGCCGGAGCTGAACTCGGAGAGCCAGGTGTTGTCGTCGGCGATTCCCCAGAAGGTGACGTTCGTGATCGCGTCCGCATGGCGACGGAAGAGCTCGAAGAACTCGCGGTAGCGTTCCGCTTGCTTCGTCTGGAGCGCTTCGGTGAACGTCGCCGCCGTGTAGAAGGTGTCCGGGGTGTACGTCATGCCCGGGACGTACAGGGAGACGTCGAGCTCGGTGACCTGAACCTCGAGCCCGAGCGAGGCGTAGAGCTCGATGGCATCTTCGAGGTTCGCCACGGATTGGTAGTAGGCCTGGTTCGACGGGTCGGTCGAGGGCTCGATGTTGATGTGGCACTGAAGACCCACGCCGTGGACGGGGACGCCCTGCTCGAGCAGGCCCTTGAGCATCTCGTAGATGCCCTGATGCTTCGCAGGGATGTAGTTGTAAAAGTCGTTGTAGAAGAGCTTCGCGTCCGGGTCGGCTTCGTGCGCCGCCTTGAAGGCCTCGGCGACGTAGCTCTCGCCGAGGATCTGGTACCAGCGGCTCTGCTTGCCGTCCTCCTCGTTGCCGTCGCGATAGCTGCCATCTTCCATGATGGCTTCGTTGACCACGTCCCAGGCGTAGACCTTCCCCTGGAAGTGGCGCATCACGGTGTTGATGTGGCTCCGCATCCGCGCGAGCAAGACCTCGCGGGAGACGGTCCCTCCGGAGCCGTTCGAGAAGAGCCAGGAAGGGTTTTGGGTGTGCCAGACGAGCGCGTGCCCCCGCACCTGCATGCCGTTTCTCGTCGCGAAATCGACGATGCGATCGGCGTCGCCGAACGTGAAGTTTCCCTCGTTCGGTTGGAGGGACTCGAACTTCATCTCGTTCTCGGGCGTGATGCTGTTGAAGTGTTTCCTCAAAAGGTCGGCGTGCGTGGAGACCGATTGAGAATCCACGGCGGCGCCGATCGAAAAGTGGTTGGCGTACTTCGCGGCCAACGTCGTCGCGTTCGGGCTCGGTATGCCCCCCGTGCCCGCCGCGCCGGCGTTCGTCGTCCCGCCGGCTCCGGAAGCGCCGGCGTTCGTCGTCCCGCCGCCGTCGCTCGGGGCGCCAGCGTTCGTCGTGCCACCATCGCCGGAGGCGCCCGCGCTCGGCGCGCCGCCGCTCGACGAGCCGCCCGGGTTCGAAGCGCCGCTCGTTCCGCCCGCGCCGGCGTTGGTAGCGCCGCCCGCGTCCGTTCCTGCCGTCACCGCGCCGCCCGTCGCGCCCGTGCCGGTTCCGGTCCGTCCCCCTTCCGGAGCTGCGCCGCCCGTCCCGGTTCCTGCCGAACCGCCGCCGGTGTTGGGGGACGGCGTGCCCGCGACGCCAGCGCCCGGCGCGGTCGAGCCTCCATTGGCCGTGGCTCCACCGGTCGCGGCGGGATCCCCCGAGCTCGGGTGCGGCGCCGGTGTCTCGGAGCTGCAGGCGTAACCGAGGAGCGCGGCCAAAGCCGCGGACAGGAAGCGCGTGCGCATGACGACCTCTCGAACCAGCACGCGTTATAGGTAGCTTCCTCATCGAAGGACGCCAACGGGTGCGGCTCGAAAATCGAATGAGGCGACGGCGGGCCATTGGACCCATTCGGAGTCGCGCGTTTTTTTGTGATGTTTGGCTCGTCGCTGCGTGCTCTCGACGCCGTCTCGGTGCCGACCTGGATGCTTCCGCGTTCTTTCGATGCCGTCGCACGCTTTGCTCGAAACTCGAATTTCAATTTTCGAGCTAACTCCGGAGATCGCGACTCGCGCGCGACACCGGAAGACTCGAGGAGAAGAGGCGTGTCGAGCAGCCCTCGAGACGCCGTCGCGGGACGCGCCGTTCTCGTCACGCGTTGCCAGGGCGGAGTCTCGACGCGCGCTGCTCGCATCGTTCGCAGAGCGAGCGCGCCGCGCGCACGCGACAGCTCGGATGGAATGCTGCACGGCGTGAGGTGCGCTCGAGGAGATCCTGACGATCGTGCTCTCGACGACTCGCCCGCATGCGGGTATCCATCGCGCATGACGCGTCTGCGGTTCTCGATTCCGCTCGGAGTTTTTTTGACCACTGCCGCGTGCAGCGGCGGGCCAGAGACCGGAACACCCGGCACGGGCGGTACGCCGGGAAGCGGCGGTGCCGTCACCGGCGGCACCTCTGGAGCGTCGGGAGCGGCGTCGGGCGGCGCGCCCGCGATGGGCGGGATGGCCGGCAGTCCCTCGGGCGGTGCGGGCATGGCAGGGAACCCATCGGGCGGCAGCGCGGGCCTCGGCGGCAACACGTCGGGGGGGACCGCGGGCAGCGGCGGTGACACCTCGGGCGCCGGGA
>CAYYWA010000586.1:0-2436 GCA_964475255.1 uncultured Sorangium sp.
TGCGCGCGCCGAACGCGAATTCGGCTTCCAAATCCGCTTCGGTCTCGGCCATCCCAGGCTGGTCTCACTGCCGACCCAGATCGTGCCGTCGCTCGCGATCGCGGGCGGCGTGGTCAGCCGCTCGCCGTTCTTGGTGCGCAGGCTCTGGCGGCTCCTGCCGTCTCGGTCGACGATGCGAAGCTCGGGGCCGAGCGAGACCGCGACCGTGCCGTCCTCGAACGCGGTCGCCCATTGTTGCTCGCCGGGGTGCGCATACAGCATGATATCCGCATCGTCCTCGTCGGCCCCCCTTAGGGCTTTTCGCGCGCCCAAACGCGAGAGGGCCAACCTCCGTTCGAGCGCTGCGTTTCAAACGACCTCACCCGCGACCGCGCGGCGTCCGCGCGGAGCCCGTGAGCTCGGCGTACCATGCCTCACCTGCGCGAGGCATCCTCGCACCCCCTCCGGCAGGCGTGCAACCCCGGGAGGCGGCCTCGCCGAGGCGCCGTCGCGCGGGGCAGCTCGCGTTCCGATGGTCAGAAGTTGATCTTGCGCATCACGAAGCGCGGGAGCCAACGGATGACGAGCATGACGAGGGCCCAGATGCCCGGCGTGTAGACGACGGGCTTTCGGCGATCCATGGCGCGGATGATGTCGGTCGCGACGCCCTCGGGCTCGCCGGCGAAGGGCGGCGGTTTGAGGCCGGCGGTCATCGCGGTTTTGACGAAGCCGGGCTTCACGCACACCACGGAGAGCCCCGCGGCGTGGAATTTGTGGTCGAGCGCTTCGAGGTAGCGCGCGAGGCCCGCCTTGCCGGCTCCGTAGATTGCGACGGGCTTTCTCCCGCGATCGCCCGCGACCGAGGAGATGACGACGAGGCGCCCACCGCCGCGCGCGAGGAGGCGCGTGCGCGCGTGCTCGCAGAAGGCGATCGTGTTGGCGAAGTTCACGGTGCAGAGCCGGCGCGCGAGCTCCACGTCGGCCTCGAGCGCTTCCTGCGTCGCGAACATGGCCGCCGTCACGATCACGGGGTCGAAGCCGCCGAGCGCGGCGTCCGCGGCGTCGAGCGCCGGCCCGAACATCTCCGGGCGCTCGAGATCGCAGAACACGTAGCCGACCTCCGCCTGGCTCGGGTGGCGAGAGGTGATGTCGGCGGCGCTGCGCTTCAAATCGTCCTCGTTGATGCCGAGGAGCAGCACCTCCTCCCCGCGCTCGGCGAGCCGATGCCCGACGTTCCACCCAGAATGACGGCTTTCATACGCGATCTCCGAACAGGCGCACCGACTGGGCCGTGCGCAAGCGTCGCTCCGGATCCCACTTCTCCCGGAGCGCCCTGAAGGCGTCGAGGCGCGGCTCCATCGCGCGGAAGTGCTCCGCGCGCGTGAACCGATCCTTCGTCAGATAGATGCGGCCTTTGGCCTCGATCACGAGCTCGTTCAAGCTATCGATGAAGCGCTGCGTGTCGGGCGTCACCGCCATGTCGACGGCGATCGACGTCCCCTCCATCGGGAACGACAGCACGCCCTTCCCCTCGGGCCCGCAGTCCTTGATCACGCAGAGGGGCGACGCGCACCCGAGCTCGACCAGCCGCTCGAGCAACGCCCGCACCGCCTTCGCCCCTGCCGCGCGCGGCAGCACGCACTGATACTGCGTGAAGCCGCGGGAGCCGTACGCGCGGTTCCAGTGCAGGATCGCGTCGAGCGGATAAAAGAACGAATCCGGCGTGACCACGCGCTCCGTGCGCTGGTCGAAGTGCTTCCAGTAATAAAGGTCGTTGAACGCGCTCGCCGTCAGCGGATTGAGCACCCAGCTCGGCAGCTCGAACGGCAGCGCGCGCGTCCGCGGCGGCGCGGGTGGCGTCGGGCTCGACTCCTCCACCGTCGCCCAGCGCCCCGCCATCAGGATCCCGCGCCCGAGCGTGCTCCCCGGGCTCAGGCAATCGATCCACCCCATCGTCATCGGCCAGCGCTTCGCCGTCCGATCGAGCGCCGCCAGGAACTCGTCGATGTTCCCGACGCGCTCGCTCTCCATCCAGATCCACCCGCTCGGGATCCGCTCCATCGTGAACTCCACCTCGAGGATGTGCCCGAGCAGCCCCATCCCTCCGATCGTCCCGTAGAACAAATCCGGGTGCGCCTCCGGCGTGCACTCCACGATCTCGTCGTTCGCCAGCCGAATCCGGAGCGCCCGCACGTGCGCCCCGAAGCACCCCTTCACGTGGTGATTCTTCCCGTGCACGTCGCTCGCCACCGCGCCCCCCAGCGTCACGAACTTCGTCCCCGGCGTCACCGGCGGAAAGAACCCCCGCGGAATGAACACCCGATTGATCTCCGCCAGGCTCAGCCCCGCCTCCGCCCGCATCACCCCCGTCTGCTCGTCGAACGACAGAATCCGATCCGCGAGCCGCGTCGCCGCCACCTTGTCCTCCGGCAACGCCGGCAACGACGAGTCCCCGTA
>CAYYWA010000587.1:0-2387 GCA_964475255.1 uncultured Sorangium sp.
GCCGCGGGAGCGCCTCCCGGCCGTGCGGCGTGCTCCTGCGGCGGTGATTCCGCCGTCGCGGGCCACACGCCAAAGGGTCGCGCCGCGCCTGCCCGACCGACGGGCCGTCCCCGAGCGGCGGATCGCGCCCGATCGCCGCGTGGTTCCCGAGCGTCGAGTCGCCCCCGAGCGCCGCGCTCCCGAGCGCCGCGCTCCAGAGCCCCGAATCGACACGTCTCGTAAAATCCCGCCCGTGAAGCGCTTCCGTTCGCGTCCGAGAGATGACAGCTTCATCCAACGCGATCGGGTCGCTCCCCTCCGACGCCCGTCGGCCGTGCCGCTTCGGCCAGGGCCCGCGGTACGGCGGAAGCGCCCCTGATCGCGACTCGTTCGAACGACGGAGGATCGGATGAAGCGCTCGGAGCTCGTGTGGTGTGTGCTGCTCGCTCTGTTCGTGCCGGCGGCGTGCAGCGACGATGACGACGATCTCGAAGTGTGCTTGCCCGAGAACCTGGAGTGCGGCACCGGGGACGTTCGCCAAAGCGAGATCGATACGGGCATCCCGCTGGAAGCCGACCCGGGTGAGGGCGTCGGGGTCCTCGTCGAGTACTTGGGGGACGGGCGCTGGCACGTCTTCACGACGTGCGACACCGAGCGTTCGGGCTTCGAGTGTGCCTTCGACGTGCTCGTGACGCCGCTCGACGACGCGGCCGTCGTCGAGTTCGAGGAGGAGGATCTCGAGAGCTCGGATGTGCTCGCCGAGCTCGGGAGCAACGGGGTCAACCTGCGCGCGTTCACGGATTACGACACCGACGGCTTCTTCCTGGAGACCGAGCCTGGAGTCGGCCTCTCCGTCGACACCCTGCTCGACTGCGGCTGCGGCCACCCCTTCATCTTCTGGAGTGGGGGCGGGGCGATCCACTCGGGCGCTCCCTCGAACCCGATCGAGCTCATCCCCACCGAGCCGTAGCGAGAGCCGCTTTTCCGGGTCACGCCGGGAGCGTGTAGCGCCGGTCGACGAGATCGCGGATGCGCCGCCGGCTCGCCGCGGGCGACAGGCTCGCGTCGCTTTCGACCGTCGCCACCTGATCCGCGAGCTCCGGGTCCTTGATCGAATCGCGAAGCCACTCCGAGTAGTGACCGCGGCGCAGGTGATAGAGCCACGTCTCGTCGTCGACGCCCTCCGCGATCGTGTTGAACACCACGAGGTTGTGCGCGCGCAGGTTCAGCCGCCCGTCGCTCCCGCGGAAGTAGAAGCTCTTGTCCGGCCCGAGCTCGCCGTGGGCGTACTTGCGGCGATGGCGGCGTCGGGAAACGCTGCCGGGCGGCATGGTGAGCCGCTCCGCGCGGGGGTGATCGCGAAACCAAACGAGCCCTTGCCCTTGCTGCTCCGGCGCCGCCCCGATCTCGGGTTGGGCGGTCCCGAGGGCGCGCGCGAAGCTCTCGAGCGCCGACACCGCGTCTGTCCCGACCCCGATGAAGTGAGTCACCCGCTCGAGCAGCGCGCGTTGGAGCTGGTCCGGGTGGACCGTGATGAAAAGCAGTGAGCCGAGGTCCTGAGGAAGCGCGAGCCCCGCCGGTTCGAAGTCCGACCCGAGCATGTGGTGCGCTTCGTCGAGCACGAGCCAGTGCGGTCGCCCCGTGCTCGCTCGGAGCTCCTGCAATCGACTGAGCACGTGTAAGAAAAACTGCGGCCGATCGTGCGCGGGGACGCCGAGCAGGTTCACGACGGCGTTGCCTTCGGCGCGCCTCAGGATCTGAAGCACCTGGTCGGCGTCGGGCGGCTGCTCGGGGCTCCCCGCGATCACGGCGGAGTCGAACCCTTCGTAGTCTCCCTCCGGGTCGATGATGCAAACCTGGTAGCCGCGGTCCGAGAGCCGCTCGAGCAAGCCCGTCACGGCGGTCGATTTGCCGCTGCCCGAGCCCCCGGCCACGAGCACCACCGAGCCGTAGGGGGCGAGCGTGACCTCGCTGCCGTCGTCGCGCCGGCCGAGCAGCACGTGGTGACGCGTGAGCTTTGCGCCCAGCGACTCGAGGTCGTCTTCGAGGAGTCGCTCGACGAGCTCCTCGACCCCCGCGCCGCGCTCCTGGGCCGTGACCCAGTCGCACTCCTCCTTCACCGAGTGGAGCGCGTTTGCGACGGCGACGGCGCATTCGCAGACCGTGAGGAACGCATGGTCGTTCTCGGCATCGCCGACGCCCACCGTGTTGTGGAGCGAAAGCCCGAGCCGATGGAGCGCGGCCTCGAGACCGCTCTTCTTGTTCACGCCGTCGGGCAACACCATCACCGCGCCCTTGTTGAAGCTCACGTGCAGATCGAGCTCCAGATCGCGAATCGCTTCGAGGACGACCGTCTCGTGCGGCTCCCAGGTCGCCACGACCACGCGGCCGATCGAGAGGGGGTGCAC
>CAYYWA010000588.1:0-2382 GCA_964475255.1 uncultured Sorangium sp.
GAGCAGGCGCATGCGACCGCCGCAGCTCGGGCACAGCGCGAGCTCGAGGCCCAACACAGCAGGAACGCCGTCTTCGCCCAGCTCGCCACGCAGAAGCTCATGCGCACCGTCCTCCTCGAGGTCGCGGAGGCCATTGGCTTCAACCAGCCCTTCCCCTTCGACGCTCCCGCGCGCCTCGGCAAGCTGGAGGTCCCCTACAACGACCTGGCGTTCGCGCGCACCGCAGCGGGCTTCCAGAACAGCCGCCTGTCGGTGCTCGGGGCGGCGCAGATCATGTACACGATCACCCGAGGCGGGCAGGTCCTCCCGCTCCACCTCACGCACCCTCCGAGCCCGCGGAGGAGCCCCCCGGTTCCCTGCGGACGGCCTTCAGCGTCCGCACCGCGCAGCAGCTCACGCGCATGCTCGAGGTCACCGTGCGCAGCGGCACCTCCGCCGAGGCGTTTCACGAGCGTGGGCGCAGCTACCTCGGCCGCGTCCAGGTCGCTGGCAAGACGGGGACCTTGAAGCTCACCGCGACGAGCCCCACCTCCAGCTGGTTCGTCGGGTTCGCACCGAGCCGCAGCCCCGAGATCATCGTGAGCGTGCTCCTGCAGAACCCCGACGAGTGGCACCGAAAGGCCAACCAGGTCGCCCGCGACCTCCTGCGCGCGTACTTCCACCAGAAGGGCACGCCCGGGGTCACCGCGCCCCTGTGACGACTGCGACATCATGTCGCATTGGGTCATCCCCCGATCTCGCATAGACGGGACAGGTTCGAGGTGACCCTGCAGCGGCACCTCCGTCCACGTGCGGCGCGCGGAGGCCTCCCCTCGAGGCTCCGCGGGCGCCTCGAGAATCGCCCCTCCGGGGCCAACTGGAGCTGTCTCATGTCTCGTCTACGCCTTCTGCCCCTGTATCTGTTGCTCAGCGTCTTCGCCTGCTCGAACGACGACGACCCCCACGTCGGGACGGAGTCGGCCTGCGCGGACATCAACGAGGTGTGCCACGACGCCGATGACGGCAGCGATGATCTCGCTGCCGAGTGTCACCTCGTCGCCCACGACAACGAGGACGCCGTGTGCCGAGCACGACGCCAGGAGTGCGTCGACTTCTGCACGGCCAAGGTCCAGGGGAACGGCGGCGCTGGCGGCCAGGGCGGGCAAGGCGGCCAGGGCGGCGCCGACGGCCACGACCACCACCACTGAGTTGCTCCGACCGCGGGGAGGTGCGTCCCTGGCGCCCGCCTCCCCGTGCGTCGTCCGCGGCGGCCCCTCGCGCTCGTTCGCCCCAATGCCTCACGGAGACGCCCGGCTGATGTGGCGTCTCCGTGGCTCGGCTGGGCTCTGCTCGTAGACGGTGCCCTGCTCGCGGCCTTGCGCGCTCAGCGCGTTCGGCGCCGCCGCAGCCAGGCCAGGAGCCCCGCTCCTGCAGCACCGATGGCGCCGAAGCCCCCTGCGCCCGCGCCCACCGTGCGGCAGCCGCAGGCGCTCTCCTTCTTCTCTTCGGCGTCCGCGGGCGTCTCCACCGACGCGGGCTCCGCGCCCTTCGCGCCGAGCCTGAGCTCGGCCACGCTGGTGAGCACCACCTCCGTCGGATCGATCTGCTTGCGGTTCTTCCGGGTCAGATCTTCGGCCACCCAGATCTTGCGGAGGCCGCGGTAGGTGCGCGGCGCCTTGCCCCAGCGGTAGGGCTCGGGGTTCTCACACTCCACCACTTTGATGTTCGGGTGCAGGCTGTTGTAGCGCGTTTGGAAGCGATTGCGCTCCGCGGACTTCACGTCCGTGCTGGCCGCTCCCTCCTTGCCCTCGGGGAGCGCGACGCCTCCCTCGATCGCGCCCGAACTCGCGCCGAGCGCGGGATCGTTCGGGAGCTCTTCCTTGCCGTAGCGATAGTGCAAGCGCGTGAGCACGTACTGATGACGTTCGAGCAGCGCGCGGCGAGCGGCGAGCTCCCTGCGCTCCTCCTCCCACGCCTTCTTGGCCTCCGCCTTCTCCTTGGCGGACTTGCCCGCGAGGGTCGCCTCGAAGGCCTGCTTCTCCTCGTCGCTGGGCGGTCCGGGATCGGGACGGACGTCCGCTTCCGGCAGCTTCGCGTCGAAGGCGTCTCCGCCGAGGCTCAGGAGCTCGTGGGGCAGCAGCGCGTCTCCGGCGCAGGGCTGCCCGCACCCGCGGGACCCCACACGAACTCCGCCAGAAACGTCCCCGGGTTCTTCTCCAAGAACAGGCGGCTTGTTCAGCGTGTCGCTCGTGTCGCCTTCGCAGCACTCGGCTCTGCCAGAACGGCCAACGTTCTTCTCAAGAGCTCGGCCCATGGCTGATAGCGCGAGCTTGTCGCGTACTGGTCATGAGCCGGCGCTTCGTCCGCGCTGAGTCGTGACTCTGGCGCGTCGCTCGCGCCTGC
>CAYYWA010000589.1:0-2365 GCA_964475255.1 uncultured Sorangium sp.
TCCGTCGTGCGCGGAGCGTACGCGAGGAGGATCCGCCCGAGAAAGGCGCCGCGCTCCGTCGCGGACAGCGCTTCGAGATCCGCCATGGCGCGCGCGGGCTCCGCTCGCCGCGCCGCCACGCGCGCGAGCTCGAACGCGAGCTCTGCTCGCTCGTCGTCGTCGGTGGTGCTTTCGAAGAGAGCGCGCGCGGCGCGTTCCGCGAAATCCGCGTCCGCTCCGACGACGGATAGAAGGCGCCAGAGCGGCGCGACCTCGCCGAGTGGGACCCCGAGCGCGAGCGCTCGCTCGATGGTAGCCGCTGCCGCCTTCGGATCGTTCGCGAGCCGAACCTGCGCGTCCGCCGCGGCGAGCAAGAGCTCCGTGCGCGCCCGACCCGGCGGGAAGCGCTCGGCGGCCGCGACGAGCGCTCGCGCGAGCTCCGCGGCGCGACCGGACCGCGCCGCGAGCTCGATCTCGAGGACGCGCGCGGCGACGCCGTTCGGAGCGAGGGAGAGCGCGCGCTCGATCGCAGCGAGCGCCGCGTCGTGGTCGCCCGTTCGTTCGGCGCGGAGGGCCACGTCGATCCAGAGCGCGGCGGCTCGCGGGTCGTCTCCGAGCCGCTCGAGCTCCGCATGGGCGAGCGTCTCCGAGAGCGCGCCGTCCCCGGTGCGCTCCGCGAGCTCGCGACGGAGTCGGGGCAGGGGAGCCGTCCCGGGGGCGAGCGCGAGGGCGCGATCGAGCAAGAGCCCCGCGCGCTCGGGATCGCTGTCCCACGCCAGCATCGCCGCCGTGAGCAGCCGTTCGGCGACCGAGAGGGGATCGCGCCGCAGCCGCGGAACGGAGACGGCATCTCCGCGCGCGGGATCGGCGCCTGCTTCCACCATCCAGCGCGCCTGCGCTTCGACTGCGGAGAGCGCGACCTCCGGTCGCTCGAAGTGGAGCGCGATCCGCTCGAGCGCGGCGAGGCAGGCGAAGGTCGCCCGGCTCTCGACGGACAGCGCGCTCTCGAGCGCGGCGAATGCCCCGGGTGCATCTCCAGCCTCCGCGCGGCGCTCCGAAAGGTCGCGGAACAAGAGGGCGCGGAGCTCGGGCGTCGACGCGAGCTCCGCACGACGGCCCAGCGCGCGCTCGGCGAGCGCGGCATCTCCGGTGCGACCCGCCAGGAGCTCGAGCGCGAGCCAAATCGCCGGATCCTCCGGCGTCGCGCGGGCCGCGGACTCGAGCCACGCGCGCGCAGGCTCGAGCTGGTCGTCGTGATCGGCGAGGACCGCCGCGAGCTCCAGCTCGGCGCGCGCTTTCTCGAGCGGGACCACGGCCGTGCGGGCGAGCCGCTCGAGCAGCTTGGCGACGTTCTTGTGGGCTCCTCTTCGGGCGCTCCCGGCGAGCAGGCGTTCGAGCGGCTCGCGAAAGGTGGGATCCGCCGCGAGCGCCCCGAGCTGCTCCCGAACCGCGGCCGCGTCGTCTCCGAGGTGCTCTTCGAGGACGCCCATCTCGTGGAGGAGCGCGGCCTGCGCGGTAGGAGACGTGGCGGCGTCGTACTCCGCTTGGAGTCGCTCCACCGAGAGCGCCACGACAGCGCTTTTCGGTGGCGAGAGGGACGCAGTCGGATTCGTCAACGATGCGCTCGACATCTCGCGGAGAACTCTTCTCGAATCTAGAGGAGCGACCCGCGCATGCCTAGTCCTTATGCCCTCCGCGTCGGACATCGCGATTTCGATGCCGCGGTCTGCCTACCTCTGCCCACGCTCGCTCCTCGTGTGCCCTCGAGGTGTGCGCGCGCACGGCGCGCTCGGTGCGTGCGCTATTCGCTTCTGCGCACCACCCAGAAACCGCGCGGTGTGTCGAGGGGTGCGGAGTGCACGGCGCCCTTCTCGAGCGTGAACAGCGCGTACTCGACCGCCGGCTCGAGCACGCCACGTGGCACGCGTCCTGCGTCCGCCGTCGAACCGGCGTCACCCCGTGCGACGGCGCTCGCGAAATCGGTGCGCGCTTGCTCGATGATGCTCTCGGCGCGCTGCTTGGCGACTTCCTTGCTCGGCGCGTTCTCGGGCGCGCCCTGCGCGCCGCGATAGGAAAACAGGATAACGCCGAAGCGTACCGACTTCGGCGCGGTCGCCGGAAGCTCCGGCACTTCTTGGCCATCGGGCAGGAGATCGAAGCCGACGGGTGCATCGATTGCCGGCTCGGGAGGCGCTTCGGGCATCGCGCTCGGCGCGGCCGACGGCGCTTCTGTCACGACGACAGGAGTGCTCGAAATGACGCTTGCCGCGGACTCGTGTGGTGCCGCGCGCCCTCCTCGACCGGCGGCGACCGCGAACGCGACACCGAACACGAAGAGCAAGCCGACGCTGACCAGAGTGGTGCGTTGCATGCCGGCCGCGTATCC
>CAYYWA010000590.1:0-2353 GCA_964475255.1 uncultured Sorangium sp.
CGCCGTGGAGCGCCGCGAGCGTCGCGTGCGCGATGCGAGCGGCGTCAGGGGCGCCGCGGAGCTCGGCCGCGGTCGCCAGCACCTCGAAGAACGCGACCTCGAAGCGCCCGGTTCCGAGCGCGCGGCGCGCATCGGAGCTCGCGCGCTCGAGCTGCGCCCGGGCCTGGGCCTCTTGTCCCGCGCGCCGCCGGAGCTCCACGAGAGCGCGCAAGATGCGCGCGGCGTGGGGAGCCTCGCGGCGCGCGCGATCGAGCAGGGTTTCCGCCTGCGCGCGCTCGTTCGCGACGTGCTCGAGCACCCACGCGAGCCGCACGAGCCGCCCGCGCTTTTCTTCCGGATCTTGGGCGCGCTCGACGAACTCCGTCGCGAGCCGGACCGCCGAATCCCGCCGCCCGAGCTCGGCGTAGCGGGAGAGCAACCGATCGACGGCGGGGGGATGGTCCGGGGCTCGCTTGAGGACCTCGCAGTACGCGAGCTCGGCGCGCTCGGGGTTCGGCAGCGTCGTGTCGTAGAGGTCGGCGAGCTTCTCGTAGACCGCGACCTGGCGCTCGGGCGTCGTCGCGTGCCGGGAGAGGCGCAGCAGCGCCTGCTCCGTGCCCACCCAGTCGCCCTCCTTCCGGCACAGCTCCGCGAACGCCTCGAGCGCATCGACGTGACCGGGATGGGCGTCGATGGCGCGCGCGAGGGCCGCCTTCGCGGTCGCGTGCTCCCCCACTTCGCTGAGGACGCGGCTCCGCGCGACCTCGAGCGCCATCCGCTCTTCGGGGTCGAGCGCTCGAGCGACGCGGCGCTCGAGCAGCGCCGCGAGCTCGTGGCGTTGGTTGCGCGTGACGTAGAGCGATTGCAGGCGCAGCACCGCCTCCTCGTTCCCGAGGTCGAGCTCCACGGCGCGTTCGAGCGCGACGAGCCCGCGCTCGGTGTCACCCACGCGATCGAGCCAGAGCCCCGCGGCTCGGTGCCAGGCGGCGGCCGCGTGCTCGGCGACATGGCTCGCGTTCGCGAGGGCCTCGCAGGCACGGGCGGCCTCCGCGAAGTCGGACGCGCGCTCGAGCACGTCCGGGAGCGTAGCGAGCGCGACGAGGTGCTCCGGAAATGCCTCGAGGGCCTGCTCGACGAGCGCGCGGGCGTCCGGCAGCCGATCGAGGTGCGATGCGGCTTCGGCCGCTCGAAGCGAGAGCGTCGCGCGATCCAGCCCCTGCGAGGAGAACGCGGCCAGCATGCGGTTCGCCGAGAGGACGTGCTCCGCTCCGCTCGAGGGATGGAGCGCGAGCGCGCGGAGCGCCCAGAGCGCATCGGGTCGCTTCTGCACGGCGCGAGTCAGCACCGCGTGCCGCTCGCTCGCGTCGGCGTCGGCCGGGAGCAGGCGGTAGGCGAGCATCGCCGCAGCCGCGGCGTCCTTGCCGTCGAGCACGGCGGAGAGCGCCGCCTCGACGCGAGCGAGCTCCTCGACCTCCGCCGTCTCGAGGAGCGCGCTCTCGAGCTCGCGAAGCGCCGGGAGGTGCTCGGGCGCCATCGTCAGCACCGCGCGGAGCGAGTCGAGGGCGGCCTCCCGATCGCCGCGCGCGAACGAGAGCTCGGCGAGGCGCTCGAACAGCTCGCGTCGCTTCTCGGGATCGCGCTCGGACTCCGCCTCGCGTTCGAGCGCCGCGAACGGCGCGACGGCGCCCGGCACTCGCGGGGCGAGCCGCTCGAGCAGCGGGCGCGCGAGCCCCTGGGGCTCCGCCTCGAGCGCGCGCTCCACGGCGCGATGGGCTCCGGGGACGTCGCCCGCGCGCTCGTGCTCGAGCGCGGCGACGAGAAAGAGCTCCGCGCGGCCCGTGCTCGCCGCTTCCGCGGCGGCCTCCCAGGCGCGCGCGCGGCTCGGATCCGGCGCGGGGGAAAGCCGGGCGAGCCGCTCGAGGAGCGCGAGATCGTGGGGGAAGGCCTCCACGGCTTCTTGGAGCAGCGTTGCGGCCTGGGTCGCGTCGTTGTCGACGAGGAGCAGCGCCTCACGCACGAGCTCGAACGCCGCCTCGTCGTCGTCGCTCGAGAGCGCGCGCCGCGCCCGCATCCACGCGAGCCGGCCTTCGAGATCGCCGCGTTCGCGCGCCAGCTCTTCACCGAGTCGGTGCACCGCGAGCTGATTGGGATCCGCCTCGCGCGCGCGTTCGAGGGCGATCTCGAAGAGCGCCGTGTCCTCAGTGCCGGCGCGCAGCGCCGCTTCCAAGAAGTGCAGCGCCGCACGCGGACCGGGGGGTTCCGCCATCGCGAGCTCGAAGACGAGCTCGGCAGCGCGCTCTCGGCTCACGGCGGTGAGCAACGCGCGCAGGGCGCTCTCCGAGCTCGGATCGGCTTCGAGCGCGAGCTCGTAGCC
>CAYYWA010000591.1:0-2348 GCA_964475255.1 uncultured Sorangium sp.
CCGACCAACTCCTCTTCGACCAGTTCGTGGCCGCCGCGAAGCTCGACGACGAGGTGGTGCAGCGCGCAATGGCCAACCCGCTCGACAACTTCGCTCTCGCCATGAAGGGTAAGGTCGAAGAGCTCATGGTCGACCGCATGGACCAGAACCAGGAGATCGTCACCCGGTACCTCAACGACGTGCAGTTCCAAGATCTCGCATTTCGGCTCCTTGTAAAGCGGATCTATGATGAGATTCGGGGCGGCAAGAGCGAGGTAGCAGCCGGATGACAGGTCGGGAGCAGCTCATGACGAAAGCCCACGAACATGCAGACCTTCCTTCCATGCCTCGCGTCGCGCGAGGCGGCGCCGAGTTGCGGTCGGACCTGGGCATCGCGCGCGACCTCGCCAGCCACGGTTTCATCCTCGGCGAGAACAAGCGCAACTTCGTCGACGTCAGCGCGGACATCATGGCGCACGTCGACCCGATCTTCTATGGCGCTGCTAAGACGGCGGCGATGAAGGTATTAGGGGGTTGAGGATGACACAGAGCGGGGCGCGAACTTACGAGCTGCAGGCACTCACTGACATCTGGACGGGCGACGCGAACACCGCGCAGTCCAAGCAGGCCAAGCGCCTCATCCCGACGGGTCTACTCGGCTCGGTCCGCTGGTGGTTCGAGGTGCTCGTTCGGGGACTCGGCGGCAGCGCGTGCGACCCCTCGAGGCCCGAGTTACGATGTCCCGACCGCCAAGGGCGCCGGTGCGTTGTCTGCGAGCTGTTTGGCTGCACGGGTTGGGCGCGGAAGTTCCGATTCGACGTGCGAGATGCCAACGGCGGTGCCCAGCAAGCACAGATCAAGGCGGGCAAGAGGTTCGCGGTCGCTTTCACCGTAACGCGACCGACGAGCCTCGAGGAATGGAAGCTGCTTGATATGACGCTGCGGCTCATTGCGGACTACGCGGCGATTGGCGGCAAGACGGTCTACAAGCCCACCGACGAGAACAGGCGCCAGAACGCTCCCCATCATCGCGACTACGGGGTCATCAGCGTCAAACGAGCGCCCAACCTCGACTCCATCGATCCCGATGGGTTGAGATCGTACGTTGGCGATCGGCGGTGGCGACAGATCGAACATGCGGGCTTTGCTTGGGCCTCCCTCGCCAACTTGTGGTCGGTCACTGACCGCTACCTCGCGCGACAGGATACGAACCGGAGCACCTTCAACAGGGTGATCGGGCGTCCAGAACCGAAGCGACAGTCGAGCCAACAGGATTCGTGGCTCGCAGGGCGTCGCGCAGGCAGTGGGCAGCAGCCGGAAAGCAAGAAGGTCTTCAGCGTCAAGAACCCACCGCGCACGTTTGGGTTCACGAACGGCGACCAGCTCACCCTCGACGCGATCAAGACCAAGCTGAGGAGCGCATGGCCAGATCTCAAAGACGCCGAGTTCAAGACAGGGGACGCGATCCTCGACCAGCTCCTTCGAGGAGCGAGCGCGTGATGTTTGACATTCACGCAGCCCTTGCTGGACAGCACGTCAACCCCAGAATAACATCGGCTTTCGATCTTGTTGGCCAGCTTCCTGACTACTTGGTCTGGGTACCACGCGATACCGAAGGTGCCCGGCGCCAGTACCAGAATTGCGCGAGCAAGCAAGCGCTGAGTCTTCCCGACGATCTGCAGCTCGCCGAGCCGCCGAGGCCTTTGCTCCCCGGCTGGTGCTCTCTTCACATTCACTTCGAGCTCAAGGCGCCCTGGTACTCGAAGGACGACCGGCCCTTCCATGTCCTCCCCAACCCCGTGAGGAAGGATCGGATCTTCGGGGTTCCCTTCATGTCGGCTTCGAGCTGGAAGGGCCTCTTACGCTGGACCTGCCGCATGGATCACGGCCTTCTCGACCACCTCGCGAAGCACGACGGCAAGCTCGACGATTGGCTGGACCCACCCTGGATCGTTCATCTGTTCGGCAACGCCAAGAGCGAGGATGAGAACTTCTCTCGCGGCGCTCTTCGCTGCTTCCCGACGTGGTTCGACAAAGTGGATTTCGAGGTTATCAACCCACATGACCGCGCGCGCCGTGCCGGAACCAAGCCGATCGTGTACGAAGTCGTTCCTGCAGGCTGCAAGGCCACGCTGCATCTCTTGTACGCGCCGCCGCCCGGCGGAGCAGAAGCGCAGCAGGTGGAGTCCGCAGACGTACTGGCTCGTCTGCTCGAAGCAACCAGGAAGCTCTTAACTGTCTACGGTTTCTCCTCGAAGCGCACGGCGGGCTGGGGGATCGCCGAGATCCACGACTGTGAGATCCGCTCGAGAAGCGTAAGCCCCTTATACAGGGCCTGCTGGTTGCGCGCGAGGAGGTGTTCAGACTCT
>CAYYWA010000592.1:0-2341 GCA_964475255.1 uncultured Sorangium sp.
AGCATGCTCGCGCGGACGAGTCGGCAACCTGTAAGCCGTTCTTACAAGTTGTGACCATGCCAGAACCGCCTCGAAGCGCGCTCGCGCGGCGGATCTGCGCGATAGTGAGTCGGAAGCAGGAGAGTGACCACGCCGAACCGTCCTGTAGGCGAAGCAGGAGACTCGGTCACCAGTACTTCCAGAGGATATCCCGCGGGTAGCGGAAGGGGATCAGGTCCCAGTGTTCGTGATGCATCAGCTCGCGGAGCTCAGCGCGCGTCCCGTGCCAGGCGCAACGCTTGTCCCAGACGAGCGAGCGTTGCCCCCGCGGAAACGTGGGCCGGTTGTGATGA
Source organism: uncultured Sorangium sp. (assembly GCA_964475255.1). Taxonomy (GTDB): domain Bacteria; phylum Myxococcota_A; class Polyangia; order Polyangiales; family Polyangiaceae; genus PMG-095. Next base: position 333 of record CAYYWA010000592.1, read on the forward strand.
CGGGAACGGAAACGATTCTTTCGTCGATGGTTGGTGTGCATACCTACTGCACACCGAAGACCTTGGGGGCGATGCCGAGAACCATCAAGCGAAGCTTACCACGTTCTCCCCGGCTCGATCGATTTCCACCCGTCTCCGCTCGCGGTCACGAAGGCCGCTCCCATGCAGCCGCGCGCGGTGCTACCCCCCCCGGGGGCCCTCACTTCGTGAGGGCCTTCAGGATGCTTTGGGCGCTGCGCTTCGTCCGGGGGATCGTCTGGGTTCCGGTCTCTTTGTTCCGGACGACCCAGCGGCCGCGACCCAGTTGAACCATCTCGAACGTCGTTGATTGCGTCGTCTTCATGACTCTCTATATGCGTCACTAGAGACGTAGAGTCAAGGGGGGCAAACGCGGAATCGACACTCGACATGTCGATTTTGCAACTCCGCATCAAGCAACACACATGGTAGCGAGGCGCGCGACATGACACGCATCGAAAACCACCGAATCGCGGGAGTCCCGTTCGTCGAGAGTCGGAGCCGAGGCGGCGAGCTCGATCCGGAAGCCGTCGTGTTGCACTATACGGCTACTCAGACGGCGGAGTCGGCGATCCGTACTCTGACCGATCGAAACTCGAGCGTGAGCGCGCATCTCGTGATCGACCGAGACGGCACGGTGACGCAGCTCGTGCCGTTCGATCGCGTGGCGTGGCATGCGGGCGAGAGCTCGTGGCGCGGGCGGTCAGGGCTCAACGCGTGGTCGATCGGGATCGAGCTTGTGAACCCGGGCCCGGTGTTCCGCGAGGGCGATCGCGTGCGCGACGTCTACGGGCAGACGTGGCTCGGAGAGCACGCCGAGTTCCCTGTTCTGCCCGGTTTCCCCGCGCAGTGGAAGCGCTGGGCACTCTACACCGGCGAGCAGCTCCGCGCGCTCGAGGACGTCTGCCGCGCCCTCGTGCGCGCCTACGCGCTCCCGCTCATCGTGGGGCACAGCGACGTCTCACCGCGGAGGAAGTTCGATCCGGGCCCCGCGTTGCCGATCGGCCGCATTCGCGAGTACGCGTTCAGCCCCGACCCGTCTGCGCCGCCTCGCCCCGAGCCGCTCGCCGAGCCCGTCTCCGTCGCTGGCGCCGTCGTCAGCGAGGGACTCCGCGACATGAGCGAGGGCGGTCGATGAGAGGCCGGGAGCGCAAGGTGGAGGCGATGGAAAAACGGCTCATGCAGCGCGCGGACCGTGAGAGCGCGCGCGACTCGGAGCCGCCCGCGCCCGGCTTGCCGGCGATCATCCGCTCGCTCGGAGGCGGACCAGGGATCGCGGCGCTGCTCGTTTCGCTCGGCGTAGGCGGCGCGGGAACGGCCGCAGTCAAAACGGAGCTCGAGGCGCTACGCAACGACATCGCGATGCTCCGCGGCGAGCTCACCGAGATCACGGCGAGGCAGGCCGAGCACGCGACGGCCGTCGGCAAGCTCTCGGACGCGCAAGCCGCCGACCGAAAGACGGTCGCTCAGGTCGTGCGCTCTGAGCGCTCGTTCCGCTCCGCTCTGTGCGAGGTGATCCGGAGCGAGCGGGTATGCCCCGGCCGGCGGCGCGTCGCGCGCGCGAGCTCGAAGCACGAGCTCGTACCGCTACCTAACCCTCCCGAGTGACGAGACCTAGCGAGGGCGCCCCATTGATGACACCGATTCTGACGACGATCGCGGCGGCCCTCGTAGCTCTCACCGGGTGGGCCGCGTACCGCCTCGGAGCTCGCCGAGCTCGTCGCGCGGCATCTCGCGCGGCCCTCCCTCCGCGTCCCCCGGTCACGTACGACACGCTGGTCGACGCGCTGGATCGCGGCGCGCCCGCGGCGAAATTCCGGCTGTTCGAGCTCGTCGTGATCGCGCAACCGCTGATCGAGCGGCAGGGCGCGGACGGGCAGAAGCGCACGATCGATCTGCTCGAGGCGTGGTCCAGGCTCCCGCCGGAAAGGCAGTGGCTTCTGCTCGAGCTTGCGTTGCTGCTCGGAGATCGGGCACGATAGGTCCCTCGA
>CAYYWA010000593.1:0-2340 GCA_964475255.1 uncultured Sorangium sp.
GGGGTGGGTAGGTATCCGCGGGAGGACCCGGCGCCCGGCGGAGCGCCGCCCGGAGGCGCTCCGCCACCCTGGTTCGGTCCGGCGGGTCCGGGCGCGGGCGGACCGGGCGGACCGGCGCGGGAATGGCAGCCGATGGCCGCCATGTCCTACGGCTGGGACACGGTGCTGCGCGACTACGCCAACATCGGCCTTCCGATCGCTGCAGCAACGTTCGTGAGCGCGATCGTCAACTCCATCTTCAGCGGCATGCAGCAGGCCGTCGAGGGCGAGGCGCTCGCGTACGTCGTGGCTCCCGTCTCGTACGTCGTCAATCTCGTCGTGAACGCCTTCATCTTGGGGGGCGTGTTCCACTTCTCGCTCGGCGTTCTGCGCGGCCGAGCTCCCGCGTTCAACGAGGTATTCTCGGGAGGGCGGTTCTTCGGGCCCATGCTGCTCGCGCACTTTTTGTACTCGATCGCCGTCACGATCGGTGTGATCGCGTGCATCGTTCCCGGGGTCGTGGTCGCGCTCGGCGCCGGCTTCTACGGGTTCCTCGTGGTCGACCGCGGTATGGCTCCGGTCGATGCGCTGAAGGAGAGCTTCAACCTGACGCGCGGGCACAAGATGAATCTCTTCGTGCTCTCGCTCCTGATCCTGCTCCTCGGGATCGCGGGTGTGCTCGCGTGCTGCGTGGGAGTGCTCTTGATCAGCGCGCCCGTTTCCGCGCTCGCGCTCGCCTACGTGTACTTGAAGCTGATCGGCGAAGAGCCGGTCGGTGCGCTCGCTCAGCGCAGCGCGACGAGCTGATCGATGCGCTCGCTCAGCGCAGCGTGACGAGCTCTTCGGCCGCGGTCGGGTGAATCGCGATCGTGCGGTCGAGGTCCGCCTTCGTCGCCCCCATGCGGAGCGCGACCGCGAACCCCTGCAAAAGCTCGTCGGCGCCGAGCCCGATCGCGTGCACGCCGACGACGCGCTCTTCGGGCCCGGTGACGACGAGCTTCATCGCGGTGCGCGGCTTTCTGCGGGTGACCGCGTGATACAAGCCGGTAAAGCGCGTGGTGTAGACGCGCACGGCATCGCCGTACACCTCGCGCGCCGTGTCTTCGTCGAGGCCGACGCTGCCGATCGGCGGGGGACTGAACACGACGGTCGGCACGTTCTCGTAGTCGATGCGCGCCTCGGGCTGGCCGCCGAAGAGCCGATCGGCGAGCCGTCGACCCGCGGCGATCGCCACGGGCGTGAGCTGAATGCGCCCGGTGACGTCGCCGATGGCGTGAATGCCGGGCGAGCTCGTGCGCTGGTACTCGTCGGTGACGATGAACCCCGCGGTGTCCGTGACGACGCCCACTCGCTCGAGCCCCAAGCTCTCGACGTTGGGCGAGCGCCCCGTCGCCCAGAGCACGGCGTCGAACCCCGATAAATCCCGGCCGTCGTCGCCGCGGGCACCCAGGAGCCCGTCCGCGCGCCGCTCGAGCGCCGCGGCCGTCCAGCGCGGCTCGAGGCGAATGCCCATGCGCGCGAGCTCCTCGCTGAGCACCTCGCGAATCAACCGATCGAAGCGCACGAGCGGCGCTTCTCTGCGGAACGCGAACGTGACCTCACTGCCGAGCGCGCGCGCGATACCCGAGAACTCCACACCGATGTACCCGCCTCCGACGATCAGGAGCCGCCGAGGGAGGGACGCCTGCGCGAACCAGTCGTCCGAGGTCATGCCGAGCTCGGCGCCGGGCAGAGGCGGCACGGAGGGCCGCGCGCCGGTGGCGATGGCGATCGCCTTGGCGGTGAGCTCGACCCCACCGACGAGGACCGTTCCGCGCTCGGAGAATGTCGCCGTGCCAGTGAACAGGTGAACGCCCTCGCGCACGAGGTGCTCGGCGAAGCGGGCATTGAGCTTCGCCACGTGGGCGCGGCTCGCCTCGCGCAGCACCGAGTAGTCGAAGCGGTGGTCGCCCTCGATCTCGATGCCGTAGTCGGCCAAATCCTCGAGCCGCTCCGCGAGGTCGGCGGCATTCCAGAGGATCTTCTTCGGGATACACCCGAGGTTGACGCAGGTGCCCCCGAGGGCTCCCGACTCGACGAGGGCCACCCGTGCGCCGTAGGTGCGCGCGCGCCGCGCCGAAGCCACTCCGGCGCTGCCTCCTCCAATCACGATGTAGTCGAACGCCGTCATGAGTGTCCAGAACGCGGTGCGGACGATAGTACATGGATCGCCCCGCTGGCCGAGGAGTGGCCACGCTGCCGCGGGATCGGGGCCAAGCTCGGATTTCGGGCTGGCGATCGGCCGCCCTCGGCTAGAGCGACAAACGGCTAGCGACCGAAATACGCGGCAAACAGCGTCGAGCAGAGTGCCCGCGTGGGGAG
>CAYYWA010000594.1:0-2327 GCA_964475255.1 uncultured Sorangium sp.
TCGTGGACGAGACCGGCAAGCTGCTCGCCCACGACACCCTCTACTTGGTCCAGGGCCCGGCGGCGCTCGAGAAGGCCAAAGAGACGCTGCGGCGGCTGTGCACGCAGTATCCGGTCCGCGCCGTCGCGGTCGGCAACGGGACGCACGGGCGGGAGACGGAGAGCTTCGTCCGCGGCGTCCTGCGCGAGGAAGGGCTGACCGAGACGTTCTGCGTCTCGGTGAACGAGGCCGGGGCGAGCGTCTACTCCGCCAGCGACACGGCGCGGGACGAGTTCCCCGATCTCGACCTGACCGTGCGCGGCGCGATCAGCATCGCGCGGCGCCTCCAGGATCCGCTCGCCGAGCTCGTAAAGATCGACCCCAAGAGCATCGGCGTCGGCCAGTATCAGCACGACGTGGGCCAGTCGGCGCTGGGCCGAAAGCTCGACGAGGTCGTCGAGAGCTGCGTGAACAGCGTCGGCGTCGAGCTCAATACGGCGAGCGCGTCGCTCTTGTCACGCGTCGCCGGGATCGGGTCGTCGCTCGCCAAGCGCATCGTCGCCCATCGCGATCAGCGCGGCCCTTTCCGCTCGCGCAAGGCCCTGCTCGAGGTGACCGGTCTCGGGCCGCGCACCTTCGAGCAGGCCGCCGGGTTCTTGCGCATCACGGGCGGCGAGCACCCGCTCGACGCGAGCGCCGTGCACCCCGAGCGCTACGCCCTGGTCGAGCGCATGGCGCAGGATCTCGGCGTGCCGCTCGTTTCGCTCATCGGCAACGCCGCACTGCTCCGCCGCATCGATCGCGCGCGGTACAAGAGCGGGGACGTCGGAGACTTCACGCTGGACGACATCCTGGCCGAGCTGGACAAGCCGGGGCGTGATCCGCGCAAGAGCTTCGAGCCGCCGAAGTTTCGGGACGATGTTCGCGAGCTCACGGATCTGCGCCCGGGCATGGAGCTCGAGGGCGTGGTGACGAACATCACGGCGTTCGGAGCCTTCGTCGACGTCGGCGTCCACCAAGACGGCCTCGTCCACATCTCCCAGCTCGCCGATCGCTTCGTCAAAGATCCGCACGAGGTGGTCAAGGTCGGCGACAAAATCCAAGTGCGCGTCCTGGAGGTGGATCTCGAGCGCCGGCGCATCGCGCTCACCGCTCGGCGCGACGCCGGCAACGAGCGTGGGCAGCGCCCGAGCGCTCCGCGGTCGAAGAACGAGGCCGGCGATCGCCGCCCGCGCGCGAAGCCGGCTCGCGAAAAGGGTGGCGGCGGAGCGGACAAGGGTTTCCGGAACAACCCCTTTGCGGACTTCTTCAACAAGCGCTGACTCGGCGTCCCGGGCAGAACGTTCGAAGGAGCTCGGTCCGGTCCGCGGACTCGTGCTCCTCGTCACTTGGCCGGGCTCGTTCGTGCAATCGGGACTTGCGGTGCGCTAGTCCTCCACGCACCGGACGCTCTCTATGCGGTTCGTGTTGGCGAAGTAGCGATCCAGGAGCGCGCAGTCCGAGCCGTAAGAGACGGAGAGAAGGCCGGCGCCTCGTGCGTCGATGGACGCCGTCCAGATCCCGGTCCTCGTGACCCAAACGGTTCCGGCCCTCTCCGCCATCGTCTGAGGGAAGACGGACAGGCCGGACGAATCGGTATTCACGTCCTCACCGTTGACGTTCACCCACCCCTTCGTCGCCTTGAGCGCAGCACCGGTGTCGCAGTCCGGGCCTATGGCGGTGCCCACGGCGTCGAGCAACGTCGTCGTCTCTTCGATGGTCGGCACGTGCCAGCCATCGGGGCAGATCCCTTGGTGGGGTGCGCGGACGAAGGAGAGACACTCCTCGGCTTCGCACGCCTCCGGCAGCGCCATCATCGTGTGCCACGTGTAGAGCGCGCCAGCGCGGTCGCACCACTCGGGTTCTCCGAGGGGGCACCGCTTGAAGACTCCCCCTTCTGGAGAGCTCGATACTGGCTCGGCCGTGAACTCGCCGTAGTTCAGCGCCGTCCCCATCCACGTTTGGGCGCCGACGGTGACGGCCCGGTACGTCTTGCCGTCACGCGCGTCCACGAAGCTGGAGCAGCTCACGTTCGGCTGCGTGCACCCCGGGCTCTCGTAGTCCGCGAGCCACGGCCAAAACGCCCTGGGCTCCGGCTCCGTGCGCTCATCGCTTTTCGACTCGGTCCCACCGAAGCATCCGACGGCCCCCAGTGCGGCCAGCAAGCAGAGGAGGGAGCGGCCGCGGGGAACGAGGGGAGTCAGCATGGTCGTGACGACGATGCCACGAGAAAGAACCGTGTGACATCCCGCAAAAGCATGCCCCCGTGAACCTCCGCTGCCCTACATTCCCGGAGAGCTCCGGCAATC
>CAYYWA010000595.1:0-273 GCA_964475255.1 uncultured Sorangium sp.
CTCCGAAGCGCATCCCGTCGACGATGTTCTTTCCGTAGCCAGCGAAGCGCTTGATCATCTCGGGAGAGATCCCGATCTTCTCGAGAGCGTCGGCCACGGAGAGGGCTCCGCGACGCAGCTGGAGAAGAAAGACCTGCCAGATGTTCCGCGCCTTGAGCACGTAGAGCGTCGTCTTTTCGACCCACCCCGCCATGGTGTCGACCACGCCCTCGATCCAGCCGATCACGCTCTGCGCTCGGCTCGCCATGATGTCGCCCCAGGCTTTGCCGACCT
>CAYYWA010000595.1:283-2314 GCA_964475255.1 uncultured Sorangium sp.
AAGCTCTTGCCGTACCGCTCACCGAGGGCCGCGCCTCGCACCCCAGCGCCTCGCACGGCCGACTCGAGCGCCTTGCCTCGTAGCCCCGCTCGATATGCGGACTCCGCGTAGCCTGCGAGCTCGTCGCGAGCGTAGCCCGTCGTGTGAGCCACCCGATCGATCGCCGACTGCATCCCCTCGGCGTCCGCGATCGCAGTCTTCGAGCGCCCCCTCAGATGCCCGAGCACCTCGAACCTCATCCGCTCGTTCCGCGCCGCGTCCGCCACTCCCACCGCGTACTTGGCGAGGGCAGCGTGAGCCGCGGCGTACACGAGCGCGAGACCAGCGAGAACGCCCGCAAGCCCCCCACGGCCAGCGAGCCTGGAGACGCGCGATGCGATCCCGCCGAAGCGACCCATCGTGACGCCACTGGCGTCGGCTTGATCTCCCACGCTGCTAAACAAGCTGCGCAGACGCCCCAAGCGCCCCTCAGCTTGCCTCGTTTTCGGCGGCCGAAATTTCTTCTTCTGGAAGTGCCCGCCGAGGTTCGTGTACTCCTCGGTCGCGCGCGCTAGCTTCTTTCGGAGCTGTTCCGCTTGCTCCTCCGCCGACCGGAACGCCGCGCTCGCCACACTACCGCCCTTCTTCATGTCGCGCATCTGGCGCTCGAGCTGGCTCAGCGCTCTCCGGTCCGCCTCGATCGTACGCTTCAGTCGCTCGAGACGATCAGCGGCCTCGCGGGCGGGTCCGGCCGTTTCGTCCTCCATGACGAGCGCGAACTTGGCTTGATCGTTGGTGGCCATGGCTACTTGGAGGTGAGCGCTGATTGCAGGAGTCGGCGGATGATGTGGAGCTCGTGGAGCCCCTCGGCGGCGATGAGCGCGCCCGTGACGGCGCGGGCCTCGTCTGGGATGGAGTCGTGATTTCGGTGCGGTGCGAACGCTGCGAGGAGGCACTCAGCTCGGACGCCCAGATCGTCCTTACCGGCCTCGCGCAGCTCCCTTATTTCCCGCGACCTCCTTGGCCCGGCCGTGTGCGAGCCTCATCACATCGTCGGCGAGCTCGTCGAGGAGCCCTGGGTACTTCTCCGCGAGCGCGTGGAATTCGCTCGCAGAGGGCGAATGGATGCACGGCTTGATCAGCTCGTAGAGGTCCGCGCTCTTGTAGCGCCCCTTGTCGCGCCACTTTTTGTAGACGGCCGGGTGAGGCTTCTTCACGACGATGACGTCCTCGAACGTCTCGACGACCCGGAAGTCCACGTCGAGCTCGCCCAGCTCCTCCTCGGCGCGCTCGATCGCATCGATCCTCGCGAGCTCGAGCTTCCGGGCTCGGATCTCGTCTCGGAGCTTTAGCTCCTCTTCGATCCCCTCGCGCGCCGATTCGCGCTCGCGCTTCTTCGCGTCGAGAGCCGCGAGCTCCGCCTTCATCTCGGAGATTTTGTCCATCACAGCACCTCGCTACCGGCGAGCGTCTTGCCGTTCGATCGGATCTTCATGCAGCTCATCGTCACCTCCACGGTCGCCGCGTCCGCGCCCTCCGTGGGGTTCTTCGTCCACCCGACGATGACGCAGTCCTCGAGCACGTCGGAGATGGGGACCTCGCCAGGCTCGACGTACTGCACGACCACGACGAAGGGGACGTCGCCGTAGGAGATGCCATCCGGCGCGAGCTGCGCGAGGCTCTCGGTGAGAGCGCGCCACGAGTCGAGGTGGAGCGTCATCGTCGGGTCCTCAACCTCGTACTTGCCCTTCGTTCGCCCGCGCGGACCGAGGTGATTCGCCGTCCCGTACGCCTTCTCGCGCGTCCGCGTTTCGCCGTAGGAGATGTCGGTGATGCCCGTGATGACGGCGTCGCCGACGAACGCCTCCACGGATGACCAGGAGTAGATGTTGCCGTTGATCCGCTGTGCGTCGATCGCCATGTCACACCGCCACGAGTTGGAGGGCCGGGTTGAGGAGACCGAAGTCGAAATCGATCCACTCGGGGTACGCGAGAGGGATCACGCGCCCGGAGACCGTCTTCGTCTTGGTCGAGAGGAGGTGGTCCGTGCGG
>CAYYWA010000596.1:0-2311 GCA_964475255.1 uncultured Sorangium sp.
GCCGCATACCCGCCTTTCCGAGCCGCCGAACCACTCGTGCGTCTCGCGCGCGCACGGCGAAAACACGGCTGCCTCGGCTCGACCCGCTCAGTGCGTGCGGAGAGCTCGATTGCAGCGGAGCGTTCGCCGCGCCACTGGTTCGCGCTCCGAATCGCGGCAACGCAGCCCCGTTTGGAGCGGATCAACCGCCCCCTTTGACGGCAAGTCCCCTCGAAAGAGCGGTTCATCCGCCCCCACTTGCCGTCATCTGCCCCGCGAATCGCGGCAAACACGCCCCCATCGACCCCACTTGCCGCCAAATCGAGCGGATCAACCGCCCCCAAACGCGGCAATTGCCGCCAAATCGGGCGGTTGATCCGCGATCATCACGGCAACTTGTCGCCTTCTTGGCGGATGATCCGCCGAGAACGCGGCAACTTGCCGCCATCCGCGCTGTACAACCGCCCTGTCGAGCCCTTCCCGCGAGGCGCAAAGAAGCGATGGCCGCCCGCACGCGAACAGCGTCTCGCTCGGAGCGCGGAGCCTCTGCCCCGCCGGCGCCTTCCCGAGCGGGTCACCCGCGATCATCGCGGCAACTTGCCGTTCCCAAAAGGGTGTTCCACGTGCTCGCGCGGGCAGCCGATGAGTTGCGCGCTACCGCGTCGCCGTGAGCCGGGCACCACACTTGGAGCACGTGCCGGGGCTCACGCTCCCGAACCTCCCGCAGGACGGGCACGTGTAGATGACCGGACCGCAGGGTTCGCGGGCGCGCAGGCGGAGGGTGAGAACCTAGGCCTGCTCGCCGGATTGCTGGACGGGCGCTGGAGGCTCGACGTCCGGCAAAGCGTCGCCGCGGCGGCCCAGGTGCTCCGCGAGCTTGGATAGGCAAGGTGAGCACCGGTCCCCACACGTTCACAGTGCGCTCGATGGCTGGAGGGCCTGGCCGTGTCACGCAGCGGCCCGCGGCAAGCAGTGTGTGCGTCCCTCACGCGGAAACGGCGAAGCTCGACTACACCGGAGTCGCGCCTCTCGTCGCGAAGCAACAGCCCGCATCTCGAGAGCTCTTCCGCGTGAAGAAGCTCGATCACCGTTCTCGACAGCGACCGCAAGGCCCGAGTGCCGATTCCGACAGCGCAGGATGCTCATGTGTCTTTCGAAACAGCCCGGACATGGAGTAGTGTCTCCATCATCCCGCGCACCGGCGCCTCGGGTGCGGCGTGCGGGCAAGAGGGAACACATAAAGGAGGGACACGACGAATGAGTGAAACGGCCACGAAGCAGGGGCGCAGCTACTTTTTCCCGGAAGGCATCTCGGGGGGCCTATTCCGTCTGACCGCCGAGGGGAAATCGGAGGAGGAACGCGCGAAGGCGTTCGACGAGCTTTTCCGGTACGTGAACAGGTATCGGAAAACATTTCTGGGCTATCAATCCACCGCAACGCTCGAACCTTCCAAGGAGCTTGCGCAGCTTCTCTGGACCGCCCTGAACAACATTGGCGACTCGTTTGCAAATCCGGAAGCGACTGGAAACCACTCGCAGCTCGCGGACGGCTACTTCTCGCTCAACGCGAAGTGGGTCGAGCGAGCGGTGCTCGACTACTTTGCCGAGCGGTGGCACGCGGGCGCACCGCGCCGCGTGAAAGAAGACGGGGAAGGTGGTGACTGGCAACGCACCCATTGGGGATACGTCTTGTCCATGGGTTCCACGGAAGGGAACCTCATGGCTCTGAGGAGCGCGCGCGACTACTTGAAGGGGCGACACTTGCTGTTCGATGCGGCAGGGAGCCGATTCGGGGCCCGCCTGCACTACGAAGAAGGCCAGCATCGGGGGACGAGCGAGTTCAACCCAGTGCTGTTGTACTCGCGTGCATCCCACTACTCCCTTCGGAAGCTCGCGCAGATGCTCGAGTTCGAGTCGCAGGAAATCGACATCGACGAGCACGGGCGCATCGACCTGGACGATCTGCTCACGGTGGCGAAGCACATCCTTCACGAGGAACGACGCCCGCTGGCCATCAGCTTCAACTATGGCACCACGTGGACGGGTGCCCTGGACGACATCGAGGAGGCCGTCAAGCGTTTGAAGCCCGAGATCCAGAAGGCAGGCATGGACACGCGAACGGTGTGGCATGGCCGCCGTCCGTGCACGCGTCGAGGGTTCTGGTTTCACGTCGATGGGGCTTTGGGAGCCGGGTACGGCACCTACGTCGACAGCGACCAGGACGAGCTGGGCCGTGATTTCAAACTCCCGTGCTTCGATTTCCGCAACGACATCCAATCCATCGTCATGAGCGGCCACAAGTGGCCCGGCGCACCCTGGCCCACCGGTATCT
>CAYYWA010000597.1:0-2311 GCA_964475255.1 uncultured Sorangium sp.
GATCGAGCCGATCGACGATCCCTCGCCCGCTCAGGTCGTGTTTACGTCCGGGACCGAAGGGGTTCCCAAGGCGATGGTGATCAGCCACCGAGCCCTCGCGGACGTGGTGCGCCGGCTGAACGAGGCGATGCAGGTCGACGCGTCGATCCGAGAGTACGTGGGAGTGCCGGTCACCTTCTCCTTCGGCGCAGGGCGCGTGCGCGCCGTCGCGGCAGCAGGGGGGCAGAGCTTCCTGCCCGAGCAGGGGTTCAACGTGCTCGAGCTGCGAGACCTGTTGCGGCGAGGCGAAGTCAACGCCGTGTCCGCAGTGCCGAGTCTGTGGCGCATGGTGCTGGCCCAGCCCGGGGTGCTTCAGGGAGTCGGCGACCGCGTGCGCTGGATCGAGATCGGGAGTCAGTACATGAGCCGCGAAGAGAAAGAGCAGATGAAGCAGCTCTTTCCGCGCGCCACCATCGTTCAACACTACGGTTTGACCGAGGCCTCGCGCAGCACGATTCTGGTCGTCAGCAGCGAGAGCGGGCCGCAATTGGAGTCGGTCGGGCGAGCCCTGGGACAGGTCGAGGTGCGGATTTCCGACGCTTCTCGCGTACAGATACGGGGCCCCCACCTCGCCTCGGGGCAGCTGATCGACGGCCGCATCCAGCCGCTGACCGACGACACGGGATGGCTGAATACTTCCGATCTCGGTGTGCTCCGCGACGGCTACCTGTACTACCAGGGCCGTGCCGATGACCTCATCAACTGTGGGGGCATTAAGGTCGACCCGGAGGCGCTGCAGCAGCAGGTGCTGACGATGCTGCACGCCGGCTCCGGAATCGGCATCTGCCGAGTTCCCGACGCGAGTCGCGGCGACGGCTTTTTCGTCGCTGTCGAGGCGAGCTGTCCGCTGACTTTGGACGGAATCGCGGAGGCCGTACAGGCCGCGTTGGGGAGTCGGGGCGTCAACGCGGCGGGTGCCGTTCACGTGCAGCGCGTCGATGCAATCCCTCGAACGACGACCGGCAAAATCAAGCGCAGGGAGCTCGCCGAATGGTACCGAGCGCCCGAGCCGACGGAGCCGTGCCCGACTCGTTCCGGCGTGTTGGGGTTGTACGAGCGGATGTTCAAGGGTCAGGAGGTGAGGCCCGAGCACACCTTTCAAGACTTGGGCGGCGATTCGCTCAATTTCGTACAGATGTCGATCGCGCTCGACCGAGAGCTGGGCACCCTGCCGTCCGATTGGGAACGACGTCCGATCGCCGAGCTCGCTCAGCTTGCGCAGGCACCGACGACGACGTCAGGGGCGACGCTCGAGACCAATATCTTGCTTCGCGCGCTCGCGATCGTGTGCGTCGTCGCGACGCACGCCGGCGTGTCCGCGCTGGCTGGGGGCACGCTGCTGCTGGTGTTCCTGGTCGGTTTCAACCTGGCTCGCTTCAAGTTCGACACCTTGGCACAAGGCAGCATTTGGCGGCCCCTCTGGAGCTATACGAGCGTGCTCTTGGTGCCGTACTACATCGTCTCGATCTTGTTCATGCTCTACAATCGATCGTTCGACTGGAGCTACCTGCTCTTGTTGACGAACCTGTTGGAGCTGAAGCTCACCGTCGCGTTTCCGTTTTGGTTCGTGCAAGTCTTGGTGCAGTCCTTGCTGATCACCGGCGGTTTGTTCTTGCTTCCGCCGGTGAGGCGCTGGGCCCGAGAGAGGCCTTGGCAGCTGACATCGGCCCTCGCCACCGTGTTCGTCGCGGCGCGAATGCTGATTTTGCAGGTTTGGAACACGGAGCATCTGAACGATCTCGTCCCGCACCGCTTCCTCCCGATGCTGTGGCTCGGGTGCTGCTGCTACTTTGCCGATAGCACGGCGCGACGCCTCTATGCCATGCTGTTGAGCATGGCGTTCGCCGCCTACGACACCGGCCTGCAAACGCAAACGGCCTGGATCGCGCTGGGATCGGCCGCCGTGTTGTTCGTTCCGCGGCTGCGCGTGCCGGGGGCGCTGCGGGCTCCCATCCAGGTGATTGCATCGGCGAGTTTCCATATTTTCGTCTTCAACGGCCTGATCGTTTATCCGCTCTTGCACGTGCTGCGCGTCGACTCGGCTCCATTGGTGTTTTCCGCCGCGTTCCTGGGCAGCCTCGCGGCGTGGTGGGCGGTCGAAGAGTGGGGAATGTTCCGGCGCATCGTCGCGCGAGCGTAGGGCGACGAACGGTCGGGAACGCGCCGAAGACATGGCGCGGCTGCCGCGCAAGTCGAAGCAAACGGCGCGCGCCCGGGCTAGTGCACCGCTAATGAATTAGCGTGAATTTTCCTGGGGCATGCTTCGTCGGTC
>CAYYWA010000598.1:0-2310 GCA_964475255.1 uncultured Sorangium sp.
GCCCGGCGCATCCTGCGGCCCTCGCTCCCCGCCTCGCCTGCTCCGGCTCACGCCCGGGGAACGACCAGTCGACCTCGCCGAGCCCCCCTCGGCCTCCGCGTCAACCAGGCGCGGTGCTGCAGCCTTGACGCGGCGAGGGCGGGACGGGAGCAGGTGCCGGCCCCACAACTCCCAGGCCAGCGAGCCCATGGCGTAGAGGCCGCAGAGGGCGATGCCGATGACGCAGACGATCACTCCGGCACTGACCAGCCAGACGAAGAGTTGGGCGAGGAGCTCCTTCATGCTGCGGCCTTCTCGTCGACCGGCCAGATGTCGGTGACCTTGTAGCCGTAAAAGTCCGCCAGGGCGAGCTTGGTCTCCGGCACCGGCTCTGCCTGGCCGCTCTCGACCCGAGCGAGAGTGCTCTTGGGAACGCCGGTTTGTTCGGCAAGGGCGGCGAGGCTCAAGCCCCGGTTTAGACGCTCGGCTCGAAGGTCGACTGTCACACCAGCTCCCGAGTCCGGGTCGGCTCCGGTAGCTGCCAGATGTCCAGCGGGCGAAGGCCGAACACTTCGGCGATCGCGAACTGAGTTCGAGGCAGGGGCTGGTGACCCCGTTCGGCCATCCGAATCGTTTTTCCTGAGACGCCGGCGCGGTAGCCGAGGTCATTCGGCGAAAGGCCCGCGTTGATTCGAAGCTCTTGGAGCTTGCGATTAGGCCGCCTGCGAAGGTGCCTTGAGGTCCTCTTTACTCCCGTCATGTCTCATAACGTACCACAGAGTCCATAGAGGTGTCAAGAAGTCAGGCAATGGGACGCAGTGGGACGTAAGCTGACTGAAGTGAAGCCCGTTTACCTAGACCCCGAAGCGCTCGCCAAGGCAATCCGCGAAGCCCGTGGCGCCATGAGTCAAGCCGAGCTTGGTCGGCCGATCGGACTCAGCGCGAAGACCGTCATGCGCTGGGAGAAGGCCGACGTCAAGAGCCTCGGGGAGACTCCCGAGAAACGATTCGCGACAGCGGTGCTCGTGGCCGAGGTGACCGGTCGACGCGATCTTCTTGGCCTCGAACCAGCGACAGATGAGCTGGCCGAGATTCGACGGGCGATCGCGGCGCTGGCGACACTGGCGACGGCAACAGACCTTGATCCCGAAGCTCGTCAACTGCTCGAAGCCGAGCTTGCCGTCGCCCGGCAATGGTCGACCAAATCTCAGAGCTCTGAAGAGCCAGGGAGCGAAGCTGGGAGTCGGTAGGCAGTCCGGATGCCTCTTCCCGCAACGCCGCGGCGATCCTGCTGGCCGCTTCTAACTCGTCAAGTGTCTGCTGGTACGGCAACTACATCCCCCCCATAGGGCAGCGGTTATCCAATACACCGCCCGCTTCGCCCGATGTCCCGCTCCGTAGACCCGAACACCTGTTCGTACCGTATCGAAGCTTTCGTGCCGGATCAATACCCCGAAAGAGCTAGCCGAAAGTGGGTATTCGCGCATAATCGGCCGCGGGCATGGCATCATTGCCTCCCACAAGGAGGGAGGAGTAATGAGAAAAGATGTCGAGGCCGCAGTCAAGCGGATGGGCCTCAAGTTCGGCGCGAAACGCGAGATCAAGAAGATTGATGCAGTGCTCCAAGCCGAAGAAGAAGTGCAAGAGATTGCCAGGGGCGACTACGGTAAGCGCACCGGCCTACTGATCCTCACCGACCAACGCCTTATCTTCTTCAACGACGGGTGGACGGGATCGTCGCACGAGGATTTCTCACTTTCCGCAGTCGGCTCGGTCGGTTATTCGGGCGGCATGCTCACGGGGAAGCTCAAGATCCACGCAAGTGGAAACGCCGTGGACATCGAAAACGTCCGAAAGGAAGACGCCAAGCGCCTGGCGGAGGCAGCGCGGAAAGCGATCGTCGCAGCCAAGGGCGGTGGCGGCAACGGCGCCCAAGCCTCAACCCAAGATGCGCCAGTCGACCCAATTGAGCAGATTCGCCGACTTGGCGAGCTGAAAGAGGTAGGCGTCCTTACCGAGGCCGAGTTCGAAAGCAAGAAGTCAGCGCTCCTGGAGCAGATCTGATGGCCAGGCCACTCGTCGCTCTGCTCGCCCTTGGGCTTTTGGCCCTTGGATCGGCCGCCCACGCTAAAGCGAGCGACCATGAGCAAGCGATGCGGATCGCGCTCAACGCGAAGTACCGGGGCATCATTGATGCAGCCGATCGGCCAATCGTCGCGTGCCGCGGCAGCGGGCCGGTCGTTGAGTGCCCTCGCCTCCGCTTCGGGGCTGGCGACTCCTGGTATCAAGGGTCTGGCTCCGTCGTCCGCAGGGGGGGCAGCTTCCCTGTCC
>CAYYWA010000599.1:0-2306 GCA_964475255.1 uncultured Sorangium sp.
GTTCGGCGCGATGCACGAGCTCGGCGAGCTCGTGCCGCGCCGGGACGTGGAGCGCACGCACGAGTCGGTCGCGGAGGCTCGCGACGACACGGCGCGCGTCGCCGCGGTGGAGCGCTTTCTCCTCGAGCGGCTGAATCCCGCCCGCGTCGACCCGCTCGTGGCACGAGCCGTGAGCACGATGCAGAAGGAGCACGGCTCGATTCGCGTGAGCACGCTCGCGCGCGATCTCGACCTGAGCCGCGATCGATTCGAGAAACGTTTTCGTGCCGCGGTCGGCGCGCCGCCCAAGCAGCTCGCCTCGCTCTTCCGAGTCCGTCACGCGATTCGGCTCCACGAAGCGGGCGCCGATCTCACGAGCACGGCGCTCGATGCGGGCTACTCCGACCAGTCCCACTTCATCCGTGAGTTCCGCGCCGTGACGGGTGAAGCACCACGACGCTTCTTCCGCACCGTCGAGCGCTGCTAAAGCCCGTCAGCTCGAAATCGAGGCTGAACACGGGACGCGAGTCAGCGATCGATCCCGCTCGGACTCCTCGCCAGGCCGTCGCGACGCCGCGGCGTTCGTCCCGACTCCAATGCGACTCGTCGCGTCACGTCCACGCGGGAGATCCACGCGGGAGAACGCGCGCCCCGCGGCCTTGACGGGTCGAAGCGATATGTCTAAAGATATGTCTTTAGATATATCGCAAACTCCCCCAACAACAGAAAAGGAGAACTATTTCCATGTTTTACGCGACGTTCGGCGAACCGGACTGTTCCTGGTGGATGCATCGCCGGCACGGGCACGGCCACGGCCATGGGCGCGCCCGAGGGCCACGAGGCGGACGTCCCTGGTGGACCTCGTTCATGAACGAGCCGCCTCCGCGCGCGGAGCGCGGAGAGATTCGTTACCTGGTGCTCGAGGCCATCGGCAGCCAGCCGCGTCACGGCTACGAGATCATCCAGCACATCGAGGAGCGCACGGGCGGCGCGTACCGTCCGAGCCCGGGCGTCATCTACCCGACGCTGCAAATGCTGGAAGAGCTCGGGCACGCGCACGTGATCGAGCAGGACGGGCGCAAGGTGTATGCCATCACCGACGCCGGGAAGGCGGACCTCGCGGCGAACCGCACCGCAGTCGACGACTTCTATGGACGCTTCGAGGACGAGCCCTGGGAAGCGTACGCGGAAGACGTCGCCGAGCTCATGCGCAGCGTGGGACGTCTCGTGCATGCCTTCCGGCGCGGCGCGGCCCGCGGCGGATTCCGACCGGAGTCGCTCCGAAAAATCCGCAAGGTGCTCGACGACGCTCTCGAGCAAATCGAAGACGCGCTGAATCCTCCCAAGCGCTGAACCGAAGAGCTTGGCCGTGGCGCGCGCGCTCCGTTCCACCCCGCTCCACGCCGTCGAGAACGCCCCGGAACCCGCCACGCGCGTGCGCGTGCTCACGGAGGACGCCACAATGGCTGGAGTGCTGCTTCGAGACGGCCGCTTCGAGATCGTCGGCACTTTGGGAGAAGGAGCGCAGGCGACCACCTTCGAGGGCGTCGATCACACGACGGGGCGGAGGGTCGCCATCAAGCAGTTCAGGGTGCGGGGCGCGCGATCGTGGAAAGACGTGGAGCTCGCCGAGCGGGAAGCGAGCGTGCTCGCCGAGCTCTCGCACCCGGCCCTGCCCGTCCACGTCGACCACTTCGAGGAGAATGGCGCGCTCTACCTCGTCATGGAGCGCATCGAGGGGGAGACGCTCGCGGCGCTCGGGCGGCGCACCGGCGCGCTCTCCCGAGGAGACGTGCTCCGCTTCCTGCACGACGCCGCATCGGTCCTCGACTATCTCCATGGTCGCTCGCCGCCCGTGATCCACCGGGACATCAACCCGAAGAACGTGATCCGAAGGCCCGACGGCTCCTTCGCGCTCGTCGACTTCGGCGCGGTGCGCGCCGCGTTGAAACCGAGAGGCGGAAGCACGGTCGTGGGCACGTTCGGGTACATGGCTCCCGAGCAGTTCCAGGGGCGCGCGCTGCCCGCCTCGGACGTGTACTCGGTCGGCGCGACGGCGCTCACCTTGTTGACGAACGTCGAGCCCGAGGAGCTCCCGCATCGTGGCCTGGCGATCGACGTCGGGGCCGCGCTCACCGGAACGGTCGCCCCCGAGCTCCGTCCCGTGCTCGAGCGCATGCTCGAGCCCAATCCCGACCGGCGCGCTTCGCGCGTGCAGCCGCTGCTCGACGAGCTGTCTCGTCGCTCCGAACGTCCGCGCGCCGCGTCCGCGCGCGTGGATCCCCGAGCCCGGACGCGCCCTGACGACTCGTGGGCGGATTGGGAAC
>CAYYWA010000600.1:0-2306 GCA_964475255.1 uncultured Sorangium sp.
GAGTGGCACTCGCTGTCTTCGGTGCGCGCGAAGGGACGTGGAGTCACCTGTTCGATCAGGAAGCCTCGAAGCTCGGCCAGATCTCGCGATCACTCCCCATCGTGGGGGACTACGCCTGGTTTGGGGTGGGCCGCGGAGCCTTCGAGAGCATTTCCCCGGCCTACGCGGTGGCAACCGGGAATGCCGTTGCTGCTCACGTCGAGAACTTCATCGTGCAATGGGCGGTCGAATGGGGGCTACCAGTCGCCATCGTCGCATTGCTCGGATTCGCGTGGGCGCTGAGGCTCGGAGGGCGGACGCCCTCGATTGTCAAAAGCGGGTTGGTCGCCGGGCTCGCCGCCGTAGTGGCACAGAACCTCTTGGATATGGGCTTGGAGCTCCCGGCGCTCGGCCTGGCCGTTGCGGCGATACTTGGGGTCCTTCGTCCGTCGTCCCCTTTGCCCTCGGTCGCTATGCGCCTGGGAAGGAGAGGGGTCGCGGGTCTCGTGGTCGGCGCGTCGGGCCTCGTTTGGGGAATCGCCGTTCTTGTCGGGCGCTGGCCCGTAGCGGACGAACGCCTCGAGCTCGAGAAGGTGGTCGAAGCGCACCTGCGCGGACGCAGCTTCGAGACCGCGGGCTTCGTGCCTCGGCTTCGGACGGCAATGCTGCGCCACCCCGCCGACCCGTATTTCCCACGGCTCGGAGCACTCGTGGCACTGAGCGGCCGCGGCGATCCGATGCCCTGGCTCAACCGAGCGCTCGAGCTCGGGGTTCGGAGTGGGCGCACCCGATTGCTCCTCGCGCGCGCGCTCCAGCGCCAGGGCGCCCTGGGCCAAGCGTTGGTCGAGCTCCGGTCCGCGGCCGAACTGGAGCCCGCATTGGCCGCCACCGTGGGCACGCTCGCGGCCCGTTGGACTCAAGATCCCGAGCTTCTGCGCTCGGTGGCCCCCGGCGGAAGTACGGGGGCCGTCGTCCTGGTGTCCTCCGCGGCGGAGCTCGAGGAGCGGGAGCGACGGGCTGCTCGAAAGATCTGCTTGGACGAGGCGGTCCTGCGGGATGCGTCCTACGTCCCGGCACGTCGCGTGCGGGCAAGACATGTTCTTTCGGATCTCAGAAATGGAACGTGTCCGGCGGAGGAGATATGTGCGCGAGAGATCCGAGAGGACGCCGCCTGGCTCGGTCGACTGAGGCCGGAGAGCGCCGAGGCGGTTCTGCTCCGAAGTGAGCTCCTCCAAGTCCAGGGCAAGCCGGAAGATGCGGCGCAACTGTTGGACCGCGAGTGTCACCGCTATCGAGACGCTGCGCGCATCGCGTGCCTCAGGCAGCATTTCCGTCTGGAACTGTCCCTGTCGCGTCGATCCGAGGCGCTCCCCCGGATTGCACACGCGTTGATGGAGGCTTGTGCCATCACCGTCTCGGGGTGCCACGAGGCCCTCATTGACGTCGGTCGCGCCCTGTCGCATTCGGGGGCCTGGCGGCTCGCGCTCATCGCGTACGAGCGCGCTGCGCTGCAGGGCTCGAGCCTCCCGGCGCTCATTGGAATCGCAGCCTGCGCAACCGAACTCGGCGAGCTTGGCCGCGCTCGACGTGCCCTGGAAGAGGCGCGCGTCCTCGCCGGTTCGGATCCGGCTGCCCAACAGGAGCTGCGGCACGCGAGTGAACGTGTTCGCCGTGCATTGCTCCACCGTGCGGTTGGCGAGCCGTAGACGGGTGATCCCACACGAGCTGGCCGTGTGGTCGCCGAATCCCAGGGGGGCCTCGCTTCCCTCTCGTCTCGCGCCGATGCTAGGGTTCCCGCGATGACGATGGAGATCGGCCCCGCGCGGCTGGTGGGCGCCACTGAAGAGTCTCACGCGCTCGCGGGGCTCGTTACCGCGCTCAGGAAGCACTGGCTGCTCGCGGTGACCGTGCTCGGACTCGTGTTCGGCGGGGTGACGTTCGTGACGCTCGGTCTGACGCCCGTGTACGAAGCCGCGGCTACGATCTTGTTCGATCCGAACGTCCCGCGACCTCTCGGAGACCAGGTCAAGACCGTCGTCGCGACCGATGGAAGCTCGTACTTGAACAACAAGGAGTACTACCGAACTCAGATCTGGATGATTCGGTCTACTCGAGTACTGAGCGAGGTCGTTCGCAAGCTGAGTCTCCACAAAGATCCGTACTTTGCTCGGGGTGCAGACGACTCATCGCCGCCCACGATCGACGAAACCGTGAAGATCCTCGATGAGGAGCTCGAGGTGGAGCAGATTCGAGATAGTCGCCTCGTCGTCGTGAAGTATCGGGACGTGGACCCCGAGCGGGCGCGCAGAGTCTTGACCGCGTTGGTC
>CAYYWA010000601.1:0-2282 GCA_964475255.1 uncultured Sorangium sp.
GTCCGCGCCCGAGCCCCCCACGGCCGCCCCTTCACCAGAGCCGGAAGCGGCCTCCCCCGCGGGTCACGAGGACGAGCCCTTGAAGCCAACCCCCTTCAACGTCGCGTTCATCTCACCGCTCGCCCTCTATTCCGACGCCGAGCATCGCTCCTTCGCGATGAACCTCGGACTCTTCTTGTACAGCCGGGTCGGTGCGGTGAACGGCCTCGCGCTGGAAGCCGGAGTGGTGCGTCTGGAACGCGACCTCCGGGGAGCCGCCCTGGCAGGCGCGGCGGTGACCGCCGGAGGCGCAATCTCTGGCGTCGTGGGGTCCGGGGCGCTCGTGCACGCGGATGTCATCGACGGGATCGCCGTCACCGGGGGCGCCGTCGTCGGCGGCAGCGCCAGGGGAGTCGTGCTCTCCGGCGCGGCGAACGTCATCCGGGAGAGCACGGGCGCCGTGGTCTCCGGCGGCGCCAACGTCAGCGAGCGCGCGATCGGCGTTCACTTCTCCCCGGTCAACGTGGCCGACACGTTCACGGGCGCTCAGCTCGGGGTCATCAACGTCGGCGGACACGTGCGCGGAGCGCAGGTCGGCGTGATCAACGTGGCGAGCGAGATCGAGGGCGCGAGCGTGGGCCTCATCAACATCGCCGGCAACGGGCGGATTCAACCCCTGCTCTGGAGCAGCAGCCTCACGCCACTCCATGCCTCCGTGAAGTTCGTCGCGGGTTGGGCGTATTCCGAGGTGGGCGTCGCCTACGACCCCTCCGACGACGAGTACGCCATCGAGAGCGGCGTGGGCGCCCGCCTGCCCGTTCTCGCCGAGCGCCTCTGGCTCGAACCCGGCGTGCACCTCATCGAGACCGAGCCGGACAATCGCCTGCCGTGGGGAGACGACGCCGAGCTGGGCGAGCTCTCCTACCGCCTGCGCGCGACCGTCCGGCTGCTGCCGTTCGTGGAGCTGTTCGCCGGCGGCGGTGTGCGGCACAGGCTCTGGGGCGAAGCGCGCCCTGGCGAGCGCGCCGAGCTCTTCGGCGGCATTGGCCTGCTCTGAGCCTGGATTTCGGGCTTCCTCGTCGGGGGGCCGATCCCTCGCGTCTTTCCGCCGCCTTCGCGCCCGTCGTGCTCGCGATAGCGCTGCTATCGCTGCGCGCGCCGAACGCGAATTCGGCTTCCAAATCCGCTTCGGTCTCCGCCTTCCCCTCCGGCGTCAGCCCGAAATCCAGGCTGACCGCGGGCGTTCCTCCGGTGTGCGCCTTTCTCTGGCAGCGTCACGCGCGGCACACAAAAAATTCTAAATGAATTCAGCAATTTACAAAGAAAGCGCCGCGACGATTGAACGGTTCTGGTTCCTCGGGGCACCAAGGCCCGTCACGATCTCGATTCCGAGGAAGGCTCCCGTCGGTGACCCTTGTCGATCTCGCACTGGCTACCTCGTCGTCGGTCCTGGCCGATGACGACGAGGACTTGGTGCGTCGCCTGATGGAGGCGGATCCGTTGGCCGTTGGACGCGCCTACGACCGGCACCACGAGGCCGTGCGGGCGTTCGGCCGCCGCCTGCTCGGCGACGCGGCGTCCGCGGAGGACCTCGTTCACGATGTCTTCGTCGCGTTGCCGCGCGCGGTGCGGGGCTTTCGGGGACAGTCCTCGCTGCGCACCTTCCTGATCGGGATCGCCGTGCACCACGCACGACACCACCTCCGCGCCGCGCCCCGGCGGCGCGCCGCCCTGTCGCGCCTCGAGCAGCCGCCGGAGGGCAGGACCAGCCATCCCGAGCACCTCGCGAGGCGGCGCGAGCTGGCTCAGGCGCTCACCCGCGCGCTCGACCGCTTGCCGCTCGAGCAGCGCGTCGCGTTCGTGCTCTGCGAGGTGGAAGAGCGCTCCTCCCGCGAGGCCGCCGAGATCGTCGCCGTGCCGGAGGCAACGGTCCGGACGCGTCTGTTCCACGCCAAGCGCAAGCTGCGCACCGAGCTCGAGCGGGAGGGGTTCGCATGAACGACGAGCGCCTCCGCGAGTTTGCCAGCGCCCTGCGCGACCAGGCCGGCCAAGACGACGTCGCGGCTCGATTCACCCGCGCCCGCGTGATGGCGAGCGTGCGCGACTCGAAGGTCCGACGCCGGACCCGGGTCGCGTTCTTGGTGCCGCTCGCCGCCTCGTTCGTCGTGGCGAGCGCTTGGGGGATGGCGAGCGGCACGCTGGGCCGCCTCGTGAACCGGGCAGAGCGCGTGCTCGAGCTCGTGATCGCGCCGCCCGCGCCGAGCTCCAGCGCGCGAGCGCCCACGCGTCCGCGTCCCCCCGCG
>CAYYWA010000602.1:0-2268 GCA_964475255.1 uncultured Sorangium sp.
CGCCCGAGGCGCTCGTCGCGGCGCTCGCGGGCGGCGGCGAGCGGGCACGAGCGGCGGGCTCGGTGCTGCGCGCGCTCGGCGAGCGGGGCTTCGAAGCCGTGGCCGCGGGCTACGACGGGCTCGACGAGCGCGGGCGGAGCGTCGCGCTGAACGTGCTCGACGCCGCCCCGTGCACCGTGAGCGCCCCGATCTACGTGCGCGCGATCGCGAGCGGAACGCAGGCGCACGCGCTGCACGCGAGCGCACGGCTCAAGCGCTGCGCCGAGGCGGCGACCGAGCCGCTCGTGCGCGCGCTCGAGGCGGCCAGCGGGGAGTCCCTCGTGCGTTTGGCGTCCGAGCTCTCCACGGTGGCGCCGGATCGACTCGTGACGGCGATCTTGCCGCGGCTCGATCCGAAGCGGAAGGTCGAGCGGCGCGCGCTCCGCGTGGTGCTCGCGCGAGCTGCCGCGGCTCCGGAGGCGACCGCGAACGTGCGCGCCGCGCTCGTCGATCCCAAGCTCGGGCCGCTGCCGACGCTCGAGCTCTTGCGGGCGCTCGGCCCGCGGGCGACGAAGTTCCTCCCCGAGTCGGGCCTGGCGCTCGCGCGGCTGCGCGGCGACGCGGCCTTCCACACGCAGTACCTCGTGCTCGGCCCCGCGGCAGTGCTCGCGCCGCACGACGCCGGCGCGCGCGCGCTGTTCGAGAGCGCGCTGGTCGACGAGAAGCGCCCGCGCATTCGGACCCGCGCCTTGCAGGTGGCGCCGCGCACCGCGACCTACGCGAGCGCGTTTCAGAGGGCGCTCGCGTCTCCCGAGGTGCGGGTTCGCGAAGCCGCCGCGCAGGCCATCGGCGAGGCGAAGCTCGCGCCCTTGAGCGGCGCGCTCGCGGCCGTCGTCACCAAAGACGACTGGCCCCTCGTACGGCGCGCGGCGGCGCAAGCGCTCGGTGCGCTCCCGGACGATCGGAGCTCGCGAAAGGTCCTGCTCGAAGCCTTCGAAGAGGATCCGTCGCCCGTCGTGCGCGCGGCCGTCGCTGACAGCCGCGGCGCGCGGCGCGCACCCGGCGCGGCGCCCTTGCGCCGCGAGCGAGTCGACGATCGCGAGGAGGCGCCCGAGGTGCGTCGCGCCGCGGCCCTGAGCCTCGGTCGCCTCTGCGATCGCGACAGCGTCGCGCTCCTCCAGACGCTCGCGCGCCGCGTGGCCGATCCCCGCGGCACTGCCGACGAGCTCGCGCTCGCCGAAGCCGCGCTGCGCGCCCTCGTTCAGATCGGTTCCGACGAAGCCGAGCGCGCCGTCGCCTCCCTCCTCGAGAGCGACGCCAAAGCCCTGGTCGAGCGCGCGATCAGCAGCGTGCCGCGAACGTGTCGGTCATCCGGCTCCGTCCCCGCGTCGCCGAAGTGAGTTCGGCGGGCCAGGTTTTGGGGCCCCAACCCCAAAACGAGGCAATCCAAAACGGGCGCAGAGCGGGCGAGCCGCGCACGGATCCCTGAACGACGGCGTATCGCGCGCTCACGACTATCGACCGCGTGGCGTGCACGCGCGGACGAATCGGGGAGGGGGGACGAAGCCTCCCTCACATCACAGGTTCGAGTTCAGCGGGTCGTGCGCGTCGCCGTTGCCCTTCAGCCCGGTGGACGGGCCGCTCGGCGCGCGGCGCGCGGGGCGCTGCTTCGTCTTCGTCTTCGTGGCGCGCTTGCCGCGCTTCGCGCTCCGCTCCTTGTCCTGGGCGAGCAAGGCGCGCTTCATGTCCTCGGTCAGGTTGCCGGAGCTCTTGGTCGTCTCGGACGGCTTCGTGCTCGAGGGGTCGTCCGCCGGCTTCGTATCCGACGCGGTCGTCGTCGAGCCGGTGTTCGTCGTGCTCGTGCTCGCGTACGAGGACGTCGTGGTGCTCGACTTGAACGTGGCCGTGGGCACCGGCGCCGCCGCGGCGGGCTCGGGCGTGGGCGGCTGGTCGAGGCGCGAGATCGCGAACCCGAGGCCACCGATGATGGCGGCCGCCGAGACCACCACCACCGCGAGCGTCTTGCGCTTGCCACGCCTCAGCGTCGCGTCGAGATCGATATCGCCGATGTCCTGAACCACCGGCGCCATGCTCATCGGTCCCGGCGTCATCGACGGCGACGCCGTCGGCGCTGCGGGCGCGAGGCTCATCGGCCCCGGCACCATCGACGGCGCGGCCGCGGGGGCCTGCGTCATGGAAGGCTGAGCCGGCGCGACGCTCGCCGTCGGCGGCCAGGCATCTTGTCCGGCTCCGGCCGCGCGTGCGGCGGCCGCGGCTTCGGCGCGGGCC
>CAYYWA010000603.1:0-2264 GCA_964475255.1 uncultured Sorangium sp.
TCTACCAGCAGCTCGATCGCGCGATCGCCGAGTGTGCGCGCCTCATCCAGCGGCTACCGGACGAAGACACGCTCCAGTCCGTCGCGCTCCAGCTCGCCGCGGTCCGCCGGTTTACTCAGGGCGGCCGCACTCCGCGCCAGAGCGAGCGGGAGAGTCTGGACATGGCGCTGCGCATGTTCCGGGAGTACGAGATGACGGACGACGTCGAGATCCATCGATTCCGGGGAATGATCTCGGGGATCCACAACTACGGCGATTACTGGCCGAGCGACGACGTCGCGTCCGACCCGAACAACGACGATTATCTCTGACGCCGACGGACCTGGCGATCGAGGGCCAGCGCGCGAAACGACGGTTCCCGGGAGCCCTCCCGCCAAGGCGAAGGAGAGTGCCGCGACCTCACCGCGAGCCGCCGCGGCGCTCACCGTTCGGCGAGCACTGCGTTCAGCGCGGCGAGGTGTGGCCGGAGCGCGCTCGGGACTCCGTTCGGGTCGCGCGCGATCGTGTCGCAAATCTTCTTGGCAGCCCGGCGTGCACGCGCCGAAGGGTCGAGCGTGAGCAGCCAGGCCCGTGCCAGCTCGAGGCCGCGCACTTCGGCCATGGCGGCGACCCCTTCGGCCCCGGAAGTGGCAAAACTCGCGATCTCGGCCTGCCACTTCGCCGCCTCGGCCAGATGCGCCGCGGCTTCCGCTGCTCGCTCGCGGTCCGCCCCGGCCGTGGCCGCCCGTCGCATCACGGCCGCCACGTTGCCTTTCGTGCCGACGCCGAGAAGCGCGCGCGCCCACTCCTCGTGCAAGCTCCGCAATCCAGAGGCGGCGTGCGCTCGCTCCGTCGCGAGCTGCGCCTCGAGCGCTGCCTTTTCCGCTTCGAAGTTTCGCTCGGCACGTGTCATGACCGCCCTGGCTCCGAGCGCGATCGCAAGGTCGACTCCATCGGCTCCAGGATACGCCACCGAGGTCCCGCGTCGACCGGGCTCGACGGGTCGAAGCAGCACGCGGCATCGGCGCAAGTCCTCGTCGATCGCCACACCGGGAACGCATCCGGAGGCGTCCGCCGTGTCGGCGCCGGATTGCTTCTCGGACGTCCGCGTGGGGGCGTCCGTTCGCGTCAGCGGGGCCTCTTCTCGGGCACTCGCGTCGGGGTATACGTCTGCGTCGGAGCGGGGAAACCGCACGACGTGCCGTCGCGGTGCACGACCTCGTCTTCCCAGGGGAGCCGGTAACGGCCGTGCACGAGATCGTCCATGTACGAGTAGGGGCAACCTTGCGCACCGCCGCGAACGGCGACGTAGCCGCAATGGCCCAGCTGGTAGATGTTGTTCTCGACGCTCCAGAGGCGCCGCGCCTCGCGCACGAGATCGGGGCGCAGCCCGGCCGTCACGATTTCGTCGGGTCGCCCGCTGCCCATGACGAGGGGGACCCCGTCGAACCCGACGAACATGGCCTCCCCCATGCAGTCGAACGTGCCGTCGCTGCCGCACGTGCAGACGGACGCGGTGTACATGAGGTTGCAAAACGCGTTCGCCTGGTTGGTGATCCGCCAGGCGTGCCGAATCGGCGCCGTGTAGCCGGCCGTGCGGATCATGATGTCGGCGCCCTCGTAGGCGCATTCGCGCGCCATCTCCGGGAACATGCCGTCGTGACAGATGATCAACGCGAGCCGACTGCCGTTGGGCCCGTCGCAAACCGGAATTCCCAGGTCCCCCGGCTCCCACGGCTCGACGGGCACCCAGGGATGCAGCTTTCGATAGTAGAGGCGCAGCTCGCCGCGGTCGTCGAGGATGATCCCGCTGTTGAACGGGTTTCCGTGCGGGTTGTACTCCCGCGCGTGCGCTTGCCCGGCTTGGTCACGACGTTGTAGCCGGTGTGCTGATCGACGACGAGCCGTCCTTGCGAATCGCCGAGCACCGCTTCGGGTGTGTCGCCGCTGCGATCGGTGGCGTAGCAGTAGACGATCAGTTCCGGCGTCACGAAGTCCCAGAAGTAGGATTTCTTGTCGCGGCCAAGTTGACGGAAGCTCGTCTCGTCCGCGTGTACGTCGAGCGCCGCTCGGACCAGCGCTCGAGCCGCCGCGTACAACGGCCTGAGCTCGCGCGCGCCGCGATGAAACAAGCTGCACATCGTGCTGCGCGAGATGGGAATACCGATGCTCTTGTATTCTTTCTCGAGCCGGTACTGCGGCATCGAGCTCGAGCACTTGGTCACGATCAGATGGGCTATGAAGCTCGGTGCGTATCGAGTCTTCTCGCTCACACGCACGGGTGG
>CAYYWA010000604.1:0-2262 GCA_964475255.1 uncultured Sorangium sp.
CTTCTTGGCGCCGCCCTTCTTCTTGCGCGTGCCCTTGCCAGTCATCGCCATCCCGCACACGCAGAAGAGGCGACCCGTGAGCAGGTACTCGCCGCTGCGCGGCTTGCCGGTTCGGCCAGCCCCGTGCTTCTTCAGGTAGGTGGCGACCCGATGGTAGGTGGCCGGGTCGATAATCGCCTCGTGCTCGCCGTCGAAGACGTCGCCGCCGTAGGGCATGAGGCCGGCGTAGACGGGGTTCTTCAAGATCCGCAGCACGGCGTCCTTGGTCCAGTCTCGCCCGGCTCGTACACGGCCTTTGCTGGTGACGCGCTGCTTGGTGAGCTGATGGGTGTGGTTCAGGTGCTGGGCGATCTCCAGCGCCGACTGCCTGTCGAGATAGCGCTCGAAGATGTCGCGCACCACGTGGGCTTCGTGCTCGATGACGACCAGCTTCTTGTCTTGCGCCTCGTAGCCGATGGGCACCGCGCCGCCGGTCCACTTCCCGCGCCGGCGTGAGCCGGCGATCTTGTCGCGCGTTCGCTCGCTGATCATTTCGCGCTCAAATTCGGCGAAGGACATCAGAACGTTGAGCGTGAGCCGGCCCATGGCGTCGGCCGTGGAGAAGTTCTGGGTGACCGACACGAAGGCGGCACCGGCCTTGTTGAACCGGTCCATCACCTTGGCGAAGTCGAGGAGCGAGCGACTCAGGCGGTCGACCTTGTAGACCACCACCACGTCGACGCGGCCGGCGTCGATGTCGTTGAGCAGCCGGGCGAAGGCGGGCCGGTCGATGTTGGCGCCGGTGAAGCCGCCGTCGTCGTAGCGGGTCTCGGTCAGCTTCCAGCCGAGGTGCGCTTGGCTCTTGATGTACTGCTCGCAGGCCTCCCGCTGGGCATCGAGGGAGTTGAAGTCGCGCTCGAGGCCCTTGTCCGTCGACTTGCGGGTGTAGATCGCAACGCGCTTGGGCTCGACGGTGGGCACGCCCGCGGTGTTGGCCTGGCCGTTCTTCATTCGCTGGTCGCCTCCGTGCTCTGGCTGGCCTGGTTGCGGCTGCGCTTCTGCAGGCGGAAGAACAGGTAGCCGTTCCAGTTGGTGCCGGTGATCTCGCGGGCGACCCGAGACAGCGTTGCGTAGCGGCTGCCGGCGTACTCGAAATCTTCGTCGCGAACGATCACCTCGTGAGTTTCGCCGCCCCACTCCCGGGAGACCACCGTGCCGGGCTCCGGTAGACGCGGGTCCCGCTCGGACTTGGGTTCCGGTCGTGGCTTGCCGATCAGCGGTCGCCACCGGGCCGGCGCGAACACGGCCAGCTCCTCGAGGCGTTCGACCGCCCGAGGGGACAGGCCACCCTCGGCCAGCTCCTGGATGCGCCAGGAGATCTTCTTCTGCAGGTACACCTTGTTGCGCGAGCGCGTGGGCTCGCCGAAGACCTCGCGGTACTTCTCGGTCAGCTCCCCGACCGTCATGTTGGCGACGGCGTCGAGGTCGGTCGCCACATCGACGATGGCCCGCTGTTCCGCTCGCCTTTCTCCGACTGCTTTCATCTCATGCCTCCGATGGCCGGGTCCACCGGGCCCGGCTCTCAGAGCCATGGAGGCGTTCTCTGGGCGGTAAAGCAACTCGAAATCCCCAGTAGATTCGAGCGATTGCCTGGTGGTTTGCAGCGTCCGACATCAGTCCTGCTCCCACCCGCGATAGCCGGTGCCGACCTCGGGTTCCGGCACCGGGAAGTCGTCGACGTCGAGGGTCTGCTTGGCGCGCTCGATGTCGATGAGGACGGCGCGGCGCCGGTCGTCGCGGCCGTTGAAGCAGACCCGCGCGTCGGTCTCCAGCACGTAGCCGTTGCGCCGGTGGCTCTCCTGGACCTGCCGGCGCATCGCCTTGCGATCGGGAACTTCCCCCTCGAAGCCGGTGCGACGCGAGTGCTCGCAGTACGCCGCGTGGCACGAGGCGAAGTGCAGCGCGAGCCGCCCGTCCTGGTAGACGTAGTGCCGCCCGTGTTGCAGCGTGCCGGCGACGGCCATGACCGACAGCTCCTCGAGGAAGTAGTCGAGGCCGGTCTTGACCGACGTGCCGCCGCTCTCCAAGAGGTCCTCGAGCAGCTTGGCGACGGCCACGTCGGCGTCGAGCTCGGGCAACTCGATGCCAAGGCCGGCGGCGTACTCCTCGAAGCAGTGCAGGCCGAGCATCATCACCATGATGTTGTCGCGCACCCGAAACGGGACCTCGCTGATCAGCGACAATTACTTTTGCAGGTCGACGACAATTAGAATTGCAGACGCC
>CAYYWA010000605.1:0-2261 GCA_964475255.1 uncultured Sorangium sp.
GCCTTGCCCGAGCCTCCGCGCAGGGTCGCGCCGCGCCCCGAAAAGAAGCCCGATCCTGGCCACGAGCTCTACCGCGAGGCGCATCGAGCGCATTTCCGGGAGCAAGACTACGGGCGGGCGCTCTCCGCCTGGGATCGCTACCTCGCCGCCAACCCACGCGGACGGCTCGCCCCCGAGGCCCGGTACAACCGAGCGCTCTGTTTGTTGCGTCTCGGGCGCCTCGACGAGGCGCGCGCTGCCCTCACCGCGATCGCGGGAGGCGCGACGGGCGGATATCGCGAGCGGGAAGCGCGCGCGCTCCTCGAAGCGATGCCGGAGTAGCTCGTTTTCGGTTTTCCCGCGTGACAGAGCGCCCGCGCCGGTCGTAGAAGTGCGCGCCGGGAGACCATGGCAACGAGCAAGCAGCGCCCGAAGCGACGAACGCGCGGCACGACCCTCACCGCCGCGACGGCCGACAAGCACGCGCTCTACGAGCGCTCGGTTCAAGATCCCGAGGCCGAGATCGACTTCATCGACCGGGTCTTCCGTGCGGCGCGCGGTCGAGCCCCGGTGAGCTTGTGCGAAGACTTCTGCGGCACGGCCCTCCTCACCGCCGCCTGGGTGAAGAAGAGCCCGGAGCGGCGAGCGATCGGCATCGACATCGACAAGTCCGTGCTCGCCTGGGGAACGGAGCACAACCTCGCACCCATCGGCGAGCCGGGTCAGCGGGTCCAGCTCTTCCGGCGCGACGTGCGGGAGCCGATGCCGGAGCGCGTGGACGTCCTCGCGGCGCTCAACTTCAGCTACTGGATATTCAAGACGCGCGCCGAGATGCGCGCGTACTTCGCGCGCGTCCGCCGGGGCCTCGGCCGTGAGGGCGTCTTCGTGCTCGACGCGTACGGCGGCTGGGAATCCCAGGAGCCCATGCTGGAAGAGCGCGCCGTTCGTGGCGGGTTCACGTACGTGTGGGATCAGGACACGTTCGACCCGATCACGCATCGAGCCGTCAATCACATCCACTTTCGTTTCAAGGACGGCACGAAGCTCGAGCGCGCCTTCACCTACGATTGGCGGTACTGGACCTTGCCGGAGATCCGCGAGCTGCTCGACGAAGCGGGCTTCGACGACGTGCGCGTGTACTGGGACACGAGCCCGGACGAGCAGCACGAGCTCTATCGCGTCCGACGTCGAGCCGAGAACCAGCCGGGCTGGCTGGCCTACATCGTCGCAGTCCGCTAAACCCACGACCGGACCGCATGGTTCCGGTGGACGAAACCGGGCGTGCCGCGCGCCCCGAGATCGTGGGCCGGCTCGCGCCGAGCCCAACGGGGCTCTTGCACCTCGGGCACGCCCGCACGTTCCTGCTCGCGTGGTGGTGGTCGCGATCTCGGCAGGGACGCGTGCTGCTTCGCATCGAGGACCTCGACGGGGATCGGGCGAGCTCCGCGTTCGTCGACGCCGCCTGCGAGGATCTCGCGTGGCTCGGGCTCGACTGGGATGGAGCGCCCATCGTCCAGTCGGCAGGCGTCTCGGGGATGGCCCACGCCGTGGACCGGCTCCTTCGCTCGGGCCTGGCCTATCCGTGCACCTGCTCGCGCGGCGACATCCGAAACGCGGCCTCCGCGCCGCAGGCGGGGGTGAGCGAGCTCCGCTACCCGGGCACGTGTCGCGATCGCTTTCGCTCTCTCGAGGAAGCCGAGCGCGCGACGGGACGGAGCCCGGGCGTGCGCCTGCGCGTGCCCGACGGAACGATTCGCTTCGAGGACGCGGTGTTCGGCGAGCAACGCTTCGACGTCGCGCGGGAGGTCGGTGATTTCTTGATCGCTCGCCGCAACGGAGCGCCCGCCTATCAGCTCGCGGTCGTCCTCGACGACGCGGAACAGCACGTCACCGAGGTGGTCCGCGGAGCCGATCTCCTGCCGAGCACGGCACGCCAGTATCTGCTCCAGGAGGCGCTGGGCCTCCCCCATCCCACCTGGGCGCACGTGCCGCTCGTGCTCGATGCGGCGGGGCGGCGCCTCGCGAAGCGCGACGACGCGCTGTCGTTGCGCGAGCTCCGGGCACGGCGCATCGATCCTCGAGCGATCGTCGCGTGGGCGGCACGAAGCAGCGGGTTCGAGGTCGCCGAGCGCGTGACCGCGGCCGAGGTGCTTCCCGTGTTCGCTCGCTCCCGCGTCTCCCGCACCCCCGTGACGATCGGGCCCGAAACGCTCGCACAGCTCGGGCCCTAGAGCGACAAACGGTTAGGAACGCGCCGAGATATGCGGAAAGCTGCGTCGGAC
>CAYYWA010000606.1:0-2256 GCA_964475255.1 uncultured Sorangium sp.
GTTCGCTACGCCGCGCGACGTGAGAAACACGAACGCCATCGAGGCGGCGACGCTCGCCGTGCCCACGAGATAGCCGACGAGCAGGCGCTTCGCGCGGGCCGTGTCCACCCTCGAGCGGTTCCAGGCGTCGAAGTCCATGAATGCGGGCGGGAGCCTGCGCGCGCGGCGTAGCGAACTCGTGACGAATGCGCAAACTGGCCGGCGCGGCGCGTGACACTCCCGTGACGCCGCCCTCCGGTGTGCCACCGGAGTGTCACGAACGCCTCCCCTCGAGCGACTGTCAGCGCGCGGTGACGGAGATCGTCCACTCGCCCCGCTCGAGCCGAACCCGCTCGTGCGTGCCGCGCGCTTCAGCGGTCTGCAGGCGCTCGAGGAAGCTGCGCATCGTGGCCGACTCCCCCGGCGGGGGCATGTAAAGGAACCGGTCGAACGCGTTCACCATGCCGAGATGCACGAAGCCGGTCAGGGCCACGATCGGCCACGCGCGCGCCCAGCGCGGGCGCGCCACCTTCACCACCGGGATCGCGTCCCACGCCACGCAAACGAGCACGAATACGAGCGCGACCTTCTGGAGAAAGAAGTACCGCTGCCCGAAGGCGCTCTCGAACAGCTCCCGCTCCGGATTTCTCGCGGTGACGAAGAACAGCGTGGCGGCTGGAACCAGGAACGCCGCGAAGAGGCAGACCCGCTTCGTCGACTCACTCAACACTCCCCGGCGGTGCGCGAAGGCGATGCCGCCGACGAGCGCCAGCGCGAGCGCTCCGCCCGCGAGACGCGGGACGAAGCCGAGCCCGTGGTACGGGAGCTGCGTCCGGAGGAAGCTCGACCCGAAGAGCTCGAAGAACACCCGTTGCGCCATGTAGTCGGCGGCGAGGAGGAGCGCGTGCACCCCGGACGGCCGGATCTTCGTGCCGTCGTGGGCGATGCCGAACGCGAAGTACGTCAGGATGGCGACCACGGGCACCCCCACGGCGACCCACGCCCGCGGGTTCCGGCGCTCGGAGAAGAAGCGCGCGCCGTAGAGCGGAAGGAGCAGCATCGAGAGCGGATTCGACCAGCTCGCCCCCGCCTGGAACGCCACGCTCGCCGCGAGCGCGCCGGTGTTGCGCGGCGCCGGCAGGGCGGCCAGCCACCACTGGATCAGCAAGAGGCTCCACAGCGAGTACATGGTCATCGTGACCATGCCGAAGTCCTGCATCGGAAAGAGCGCGAGCCCGAGGGAAATGGCGAGACGGCAAATGTCGCTCGGGACGACCGCGCGAAATGCGGGCAGCACGAACAGGGACAGCGCAAGCGCGTTCAGCGCCCACGGAACGACCCGGAGGAGAATGGCCGCCAGCTCGGTCGGAAGCCCCATGACGAGGTATCCGATCGAATTCGGCACGAGCGAGACGTAGCCGCCGTAGAAGCGAAGGACCGACGAGACACTCCGATCGTCGTAGTAAAAGGCGAAGATGTCGCGCCCGTCCTCGAAGACCAGCGCGGGCTCGAGCACCGAAGCCGGGCCGCGCCAGAAGTTCGCCCCCAGATGAACGAAGAAGGCGATCACCGTGAGCGCGAGAACCCGCGCGAACGGCGCCTTCGGGAGAACTCGCCCGGCGCGCTCCGGAACGGGAGCCAGCGCGGGCCTCGGCAACACGGATGCGTGCGCATCGTGACTCGACACACTCATGACTCGCCGCCTCCCGGCAGCACCCTCTGAGCTCCCGAACGTGGGGAGCGGCGGAGTCATCGTCAAGGCCCGATGCGCTCCGTTTCGTCGTCTAGCGGCCCGCGATCATCGATTCAGCAAAGGTGCTCGCTCGCGGGAAGCTCGCGACTCCTTGTGTCCGCTTTCCCTCGACGGATAAGCTCGCGCCCCCTGCGAGAAAGGAACCATCGTCATGACCTCCCCGTTCGTTTCCGAGATTTTCGAAGAAGAGCTCTGGCAGAAGGTGGAGGGATTCCGCTTCGAGGACATCACCTATCATCGCGCGCGAAACCTCGGCGCCGTGCGCGTCGCCTTCCACCGACCCGAAGTGCGCAACGCCTTTCGGCCACAAACGGTGGACGAGCTGTACACGGCGCTCGAGCACGCGCGCACGTCGAGCGACGTGGGCGCGGTGCTCCTCACCGGAAACGGACCGTCTCCGAAGGACGGCGGCTGGGCGTTCTGTTCGGGCGGCGATCAGCGGATCCGTGGAAAGGACGGATACACGTACGCGGGCCCGGAGGGCGCGGACCCGGGACGCCTCGGTCGCCTCCACATCCTCGAGG
>CAYYWA010000607.1:0-2255 GCA_964475255.1 uncultured Sorangium sp.
TCCATGTTCTGGAGCGACACCATTCCGAAGCAGGTGGTGCGGGACGCGAGCGGTCAGAGCGTCGAAATCACCGTGATCGCCGGGAGCTTCGGCGGCGTTCGCCCTCTCGCGCCGCCCCCGAAGTCCTGGGCGGCGCGCCCCGACACCGACGTCGCCATCTGGACGATTCGCATGGCGCCCCGCGCCCGCGTCACGCTTCCTGCCGCCGCGGCCGGCACGAACCGCATGCTCTACTTCTTCGAGGGCGACTCGCTCGGCGTCGGCGCGCGGCGGGTTGCCGCCGGCCACGCCATCCGCGTCCGGCCCGATCACCCGCTCGTCCTCGAGAACGGCTCGGCCGCGAGCGACCTCCTGCTCCTCCAAGGCCGTCCCATCGGGGAGCCCGTCGTCCAGCACGGCCCGTTCGTGATGACGACCCCCGCCGAAATCCGCCAAGCCTTCTACGACTACCAAGCGACGCGCTTCGGCGGCTGGCCCTGGCCCAGCGACGATCCCGTGCACGGCAACGCCCCCGAGCGCTTCGCGCGCCACGCCGACGGCCGCATCGAGACCGCCGCCCGCGCGCCCCTGCCGAGCTCGACGGGATAGCGGCACCCCGCGCTCACGCATCGCGGGAGAGCGCCGACGCGAGGGCGTGAACCCTGGCTCGCCGGCGAAGGCTCACGATAGAGTGGGTCGGTGCCGGACGAGAATGCCACGGGTTTGGTGGAGAAGGCGCGCGCCGCGCTGCGGGACCTCGCGCCGGGGAAGCTGCTCGAGCGGCTGAAGGAGACGGCTCCGAAGAGCCTGCGCGCGACGCTCGTCAGGGCGCTCGCCGATGGGCTTCGGACGATCCCGGTTCCCCTCGTGGGCAGCTTTCTCGCGCGGCTCGCGGAGGACACGCTCAAGCCGGAGAACCAGGGGCCGTCGCTCGAGGACCTGCTGGCGCTGTTGGAGGAGATGCAAACCTCCGACGAGCAGTTTCGGCGGGGGCTCGAGCGCTTGGGAGGGGACCTCGACGAGCTTCAGCGCGACGTCGAGGCGATTCGCGAAACACAGGTGGGCACGGAGTTCCGCCTGGCGCGGACGAAGCTCGATTTGCGCTGGCCCGCGTTCGATCACCGCCTCGCGGCGCTGCTCGTGAACCGCGGCGGCGGGCTCGTGGTGCTCGACGAGGTCCATCTGGACGTGGAGGGGTGGACGGTGCTGACGCGGGCCGATCTGTCGGTGCCGGCAGCGCCGCTCGCCATCCTTCGCCTGAAGGCGCTGCTCGACGTGACCACGAAGACGTATCCGCTCTTCGCGCTGAACGGCGAAGGGCCGCACCAGTTCGCACAGGGGCTCGGCGCGGAGCGGCTCGAGCTCGATTTCGAGTCGCGCCACAACGCACGCTACCAGCTGCGGCTGCGGCTCGCGTACTACGACGAGCGCGCCGATAGCGAGCGGGAGCTCGCCTGGCCGCCGCTCGGCACGCCGCCGTTCGAGCTCGACTTCCCGTGGGCCCCTGGGTTCCGTCCCACCATGGAACTGCTCGAGGCGAAGGCGGTGCTCGCCGACATCGAAGCGCGGCTGTCGACCTACGCCGACTGGCTGGAGCGGAAGGGCGACCCCGCCGAGCTCGAGCCGCTCGGCATCCCGGAGTATCAGGCGCACCCGGGCTTCGTCTTCAGCAACTTCGTGCGCCTGCTCGAGCGCGACGTCGCCGCTCACCCCGACGCGAGCCCGGCGCTTCGAAACCTCGTCGCGCGGGTCGGGCGCGCGAGCTAGCTCCGAGCGTCGGCGGCGAGCCGCCCCTGCGAGAAAGGCTAGAACGCCGATCCGTCGAGCGGATCGGCGTTCTAGGAAACCCGAAATCTGGGCTCAGCTCGCCGGTGGCGGCTGTGAGGGAGGATGGGACCACCCGGAGGCGCCGCGCTCATCCATCATGCCGTTCTTTCGCTTGCGGCGTTGCTTGGGCTCGGCGCTCGGAGCGTCGTCCGATCCGTCCATGCCGCTCGCTTCCGCGTCGGGCTCTGCGCTTCCGTCCATGGAAGCCGCTTCCTCGCCGTTTGCCTCGGCCTCGGAGGACGCGCTCGCCTCCGCGGCCATGTCCCCGTCACCCGCCGCCGCGTCCGCCTCCGCCGATGGCATCGCCTCGCTCGCCGAAGCCGCGGACTCGGCGGCCATCTCCGATTCGTGGGCCGCCTGCTCGGACTCCGCCGCCGGGAGCATGGGGGGCGCCTCGGCCGACTCGGCCACAATCGCGCGCGGCGCGTCGCCGCTCTCGCACGGCGCCG
>CAYYWA010000608.1:0-2246 GCA_964475255.1 uncultured Sorangium sp.
TGGCCCGAGCGCTGAGTGCGCACTACACGACCCGACGGCGTCCCCGCGTCGGCGCGGTGCAGACCTTCACCGCGGCGCTTTCGGCGGACGACCCGCGGCTGCAGTCGGCCGCCGCGCACGTCCTCTATCTCGGATTCCGCGAGTCCTGGGGTCCAGAGCTGAAGCCCGGAGCGGTTCCCGCGCTGCAGGCGAGGCAGTTTCTCGACGCCGTGTTTCGGCTCCCCCTGCCTCGCGCCCGTCACGCGCTTCCGGCTGCGGTGCACGCGGCCATGCTCGGCAACCAGGCCGAGGCGCTCTTCCGAGCGCTCGAACAGGCGGGGAGCGACGAGCTGCGAGTCATCGCGTACCGGCACGTCTTGACCCACGGACGGCTCGCGGTTCTGCCGAAGCTGCGGGCGGCGGCCCGGCACGCGCGCACTCCGGGTGTGTTGTCAGCGCTGCAGGCGACCGAGCACATGCCGCGCTGGACTCCGGACGAGGCGGCGGCTCTTTGCGCTTGGGCGGCCGAGTACTTGCCCGATCGCCGACCCTCGATCGTGTCTCGGACGGCATCCGTGTTGCGGCGTTGCGGCGGCGCCCATCTGGATCCGCTGCTCGACGCGACGGAGCACTCCCTGAAATCCGGCAAGCTCACCTCGGCGTTGCTGTCGGGGGTGCGGGAGCTCTGCACCTCGAAGGGACGGAGCGGGCCGCGACCGCCGAGCGACGCGCAGTGCGACCGCGTTCGCGCGTTGCTCGAGCGCGTCGTCCAAACCGAGACGCTCGGGAGCTATCTCCGGGGCACGGCGCTCCTCGCGCTCTCGCAGGCTTGGCCGGACGAGCGCACCGTCGCGCTCGCGCGGCGCCTCGAGGACCTCGAAGACGAAAGGCTCCGGGAAGCCTCTCGCTCGGCGGTCCGCCGTGCCGAGCCGAAACAGAGCGCGCGACGGTCCGCGCCGCGCCAGCATCGCGACGCCCAGGCGGCGGTGCCCGCGAACACCGCTCAGCCGCCGATGTAGCTCATTTCGACGCGCGGGAGCGAACGCGGCCGCTCCTTGCGAAGCTCGGAGTAGCGATCCTCGCGGCGCTCCCACACGCGCGTGACGAGCGCCGCGAGCTCGGCGTCGCTCGCGCCGCTGCGCAGGAGCGCCCGGAGATCCTCACCGAAAGCGGCGAAGAGGCACGTGTACAGTCGGCCCTCCGAGGAGAGGCGAAGCCGCGTGCACCCGCCGCAGAACGGCTCGGTCACGCTCGCGATGACGCCGAGTTCTCCCGCGCCGTCTCGGTAGCGATAGCGACGAGCGACCTCGCCCATGCCGGCCGACGGCAAGGGCTCGAGCGGAAACGCGCTCGAGACGCGCTCGAGGATCTCGCTCGCGGGCACGACGTCGGACGGCTTCCACGCGTTGGTCGTGCCGACGTCCATGTACTCGATGAACCGCACGATGTGCCCGGTGTTCCGGAAGTGCTGCGCGATCGCGAGTAGGTCCCCGTCGTTCACGCCGCGGCGCACGACGGTGTTGATCTTGATCGGCGAGAGCCCGGCGCGCTCGGCAGCCGCGATCCCCGCGAGCACGTCGCTCACCTCGTGCTCCGAGTCGGACATCGCGCGAAACACGTCCGGGTCCAGCGCGTCGAGGCTCACCGTGACACGACGGAGGCCCGCGCGTGCGAGCGCTTCGGCATGCCGCGCGAGGAGGACGCCGTTCGTCGTGAGCGCGAGCTCCACGGGGGCGGCACGCACCACGAGCTCGATCAAACGGTGGAGCTCCGCCCGAAGCAGCGGCTCGCCCCCGGTCAGGCGGACCTTGGTGACCCCGAGCCCCGCCGCCACGCCGACGACGCGGGCCAGCTCTTCGAACGTGAGCAGGTCCGACCGCGGCAGGAACCGGTGCCGTTCGTAGTGCTCCCGCGGCATGCAGTACGGGCAGCGGAAGTTGCAGCGGTCCGTGACGCTCACGCGGAGGGCTCGAAGCGGGCGCCCGCGCCGATCCAACAGGGAAGGCTGCCGCTCCGAGCTCACCGGGCGTGTCTAGCACGTCCGGTGTCCGCGCGGCCTGCTACCCTTCGCCGCCGTGAGGATCTACGCCTTCGAAGAGCTGGACGACCGGCTCGAGCTCATGCCGCTCGCGGCGCGCCGCGCGGCCGATGTCGTCGGCCTGAAACCTACGCTTTCTGCCTGGCAAAGCGCGGCGCTGGAGCTGCGCCGCGAGCTCTCCGAAGTCGGCAGTGTCGCAGGGGTGGTCAGGGCGCGCGCGGCGGCGCGG
>CAYYWA010000609.1:0-2242 GCA_964475255.1 uncultured Sorangium sp.
CCACCTCCGCCGGAGTGTCGTACGGGGGAACGCTGCGGGTGGGATACGCGTCGACAATGCTTCCTTGACAATGGTCACGAGCGCCGTCGTTAGCAATTTGAACGACGGCACGCTCGCGGGGATGCGTCTCATATCGGCAGACGTCGACATCCGCTACTCGAGCATCGTCAACAATGCCTCGCTCGCGGGGGTGGACAACATCGAGTGCCTGGCTGGGACGGTTGGCCTGGTACGAAACAGCATCATCGTCGCGACGGCAGGCAACTCGGTCAGCGGCTGCGGAGTTCTCGACTGGGATGGGAACGCGGCCGACACCGCGCTCGGCGGGACGAACGACAACGTGGGTCCGTACAGCGCGTCGTGGTTCGTCGCCCCCAACATCGGCAACTTCCACCTCACGGCGGCAGGCGAGGCCACGTTCATGGACATCGCCATGTGGGAGGAGGGAGACCCCCTCACCGACGTCGACGGCGACGAGATCCCCATGGGCGTGCCCTCCTTCCCCGGCTACGACCAACCCTGAGTCCGATGCACGAGCACTCACATACAGCACGCAGGTCGCTCTCGACGAGAAGCGGCGCTTCCACTTCCAGACACAGACCCGCGGAAGCCCCTCGACGGGCTCTCGCACCACGGTCCCGATGCGAGCCCGAGGTCTCGAAGACCTCCGAAGACGTGACCGCGGCTTCCCCAGCCGAGGTCGCGCGCCTCGACGAGTGCTCCGACGCTCTCGAGACTCTCGGGGCAGCTCGCCATCTGCTCGATGGACTTGGAGCCGGTGCAATGGACGAGCATCGGTGGGTGCGTGGGGGTCCACGCTGGCATCGGTGCGTCCGGTCGCAACCAGGGCCATTGCTTCGTCGTGCTGGCGGTGCGCGAGTGGCTCTTGCAGCTTCGGCCCTGGCGGTGTTCGTGCTGGGGTCGGTCGGGTGTCGGGAGCCCCAGCCGGGGTGCGACCCCGAGGCCACCTGTGCAGGCGGGACGACCGGGGGCACCGGGTCGGAGACGGGGACGGACGACGTGGCGAGCGTGGACACCACGAACTCGTCGCCCACCTCTGTCGACGCCACCGGCATGACCGGGAGCATGTCGGGCCTCGACACGACCACCACGGGGCCGGCATGTACCGAAGACGGCGATTGCGAGGGCGACACGCCGTTTTGTTCCCCCGAGGGGACGTGCGTGTCGTGCGATGCCCTCGACGACCCGGACGCCGCCTGCGAACAGGCCGACGCCGCACTCCCCGTCTGCAGCCCCGAGGGCCTGTGCGTCCAGTGCACTTCCGACAAGGCCGACGCCTGCACCGGCACCACCCCCATCTGCGGCCCTCACTCCACCTGCCTCCCCTGCACCGAGCACCACCACTGCCCAGGCACCGCCTGCCACCTCGCCGGCCCCGACCAAGGCGCCTGCTTCTCCGAAGACGAGGTGGTCGAGGCGGCGACCACCGCACAACTGGAGGCTGCATTCGCCGAAGCGAGCTCCGACGACGACGTCGTCATCGTACTCACCGGCACGAACTATTCCGATGCGAACCTGGTTCTCTCCGCCAACGCCGAGATCGCGGTGATCGGAGACGGCTCGCAGCTCATCGCCTCGAGCTCCGTTCTCCCGATCGTCAGCACCGGTGGGAACGCGGTTCTCTATCTGCGCGGCGTGTCCGTCGCGGGAAACACAGTCGGAAATGGTCTCAACTGCACCGGCACCTCCGTCTGGCTCGACGACACTGAAGTCCGCAACAACGCCCAACCCGGCCTCGACATCTCCGGCGGCTGTGCAGCCCACCTCCGCCGGAGTGTCGTACGGGGGAACGCTGCGGGTGGGATCGATGTATCTGGGGGAACATCAAGGCTGTTCTTGGAAAACTCGGCGGTCGCAGACAACACAGGAGGCTCGGCCGGTCCGGGCATTCGACTAACGTCCGCGCACGCCGAGATTACGTACAGCGTCGTCGTCTACAACGGAAGCTTCGGCGCTCCCATCAACATCGAATGCCTGAGCGGCGCAAACGGCTGGGTGCGCAACAGCATCTTCGCAGGTTTCAACGGGAGCTCCATCTCGAGCTGCAACAATCTCACGTGGGAAACGAACGCTACCGACACCCCGCTCGGCGGCACGAACCAGAACACCGGCCCCTACGACGACGCTTGGTTCGTCGACCTTGGGACGGGCAACTTCCACCTCACCGCGGCAGGCGAGGCCACGTTCATGGACATCGCCATGTGGGAGGAGGGAGACCCCC
>CAYYWA010000610.1:0-1789 GCA_964475255.1 uncultured Sorangium sp.
GGAATGTGCTGCACGTAGCCGACGAGCGTCACCGCGCGGCCGGCGAGCAGGTTGCCGAGCTCGGCCTTGGACAAGCAGAGATCGCTCTCCGCGCCCGGGTCGATCACGAGGCCGGCGATGCGCTCGTCCGAGAGCAGATCCCGGGCGAGCTCGAGCGCGAGGCGCGCCGGCAGCCCGCAGACTTTGAGTGGCTCGCCGTCCGTGTCCCACTCGAGCGCCGCAACGATGGGCTCGATCGGCTCCGGATGGGTGAAGAGCACCGCGAAGAGGTTGCCCTCGCTGTCCGGCAGCACGTGCGGCGTCACCGTGAGCTCCGACGGCAGCTCGACCCGCTCCCCCTCGGGCGTGTTCGGCACGTCCCGCGCGAGGGGGACGAGCAGCTCCTCGTCCTCGAGCGCCTCGAGCAGCGCCGCGACGTCGCGCCGCAGCCCCGTTCGAGCGCGCAAAACGGCCTGCGTCAATCGCGAGCTCGCCTCGATCGGGGTTTCCGCGTCCGGGTTCGTATCGTCCGCCGCCACGCTACACGCCGAAGTAACACGAAGCGCCCCTCGACGCACGGCTGCCGCTCTCATACGCTGGGCGTCCCATGGTTGCGCGGCGCACCTTCTATCCGGAGATCGAGCCGTACCGGACGGGGTACCTCGACGTCTCGCCCGAGCACTCGATCTATTTCGAAGAGTCCGGGAACCCGAATGGAAAGCCCGTCGTGTTCCTCCACGGTGGACCGGGCGGCGGCACGAGCCCGCGGCAGCGCCGCTTCTTCGACCCCGCGCGCTACCGCATCGTTCTGTTCGACCAGCGCGGCTGCGGCAAGAGCCGTCCCCACGCCTCGCTCGTCGACAACACGACCTGGCACCTCGTCTCGGACATCGAGGCGCTCCGGCAGGAGCTCGGGATCGAGCGCTGGCAGGTGTTCGGCGGCTCTTGGGGTAGCACGCTCGCGCTCGCCTACGCCGAGAAGCACCCCGGGCGCGTGAGCGAGCTCGTGCTGCGCGGCATCTTCTTGCTCCGGCGCTGGGAGCTCGAGTGGTTCTACCAACGCGGCACGAGCCTGATCTTCCCGGACGCGTTCGAGGCGTATCAGGCGCTGATCCCCGAGGCGGAGCGCTCCGATCTGATCGCCGCCTACTACCGGAGGCTCACGAGCCCCGACCCGAGCGTGCGCCAGGAAGCGGCGCGCGTGTGGAGCGTGTGGGAAGCGAGCACGAGCCACCTCATGCCGGACGAGGAGTACATCCGAAGCTGCGCCGGCGACGACTTCAGCCTCGCGTTCGCGCGCATCGAGAGCCACTACTTCGTGAACGGCGGCTTCCTCGAGCGCGAGAACCAGCTCATCGAGGACGTCGGCAAGATTCGGCACATCCCCGCGGTGATCGTGCAGGGACGGTACGACGTCGTCTGCCCGATGCGGAGCGCGTGGGAGCTCGCCCGCGCCTGGCCGGAGGCGCGGCTCGCCATCGTGCCCGACGCCGGTCACTCCGCTTATGAGCCCGGCACCGTTCACGAGCTCGTAACGGCTACCGACGCGTTCGCGTCTCGGTAATCTCTCCCCATGCGCGTCGGACGAAACCTACGAATCCTGAAGAAGCTCGCTTTCGGGCGGGCACGCCGCACCTACGTCGGTCGCACGCGCGCCCACATCGAGCTCCGGGCGCTCGACGCCGCGGATCTCGCCGCGTTCGAGCACGCGGTGCGCGCCGGGTTCGCGGAGCTGCCGCGCGTGCGGTGGGTCGACGTCTGTCACGAGCTGTCGCGCATCGTCGTCGCCTTCGACGACGACGCCTACACC
>CAYYWA010000610.1:1799-2229 GCA_964475255.1 uncultured Sorangium sp.
CCCGGTCGGCCCCGCGCTGGCGCCCCCCGGCGCCTCCTGCCCCGCCCACGCCTACACCCGCGAGGCGCTCGTGGCCGTGGGGGAGGGCGCCGCGCGCGCGGCGGGCGTGTTCGGGGTGCCGTTCGGCAATTCCCGGTGGGAGCATCCCGGTGACGAGGACACCATCGAGCGCGTCGCGCTCGGTCTGCTCTCGAACGCGGCGGGCGCCGTCATCGGCACGGGCCTCCGCTTCTCGATCCTGCCGGCCTCGCGCGTGGCCGGCACGCTGGGCTCGCTCTTCGCGATCGTGCAGAGCTCCCCCAAGCTCCGGCGTCCCGTCGACGACCGGCTGGGGCCGAACCGCGCGGACATGGCGCTGAACATCGGGGCGGCGCTCGCGCACGGGCTCCCCGTCGCGATTCATCCCGGGAAAGAGGGTACCGGCATAACG
>CAYYWA010000611.1:0-2220 GCA_964475255.1 uncultured Sorangium sp.
GCAGCAACGTGGCAGCACGAACGAAAAGATCTGCGAAACCCGTCTGGTTCTCGTGGGGTAAGCCTGTTGCTTCATGGAGCGCTCATCGTGTGCTCGCCCGAGGCGTGAACAATCTGATTGTCACCGGCGCCGGAGTATGTGAGTGTGGACAAAGAAGGGCGGCGGCGAGGATGGCGCTGGGAACGCCCGCAATAAAAAATAAAAATCGCTCCACCAAGCCCGAATTGCGCCCGCATCAATCCCTCGATGCGGGCATTTTGCGTTTGTGCGCCCAGCATGGGCATCCATCCAGAGGTGAAAGTCCTCTCGTGAACAG
Organism: uncultured Sorangium sp.; assembly: GCA_964475255.1. Classification (GTDB taxonomy): domain Bacteria; phylum Myxococcota_A; class Polyangia; order Polyangiales; family Polyangiaceae; genus PMG-095. Next base: position 317 of record CAYYWA010000611.1, read on the forward strand.
GCCAACGTGAACGAAGCGAAGCGCAACTGCGGGAGGGCGACCGACCGTGGAGAGGAAGCGTGGAGCGAAGACGTCGGGCTGATGAACAAGAAGCGGATACGAGGCGCTGACGAGCGGGGTGAGCGGGCAAACGACCGCGAAGCTCCGGTGGCCAATGCTCGGGGGCGTAGATCCGACAGCCGTGCGTCGAAGGTGGATGCTCTTACCTGGGGAGACCTCGCCTCGCGCCTGAAAGGGCGACGCCCGCAAGGGCGGAGCGAGGAGTCAGCAGAGGCCGTAGTAGCCGCGACGAAGCCGGTGAAGGAATCGGAAGCCTTTGTCGTGTGTGAAGGGCTGAACGAGAGGACCGGGTGACCGACGACAAACTCGGAAGCGGAGTGCGCCAGACTCCTCGGCAACGAGGGCTCGCACGGGATGCACGGGGTGAAGCCCCTCAGGGCCCGCGCAGTGGCGAACCGCGATCGGTGGAAGGCGATACGGCGCACCCAACGTGGAAGGAGCTGATGGAAGAGGTGGTAGCTCCCGACAACATCGCGCGAGCGATGAAGCGGGTGCTGGCCAACAAAGGAAGCCCGGGCATCGACAGGATGACGGTTGGCGATCTCCCCGAACACTGGCGACGCAATGAAGCGCTCCTGCGAGAGCAGCTGCTTGCAGGAACCTACAAGCCAACGCCTGTGCGGCGGGTGACGATTCCGAAGTCGGGAGGAGGCGAGCGCGAGCTCGGCATCCCTACGGTGACGGATCGGCTCGTCCAACAAGCGATCCTGCAGGTGCTCGGTCCGCGCTACGACGCGAGCTTCTCGCCGCACAGCCACGGCTTTCGCCCAGGTCATAGCGCTCACGACGCTGTGCTCGAAGCGCAGAGCTACATCCAGGAGGGATACGACTGGGTGGTAGACGTGGACCTCGAACGATTCTTCGATCGAGTGAACCACGACGTGCTGATGGGACGGCTCGCGAAGAAGATCGAGGACAAGAGGATGCTCAAGATCCTCCGTGGCTTCCTGAACGCAGGTGTGATGCTGAATGGAGTGGTGATCGACCAAGACGAAGGAACGCCACAGGGCGGTCCTCTCTCACCGCTGTTGGCCAACGTGCTGCTCGACGAGATCGACAAGCTCCTCGAAGCTCGCGGCCATCGCTTCGTCCGTTATGCCGACGACTGCAACGTGTACGTGCGGTCGCAACGTGCCGGCGAGCGAGTGATGGCCACGATGCGCAAGCAACTGTCGAGGCTTCGCCTGCGGATCAACGAGACCAAGAGCGCGGTCGACCGTCCGTGGAACCGCCAATTCCTCGGCTTCACATTTCGTGACCGAGGCCGACAAACTCGGCGGCGCGTATCACCACGCGCCATCGAGAAGGCCAAGGATCGAATACGCGAGCTGACGAATCGAAACCGCGGCGCGAGCATCGCCATTGTCGTGAGGGAGCTGACGACGTACCTGAAGGGTTGGCTGCAGTATTTCGGGATCTGCGAGGTCCCCTCGTCGAGGCGCGACCTCGACAAGTGGATCCGCTCCCGGCTGCGGCTCCTGCAGGTCAAACAGTGGAAACGCGGCACGACCGCATACCCACGGCTTGTGGCCATGGGTGTCCAGGAACCGGCCGCGATCCATACGGCGCAGCACCTACGGCGGTGGTGGTACGCAGCGCACTCGCCCGGCATGCTCAGGGGAATGCCGCCGGCCTACTTCGACCGGCTCGGCCTCCCACGGCTCACCCGAGCCTCCTCCTCTTGAACCGCCCAGTGCGGTCCCGCATGCTGGGTGGTGTGGCAGGGGATTTGGGAAACTCCCAACCCCTATGCCGTTCGGAGGAAGAGAAACGCCAAGAAGCCAAGGTCGCCGAGAACGCCGCCACTACATCCGTTCTCGGAGGGGCGATCGGGGAAGAAGACG
>CAYYWA010000612.1:0-2220 GCA_964475255.1 uncultured Sorangium sp.
CAGCAAGCACATCGCCTACGAGGGTCGGCGCCCAGCGTTCGTCGGTCGGCTCGTCCCCTTCTGTGGCCGCCTCGATGGCCACGGGCGGATGCAGTACACTCGGCCGCTCGGAGCGGACCACGACTCGAGCGTCGGCAGGGTTCGGCAGCCCGGGGGAGTCGCGGGATCCGCGCCTTCGGACCAGCCTGCTTCTCGCATTCCGACACCCTTGGACCCGGTCACTGCTGAGGCAAGTGGACCACGGCGACGACGTCACCGACCCGCCCGCCATCGCGCCAGTCGAAATCCACCGTCGATGATGTGGCGCCACCTTCCGCATCTTGCCAGATGGCGGCCACCCTTCGCGGCCGATGATGGCCGGTCGAAGCGACATCACCGGCCCACACGTCCGGCAGGTCGAGCGCCAGGAAGAACGCCACTCCGGACATCGCGAGCATCAGGCCCCCGACACTCCCGTCTACGCCGACGTACGGCGCAACTGCTAGAGCACCGACCGGGTAATCGCCATCAGGCCGCCTCGCGCTGGAGGCGGTCCGCGAGGTGGAGGTTCTCCACCGCGGCGGTCCGGCGCAGGTCGAACAGGTTCTTGCGCTGACCGCGGTAGCGAGCGCGTGGGCCCTGCCGGCGGCAGACGTGGGCGAGCGCGTGCTCGACCGCCACGCGCTCGCGCAGCTGTTCGCGGCCCTCCGATGTGCGTTGCCGGGCTCGCAGCTCGATGTGGAATGCCTCGTCGTTGTGGATGTTCACCGACCGGCCGCGGCCTTCGGCCGCAGTGGTGCACTTCGCGCGTAGCGGGCAGTTGTCGCAGTCCGCGGCCGAGAACCTGGCCTGCTGACGGCGAATCGGCGCGACCTTCTCGGCGGGGCAGGTGACCGTTCCGTTGTCCAGGTCGATCGCGAAGGACAGCTTCGTGAACAGGCCGCCGTTGGCCGGCGTCCACGGCTTCGCCACGATCGTGGTGCCAGCGTTGTGCAGCTCGCGGACCACCGAGCTCGCGAGGTAGCCGCGGTCGATGTGCAGTTCGTCCAAGTTGCGCAGGTCGGACTCCAGGATCGCGACCACCTCGTGTTCGGGCCGGTTGGCGGGTTGGACCTCCGCAGCCAGGATGATCCCAGTGTCGAGATCCTGGGCGATGTGGCGCTTGTATCCGTTGATCACGCGCGACTTCGATTTGCGCCCATGGCGCATGTCCCCGTCGGAGATCGAGATGCGTCGATCCTTCGCTACGCCCTTGCGGATCCGCTGGCCACCCCGGTCCGGGTCCGGCTCGAGATCCTGCTTGACCACGCGCTCCAGCAGGTCCAGCGCGTCCTTGATCGGCGGCTGGGTCGCGCGGTCCGCCAACTGCTCGACGACCCAGTCGCGCAGCCGCTGTACGTCGGCCAGGAGCCGCTGCAGAGCACCATGGCGCTGCTCCTCCTCCGACCAGTCAATATCGAGCTTCGCCTTCACGCTCTGGCCGAGCAGCTCGACCTTGCTCTGCTCGATCACCGCAGACTGCTCGACGCCGAGGACCTCGGCGGCGCACCGCGCCACCACGTCCATCGCATGGGCGATGAGGTTGAACGTGTCCTCCACCCGGCCTCCACCCCACAACGGCGCAGAGTCGAGCGCCGCGCGCAGTGCCGTGCTGCCGAAGCCGCCCGTCCGCCGGGCTACCTCTACCGTCCGATCCAGCAGTCGCTTGTCGAGGCTGTGCGCGATCAGCCGCTCGCGGAACTCGAAGAGGGTGCCCTGACCGAAGAGCGGCTCCTCGGCGTCGAGACAGCCGAGTACCAGCTGCCATCGGCGGTCCAGCACCGTGTCCTCGACAGCAGCGGCATCGGACCGCTGCTCGTACGCCTGGAGCAGCGTCGCCATCGCCAGCATCGCCGGAGGGACGGGCGGCCGGCCCCTCGGCGACTCGGTGTCGTACATCGCCACGAGCTCGGCCTGCATGGCCTCATCGAAGATTTCGTGGCGCTGCTCCCGCAGGAAGGCGAACAACCGGCCAGTCCGACCGAGACGCTTGGCGATGCGGCGCTCCGCGTCGGTCAGCTCGCGCGGCGGGGTCCAGAACGATGGTGCAGCCATGGCAGTCCTCGTCCCAGCAGATCACACCGCGCAACCCCGATCGCGGTCGGCGACGAGAGGCGGGATCAGCCCTGGATCCTCGTCGCACGCGCGAACGTCGCCGGGTCGGCCGTATGGGTGCGCCGACTACCCGATCGGTGCTCTAGA
>CAYYWA010000613.1:0-2217 GCA_964475255.1 uncultured Sorangium sp.
AGGCTAGAACGCCGATCAGTCAAACTGATCGGCGTTCTAGCGGACGACCTTTTCGGTGAGGACGGCGATGTTGCGGACGCCGCTCGCGCGCGAGAGATCCAGGGCTTCCATGGCGCTGCCGAACGGCGAGTCGTCGTGGGCGTCGAAGTAGAGCACGCGCTGGTTCGCCCCTGCGAGCATGCGCGGGAGCCGCTCGCGGAGCTCGGATTTTGGCACGATGGTCTGGTTGACGCGGATCACGCCGCTCGCATCGACGGTCATCACGACGGGCTGGTTCTCGCCGGACGCGGGCTTCGGCTCGTCCTTCGCCGTGTCGTCTTTCGGCGGCAGATGGAGCGAGAAGGTCTTCGACATGGTGATGGTGAGGATCATGAAGATGATCAACACCACCAACACCACATCGACGAGCGGGGTCACGTTGATGTTGGGGGTCGCCTGGCCTTTTCCGGCGACCTTCGTCTGTGTCATGCCCATGGCTCGGATCTCCGCGAAGGATGGCGGCGAGAGAGAGAGAGACGGCGCGCTCAGCTCGCGCCGTCTGGCGGCTGTTTGGGCGTTACCTTGAGGAGCACGGACTTGAAGCCGACGTGCTGCACGACACCGAATGCCTCGCGCACGCTCTTGTAGGGAGAGCGCTCGTCGGCCTTGAGCAGGAGCGAGCGCTCGGGAGCCTCGCCGTGCAATCGCTCGAGGAGCACGCGGAGCTCCGGCGCTGGCACGCCGCGTCCCTCGACGAGGAGCGAGCCGTCCGCGACGACCGCGACTTCGATCGGGTTCATGTCCTTCGGCTTGGGGTCGGGGCTCGTGACCTTGGGGAGCTCGATCTGGGCGCCCTCGGTGAGCGCGGGCGCGACGACCATGAAGATGATGAGCAGCACCAAGACGACGTCGACGAGCGGGGTGACGTTGATCTCCGGCGCTCCGGCGAGCGAATCAAGCCGCTTGCCGTTTCCGCTGCTTCGAAGTGTCACGCCCATGATGATTCTCCACCTCGTCCAGGAGCTCGCCCACGGAGCGCCCGAGCGCGAGCTCGATGCCCGCGATCCGCGCGCTCAGGTAGTTGAAGAGGATCACGGCCGGGATGGCGACCATGAGGCCGAAGGCCGTCTCCACGAGCGCCTCGGCGATACCGGTCGAAACCGCCGAAATGCCCCCGGAGCCGGTCGCGCCGATCCCTTGGAACGCGCCGATGATGCCGACCACCGTTCCGAGCAACCCGACGAACGGCGCGATCGAGCCCACGGTCGCGAGCACGTTGAGCCCGCGCCGGAGCTCGGCCGCGAGCTTCTCCTTCTGGCGCTCGGACTCGTTGCGCGAGAGCTCGACGGGGGAGAGGCGCCCCTCCGTCTCCTCGGACGCGCGCAGGTACCGCCGCACGACCGCGGCGAACAGCGTGGCGAGCGCCGAGTTCTTGAACTGATCGCCGGCTTTGGCGAGCTCCTCGAGCTTCCACTCGTCGATGAGCGGCGCCGCCATCGCCACGAAGCGCTTCGACTCGCGCCCGGAGCGGTAGAACGCGATCCACCGCTCCACGGCGACGCCGACGGACAGGATGGCCATCACGAGCAAGACGCCCGCGATGAGCAGGCTGAGCGGCGACATCGATGCGATGACGTGACCGAGATTGAACGACATTGCTGATTCTCCGATCGCTTTCGAAGCTGTTCAGGTCTTGATCCGAAATCGGAAGCGCTGGACTCGAACCACGGACACCGGCTTTCCGTCGAGCAACGCGGGCTGGAAGCGCCAGCTCTTGACCGCCGCCAGGCACACGGCATGAAGCTCGGGCGGTCCCTTCAGCACCTTCGCCTCGGTGACCACGCCCGTCTCGCTCACCACGTACTTGACGATCACCGTGCCATCGATGCCCGCGGCCCGCGCCGAGCTCGGCAGCTCGGGTTGCGTCTGCGAAATCGCAACGGGCGGGGTCACGTCCTCGGTGACCCGAATGGGACCGCGGGGTGGCTCCGGTGGTTTCGGTTTGGGCGGCGGCTTCGGCGCCTCCACCACCGGAGGCGGAGCCGGCTCCGGCTCGGGTTCCTCGGCGAAAGGATCGTCGTCGACCGGTAGCGGCTCGGTCACGTCGGCTTCCTTCGGAGCCTCCGTGGGCACCTCGATGGGCGTCGTCACCTTGGGTGGCTTCGGCTTCGGCATTGGGGGCTCCTCCTTTTCCGGGGGGGGCGCGGGCGCGCGTTCGGGGTCCCGGTAGGGGCGTGG
>CAYYWA010000614.1:0-2156 GCA_964475255.1 uncultured Sorangium sp.
CTCCTTTCGGCGGGACTTCCACCCGCAAGACAGCGCCCATGCTGGGCGCACAAGGCTAGAACGCCGATCAGTCAAGCTGATCGGCGTTCTAGGGAAGCCCGAAATCGCGGCTCAGGAGTCACTATCGCAAAATACGTTCGTGGGATTCTCCGCGCAGTAGGCGTCCGCGCACGCAAAGGACGAGGCTCCACTGCAGACGTTGTCGTCGTCACAAACGTCTAGCGCAGCCACACACTCGAGGTCTTCCTGAAACTCATCGGTGCACCCGCTCTGTTGATTGAATACCTCGATCAAGCCGCAGAGCGTCTGACAGTCATCGGTTTCCCCACAGAGCTCGTTCTGCCGCTCGCACACGCCCACGCACGTTATGGGCGTCCCCTCGTCGTCGTCATCCCCGCATGCGGGGACCACGAACAAAAGCACAATCGCGAACAAACCACTGCTCAAGCAACGCCGCATGGGTCTCCCAATAATACAGCTCGACGGGCCTGGCGATTCTCCGCTTCGGCGGTCAGAGCCGTTCGATGCGCACCGGAACTTCGATAAAACACGCGTACCCGCAGAACAAGCCACCTTCCACACGAAACGTCGTCTCCATGACCTGGCGGTCATCGCGGACCCCGTAGAAAAGGAGACGCATCGACCCGGACTCGTCGCACTCCTCCAGCTTCGCACCGCATTCGATGCCAAGCGTGGTGTGCTCGACGGATCCGCAGCCAGCTAGCGTCAGACTCGCATCTGCGAGAAGCGGGGGCTCGGCAGCCGAAGTATACAGGCAGCCGGTTTCGTCAACTTGGGCCTTTCCTGCGACCAGCTCGAACTGCTCCCCCTCCGTGAGGGTCAGCCAGGCCTCGCCGCATGAGCTCGCTGTTTCCAACACCGTGACTCGAAAGTGCGGCTCGAAAACCGGGAGCTGACACGGCGAGTCGCACCCCCCGAACGCGGAGAGGCCAAGCGCGGTGAGCGCACCCAATGCCCACCGCGCTGCCCCCGGCAATCGCCGAGCCGCACCCGACCGGCCTCGCCCTGCTCCATTCATTGAGGCTCGACCACCGTTCTGATCTGCACCTCGGCGGGCATCGAGACTGCCGGCACCGTTTCCGTGGACCGTATCTGCGGCTCCAGACGAACCGAGCTCAAGCCCGCACCTAGCTGGGTTGGGTCAACCAGATGCTCGAGTCCGAAGTCACAGTAGGGATCTCCAAAGCAGATCGGACCTGAGCAATTGGTGTTCCATACGCCTGTGCTGCTCTCCGAATACAGCTCGGCGTACCCGGCGGTCGGGTCCAACACCCTGAACGCGCCGTCCCGGACCGTGCATGTCGATGGAGTGAGCATTTCCGCCGCCCCCACTCCGAACGAGACGTTGCAGCCTTGTGCGCCCACGACATCGAGACCCAGGACGTCGATGAAGTACCAGTCCGGGCAGTTGTCGCTGGGATCCGGCGTCGTCGAGGTCGTACGTGTAATGGTGCCCGGACAGGCCGTGCCCGTGAGATCGACGATGTCGTCCGGCAGGCAGAGCTCGCAGGTGTTCGACAACCGGTTCGCAATGTGCCCGCCTGGACAAGGCACGCAGGCACCCCCAACTACCAGCTCGTTGGGCGCGCAAGCGTGGCACTGAGCTCCCCGGGGGACGTTTCCAGGGGGACAGGGCGTGCACACCCCATCTTTGGAGAACGCGAGCGGAGCGCAGGGCTCGCAGCTTGCGGTCAGATTGAGGTGTGGCTCGGGAGGCGGTTCACCGAGCCAGGCCGAAATTGCAGGGCTCTTGTTGCAGATCTTCCAGCGCTCGAAATGATCGCTGAACGTCATCGGGACGTAGAGGGTGGGGTTTCCCGATGGCACTGGCAAGTCGGACTCGTGGATTGCGAAGACTTCGCACCGCTCGCACCAGTTGTAGCCGCGCTCCGCCATGGTGTCCGAGAGGCCACCAAAGTAGTCATGACGCTTTGGCACCCCACCACGAGCAATCCAGTGCTCCACCCATCGCTGCCAATCAATCCCGGTTAGGTATACCGGCTCATCCGCTATCGCGAGGTAGGGCGTCGCGCTGAATCGAAGCGTCTGTGCCCCCGAGCTGGATGCGGGATCCACCTCCCCCCCATCCCCATTGGAGGGTCGATACGTCTGACGGGCGGAGCTCTCGTCGCGGT
>CAYYWA010000615.1:0-2153 GCA_964475255.1 uncultured Sorangium sp.
TCCCTCATATAGCCGGCGCGAGATCGTCCTCAGACGCCTCGACCAGGTGGAGCGGTAACAGTTGCTCGAGAAGACCGAGTACAAAGTGTACTTCTCGGTGAACCGGAAGGCCCAGGTCATCATGCTGCACTCGGTCTGGGGCGCTCGCCGCGGCCGCGGCCCGAAGAGTGGGTCGCAGGAAGCGACCTTCAGAGCTGTCGAGGCGGCGACACAGAAGGCCGTTGGGCCACAAGGACTGAAGGGAGTATTCGAAACCACCGTGGATGTCGGTGGCCACACGGTCGGCGTCAGCGGGCGAGTCATGGATGGGACGGCCCGCGTCGGGAGCTTCTGGCTCCCGTAGGAGGAAGATCGCGATGGAAGGACTGGACCCCCTCGAGCAGGCGGTGCTCGACAAGCTCCTTTCAGGAGATCATCCGACACTTGCCGTTCTTCGACAGCAAACCGCCATGGCGCGGGTTGCAGAACGGAAGCGTACGGGCGTTGGTTTTTTCTGCGACTTCGAGGTTAACGAGAGTGCGCCGACCTTGCCCGGCGACTTTCAGATCGGCGACGTGTTCGGCGAATTGGAGGGCCTGGCTCACGGCGCGGGTTTCGTCCTGTTCATTCGCGACGGCCGCCTAAGCATGCTGGAGGGCTTTACCTTCGACGAGCCATGGCCTGAAGAAGTGCGAGGTTTCAAACTCGCCTACCACCACGAACCGCGCGAACTCAAGTTGCCAGAACGACCGAGCCCGTCGCCGCCCTGAGGCCCTCGTGGGAGCGAGGGGCCCACGCGGGCCGAGCCGCGCATCGCGCAACATCCGTTGCGGAAACGGAGTGGAGGCTAACGCTCCGCTGAGCTGCGGCGGCGCGAGACGGTGGCGGAGAGCGACGTCGACGGCGAAGATAGCGAGCACGTGGCCGAGCTCGCCGCCGTCTGCTCGAGCGGTGTGTTAGAGCATCTTTCCATGAGGCGTGACGCCTGATAGGAAAGATCCGGTGGCAGCCATCTCACTGGATCTACGCAAGAGAATTCTGGAAGCGCTGCGCGAGGACTCGTCGTCGCCGCGCGTCGCGGAGCGGTTCAAGGTCAGCGCGAGCTTCGTCCGAAAGCTGCGCTGCCAGGTACGAGCGACGAACAACCCGGCACCAGGCCACGCACCCGGGAAGGTACGGCTGATTCGAGGTCCGCACGAAGACGTACTGCGGCGGCTCGTGCGGGCCCAACCTGACGCCACTCTTCTGGATCTCGCCGCGGCGCTGAAGAAGGAAGCGAACATCGAGGTCAGTGAAACGACGATGTGGCGATCGCTGCGTCGGCTCGGGATGACGGTAAAAAAGAAATCCTCTACGCGATCGAGAGGCAACGCCCAGATGTAGTGGCCGCACGTGCGTTGTTCCTGCATCGACGCAAGCGCTGGTTGCGCTCTCGCCTCGTGTTCATCGACGAGAGCGGCGTGAACACGTCGATGACCCGAGCCGAAGCGTGGGCGCCCCGGAACGAACGTGCCGTGGACCACGTTCCTGGTCGGCGATGGGAATCTCATACGGTCATCGCGGCGCTGCGCGTCGACGGCCTCTACGCTCCCATGCTCCTTCCCGGCGCCATGAACACCGAGGCGCTGCGCGTGTGGGTGCGCGACTGTCTGTGTCCCGAACTGCGAGCCGGGGACATCGTGATCTGGGACAACCTCGGCATCCACAATGACCCGGAGCTCGAGCACTACATCCGCAGCCGAGGCGCGTCGCTCGAGTTTCTGCCGCCGTACTCGCCCGAACTGAATCCCATCGAGCTCGTCTGGTCCAAGGTCAAGGCCATCCTGCGCCGGCTCCGACCGCGAGACTGGGTCGGCATCTTTGAAGGGCTCCGCCAGGCGCTCCACGCCGTGAGTCCCTCCGAATGCCTCAACTGGTTCTGTCACGCCGGGTACCTACGCACCTGATCCGTTTCAATGAAAGATGCTCTAGCCGCAGTGACGTGAGTGGCGAGCGGGCAGCGACGAACGCGGTTGTCAGCTCGCCTTTCGTCGGTACTGCTCGATGAAAGCGGACACGAACTCGACGACCTTGTCCTGCTGACGCCGCGGCAAGCGAGCGACCTGGTCGAAGAGTTTTTGCGTGACCGATCAGCGACGCCGGGATGCGCCGGGGCGGCCGATGTGCATGGGGCT
>CAYYWA010000616.1:0-2149 GCA_964475255.1 uncultured Sorangium sp.
CGTGGAGCCGATGGCCGAGCGGACGCTGCGGGCGGTCGCGCACGCGGGGGCGTGGTGGGAGCAGCGGGTGGCGTGGGGTGCCGAGAAATCGGCCGGCAAGCCCGCTTGACGCAGGCCGACTCCGCTTGCGTTTGCCGGTCTACGACTTTGTTCGGCTCTTGTAGGCTTCGTCCGCCTGGAGCAAACTGCTCGGGTGCACAGGATCGAGCCATGCCGAGCGGGGCCAGCGCCATGACGACTTCCGAACCGTGGGTCTCGGTCGAGGACGTTGCGGCGCACCTCGGGGTGGCACGCGACTCGGTGTATCGGTGGATCGAGGGTCGCGGACTGCCAGCTCACAAGATCGGTCGCCTCTGGAAGTTCAAGCTCTCCGAGGTCGATGACTGGGTGCGCGCGGGTGGCGCGACGGGTGAAGAACCGGAGCCACCCCGAGCGAAGCCTGGCGTGAAGAAGCCGACGAAGACGACGAGGAAGGGCTGATGTCGAAGATGAACGGCGCTGCTGCTGCCGAGAACACCACCAAGCGATTCGCCAGCTTTCGCGAGATCGCTGATTTCCTTTGGCAGAACGCGGAGCGGCTGCGTGGCGCGTACAAGCCCAACGAGTACGACAAGGTCATCTTGCCGCTGCTCGTCATTCGGCGGCTCGAGTGCGTGCTCGCGCCCACGAAGGACAAGGTTCTCGCGCGCCTCGAGGCCCTCAAGGCCAAGGGTATGAAGCCAAGCGATCCAGCCGTCGACGTCGCCCTGCGCAAGATCACCGGCGTGCCCTTCTACAACACGTCGAAGCTCGACTTCGCCAAGCTGAAGGGCGATCCGAACCACATCGCGCACAACCTACGGGCCTACCTCAAGGCGTTCTCCGCGAACGCGCGCGACATTCTCGAGCAGTTCAAGTTCGACGAGCAGATCACGCGCCTCGACGAAGCGAACCTCCTCTACCAGGTCGTCGGGCTCTTTGCGGACGTCGACCTCCACCCCGACGTCATCCCGAACCACGTCATGGGCAGCGTGTTCGAGGAGCTGATCCGGCGCTTCAACGAGAAGAAGAACGAAGAGGCGGGTGACCACTACACGCCGCGCGAGATCATCCGGCTCATGGTCGACCTCTTGTTTATCGAAGACGACGCGGCGCTGCGGCGTCCGGGCATCGTGCGGACGCTGTTCGATCCGGCGTGTGGCACCGGCGGCATGCTCTCGGTGGCCGAGGAGTACCTGCGCGAGCTCAACCCCGACGCGCGCCTTGAGGTCTTCGGTCAGGAGCTCAACCCCGAGTCGTATGCGATCTGCAAGAGTGACCTGATCATCAAGGGGCAGAACCCCGAGAACATCGTGCGCGGCAACTCGTTCGACCAGGACGGGCACAAGGAGCGTCGCTTCGACTACATGCTGTCGAACCCGCCGTTCGGCGTCGACTGGAAGAACGTCCAGAAGGCCGTGGTCGCGGAGCGCGACGAGCTCGGCTTCGCGGGGCGCTTCGGCGCGGGTACGCCGCGCATCAACGACGGGGCCCTGCTGTTTCTGCAGCACATGATCGCCAAGATGAAGCCGGTCGACAGCAAGACTGGCGAAGGTGGGAGCCGCATCGCCATCGTGTTCAACGGTTCGCCGCTCTTCACCGGCGACGCCGGCAGCGGCGAGAGCGAGATCCGGCGCTGGATCCTCGAGAACGACTGGCTCGAAGCCATCGTTGCGCTCCCTGACCAGCTCTTCTTCAACACCGGCATCGCGACTTACATCTGGGTACTCACCAACAAGAAGCCCAAGAAGAGGCGCGGCAAGGTGCAGCTCATCAACGCCACGGGCCTCTTTCAGAAGATGAAGAAGTCGCTCGGCAACAAGCGCAACGAGCTGTCGCCCGAGCACATCGCGACCATCGTCAAGACCTTCGGTGAGTTCCGTGAGACTCCGATCAGCAAGATCTTCGACAACGAGGACTTCGGCTACCGGCGCATCACGGTGGAGCGCCCCCTCAGGCTTTCGTTCCAGGCGTCCCCCGAGCGCATCGTGCGACTCCGTAACGAAAAGGCGTTCGCAAACCTCGCCACCTCGAAGAAGAAGGGCGCGGTTGCTGCAAAGGAGATCGCAGCGGGAGTCGAGCTTCAGGAGGCCATCCTCGCGGCGCTGGGACGGCTCGACCCAACGAAGGT
>CAYYWA010000617.1:0-2098 GCA_964475255.1 uncultured Sorangium sp.
GGCCGATGGCTCGAGCGGAGGCCTCGGCCTCTATCCCCAACCTGGGGATCTCACCTTCTGTCCGCCCCCGATTTACGCGCAGTACTGTATTCGCTGCACTCCGGAAACGGAACAGGACGTCTGCAAAGGCTCGACTCCGATCTGCAATGGCACCGTCTGCGTCGGCTGTCGAACGAGCGCGGACTGTGTGAATGCGACGAATCCCGAGCCGAGCGGTACCGCCGGAATCGGGGGGAAATCGTCGGATGCAGGAGTTCCCTACTGCGACCCCGCGACGGCGCAGTGCAAGGTCTCTTGCGAAGATCAATCCCATTGCCCCGCGGGGCTCACCTGCGTGCCCCAAGGGAAAGAAAAGACCTGCGTCGAGTGCGTCGATTCGAGGGATTGCACCGATCCGGCGCTGCCACATTGCGGGTACTACAGTTGCGTCGAGTGCACCCTGCACAGCCACTGCGGTGAGGGCGAGGTCTGCAACAACTTCTTCCGCTGCGTCGAGTGCGCGGGGGATCGCCACTGCCCCGGGTGGTGCGACGAGCTTCGCGGCGAATGCCTCCCCTGATCGCCATTCCGAACCGCGGTCGGCGGTGACGGCACGTACGGCTTTCGATCGCGAAAGCCCGCAGGAGCGCAAGCTTACCAAAGAGGAATTCTGAGCCCGAGCTCCGCCGAATACCGAATCGCCGCGTCCTCCCCCGCCGGAGCTCCCTGAACCCGGAGCGCGGTGGTGCCGAACATGTACGCGGCCTCGCCACCCGCGAACACGCCGAGCGAATCGAGCAGCATCCAACCCAACGTCGCGTTGAGGGCCGCACCAGCGAGCCAGCGCGACATCGCTTCCTCGCGGTCGTCCTGCTCCGCGCGCGCAGTGAACCACTCCGCGCGTCCGTCGAGGGACACCGCCAACTCGAAGGGAGGCGCCGCGACGACCCCGCCGACGCCGAACGCGAGCGTCAGCCAGCGCGCGCCGACGTCGCGGGGCGTGGCTGGTTGCTCGAAATAGCGAAACGCGGCAATGCCGCACAGCGCCCGGTACACGGGGATGCGCATGCGCGCGAAGCCGCCCGAGCGGGTCCGCCCGAGCGCTGGTCCGAGCGCCGCACCGAGATCGAGCGCGGCTGCCGAAGCTTCCGAGGGGGAGGGTCCATCGGAAGGCGCCCCGGTTCGCTCCGGCACGCTCTCCGTTGCGACGGGCTCGGGTTCGCCAGGCTGCGGCCTCGCCCGACGCGAGGGCGCCTCCTCCGCTTTGGGCGGCGGCTCAGGAAAGGAAGCCGCGTCAGCGGGGGCCTCGGAAGGGGCCGTCGTGGACCTGCTGCCCGAGCGCGGACCAGCGCTCGCGTCGAGATCCTCGTTGGCCAGCGTCCCGACCACGATCCCCACCGTGCGCCAGCGCTCGAGCACGTCGTCACGCGCCTCGAAGTCGAGCACCCGTGTACGCCACTCGGGTTGACCGCCTCGGCGCAGCCCGACTTCGACGAGCGCTCGCTGCTCGCTCTGCCACGTCACGATCGCGACGGCCGAGGCGCCGCGGTCGTCCACCTCTTCGGCGGCAACGCACTCCACCTCGCGCTTCGTGCGCGTGCAGGCAGCGAGCAACACGGCGACGTGCTCGCGCGGCGCATCGGCGGGAGCGATCTCGACCGCGACGGGAAACGGCATCGCGGATCACTCCCCCAGGGCAGTCGGCACGCCGAGCGAGAGGGAGCCCGGAGGAAGATCGATTTCGAGGACCGCCCCCCGCCGATCGGAGACGCCATGGCGAATGAGCCCATCGGGGCGCACCAGCGCGAACGGCGCCCGCGCGACGGGCGCGTCCCGACCCGCGGGGATGACGTAGACGAGCGCTTGTCGCGCGCCGCGCGCAGGCAACTCCGGAGACGCCTCGCAGGCCTTGGCGACGGCTCCGTCGGATTCGTCGGCCACGCACCGCGCGAGCGCTCGTCGATCTTCGGGGCCCGAGTGCACGTCCCGGATGAGCAGGGCTGCAGCGCTGCGTACGAGCGCGGAGCGATCCCGCGCGAGCAGCCCGCGCGCGGGCGCCTTCACGCAGCGCGAGCCGGCGTAGCGCAGACCGGCGAGGGCGCTCGCGCGCACGGCCGCC
>CAYYWA010000618.1:0-606 GCA_964475255.1 uncultured Sorangium sp.
CTCGCGCTCGGCGAGCTCGCTCTCGGCCGCGTGCACCCGCGCCTCGAGGTGGCGCATCCGCTCGGCACGCGCGGCGAGCTCCGCGGCGAGCTCGCGGTCTTCGCGCTCGAGCGCGGCACACGCCGCGGTCGCGGCATCGAGCGCCTCCTTCGCTGCAGCGACGGCCTCCGCCGAGACCGCAGCACCGCCCTGCTCCTCGAGCTCGCTCGCGACCCGTGCGGCGTGCGCCTCGAGCGCGCGGTGCTCGGCGTCGGCCTGCTGCCGACGCACGATCGCGGCTTCCCAGGCTTGCTCCGCCTCCGCGAGCTTCGCCTCCTCGGCGTCGAGCACCCGGCGCGCCGCCTCGAGCTGCGCTTCGAGGCGCGGGAGCAGCGCTTCCTCCGCCGCGAGCGCGCGCCCGGCGTCGGTGAGACCGAGCGCCGTTCGGTGCCGCGCCACCTCCGCGAGCGCGGTGCTCGCCCGAAACGCGCGATCGCGCTCGCGATCGACTTCGGCGCGCCGCGCCTGCCGTGCGGCCTCGTCCTCCGCCGTGAGCGGGAGCCGAAGCACCTCGACGAGCTCCTCCAGCTCGTGCGCGGCGGCGCGGGTTCGTTCGAGCTCGGCGCT
>CAYYWA010000618.1:616-2090 GCA_964475255.1 uncultured Sorangium sp.
CTCGTGCGCGGCGAGCGCCGAGCTCGAACGAACCCGCGCCGCCGCGCGCGCCTGGGAGAGCGCCGCCTCGAGCCGCGTGAGCTCGGCGCCGTGATCGGGCGGATCCAAAAGGTACGCGACGCCGAGCAGCGCGCGCAGCCGCTCGAGGGTCGCGGGCAGCGCGTGCTCTCGCTCCCGAGCGCGCTCGGCGGCCTCCCGATGCCGCGCCTCTTCTTCGCGCGCGGCCTCGAGCGCCCGGCGTTCCGCCTCGATGGCCGCGCTCGGATCCCCGCGCGCGAGGAGCTCCGGGTCGGCGAGCGCCCGGTCGAGATCGCGGAGCACGGCGTCGAGCGCCTGCCGCTCGCGCACCTGCTCTTCGAGCGCGCGCGCTTCGATCTCTATTGCCGCGGAGAGCTCGTCGATGCGCCGAGCGCGGGCGCTCCGCCCCAAGGTCGCTCGCTCGGGAATGCGGCTCAGGCGAATCCCCGGGCCATCGCGCACGATGACGTCGCGCACGCCGGTGCCTACGAGCTCTGGCTCGGGGCTCGTCCCTGCCGGGAGCAACCAGAGCGTGTCCACCTCGCGAGGCGCGTCGGCGAGGGCTCGCGCGGCCTTCACGGGATCGTCGACGAGCAGCGCGTAGGAGAGCACGCCGCGGCGCGCCGCGAGCAGCGCGGCCCCGGCCACGCCCGTGTCCTCGTAGTGCGTCGCCACGAGCTCCGCGTCGAGCTCCCCCGCGATGCGCACGAGCTCCTCGGGCAGCGCGCCGATTCCGGACTCGAGCGCGCGGAGCTCGCGCCGAAGTGCTTCGCAGCGACGCACGCGGGCCTCCCGCGCACGCTCGAGCGCCTCGCGCTGCTCGCGGCGTTCGGCGCGCAGCTTCGCGAGCCGCGCCCCGAGGGGCAGGGCGCCGCTCGCGTCGTCCGAGTCGCTGCTCGGCGCGGGCTCGTCCGTCGCAGCCTCGTCCGGCGCGGCGTGCTCCAGGCGCGCGAGCACGGGCTCGACCGCCGCCCCGCGGTTCGCGAGCGCGCCGCGCTCGGCGGCCCGCGCCTTTGCCGCTTGCGCCGCTCGATGTGCGCGCTCGGCGTCGGCGAGCCGCGCCGCGACGGTTGCGCTTCGCTCCCGGAGCTCGACCTCGAGCTCGACGAGGCGCCGCTCGATCGCGAGCGCGTTCTCCGCCGGTGCGCTCGCGACGCCGAGGGAAGCCGCTCGGTCGCGCGCCTCGACTTGGCGCGTGGCAAGCTCCCGCGTCGAGTCCACCGCGGCTGCGAGCTCGGGGAGACGCGCCGCGAGCGCCTCGAGCCGACGGGTGCGAGTGAGCGCCGCCCGAGCGCGCTCGTACTCGCTCTCGGACGAATCCGCGGGGGAGAGCGCCGTCAGCGCCGTGAGCGCGCGGGCACGCTCCGCCCGCCGCGCTCCCGCGAGCTCCGTGTCGCGATCGAGCCGCGCGCGCTCTTCGTCGAGCGCCCGCAACCGCGCTTGCACCTCACGCAGC
>CAYYWA010000619.1:0-2081 GCA_964475255.1 uncultured Sorangium sp.
GCCTGCGCCGGCACCCGCGCCGAGCCCCGTCGCCGCGCCCGCGGGCTCGGTGTCGAGCGCGCTCCTCCAAGGCGCGGCCGGCACGTTCACGATCCTGAACGGTCAGGAGCTCCGCGCCGGGCGCGATCCGTCCCAGTGCGGCATCGTGCTCAACGAACCGCGGGTCTCCGGCGTGCACGCGACGCTCAAGCTCGACATGGGGCAGCTCTTGATTCGCGACGAGAACAGCAACAACGGGACGCTCGTCAACAACACGCGGCTCACGCCGGGGGTGTGGTCGCCGGTGCCATCCGGCTCCTTGCTGCGCCTCGGGCCGGTCGAGCTGAGCGTGCGTCTGCAGTAGCCGCATGGTTCTCGGCTCGTCTGCCGGCGTCGTCGTTGACCATGCGGCGGTGAGCGATCCGGGTCGCGATCCCGAAAAGCAGATCAACGAGGACGCGGTCGCGGTCGCGGAGACGCCCTTCGGGGTGACGGTCGTCGTGTGCGACGGGATGGGCGGCCACGTCGGCGGCGAGCGGGCGAGCCGCGCCGCGGTCGCGCGCATCGTGGACGTGCTCGGAAGCTCCGGCGGCCCGGTGTCGAGAGCGCTCCAGGCGGCGTTCGAGCAGGCGCACGCCGAGGTGTACGCGCTCGGCGGCGACCTGCCCGTCGATCAGCGCCCGGGCTCCACGGCGGTCGTGCTCACGCTCGCCGGGCGCGAAGCGCTGATCGCGCACGTCGGCGATTCGCGCGCGTACCGCCTGCGCGGCGGCGCCCTCGAACGGCTCACGCGCGATCATTCGGTGGTCGCGGCGCTGATCGCCGCCGGCGCGATCCGCCCCGAGAACGCCGACCGACACCCGGACGCGAACCGCATCACGCGCGCGCTCGGCATCAGCCCCGAGCTCGAACCGGAGCTGTCGGCGCCGCTCTTCGTGAACCCGGGCGACGTGTTCGCGCTGTGCACCGACGGCCTCTCTGATCTCGTGTCGGACGCGGAGATCGCCGAGGTGCTCGCCAGCGCCGAGAGCCCCGAGGTGAGCTGCAAGAAGCTCGTCGACCTCGCCAACGCGCGCGGCGGCCACGACAACGTGACGATCGCGGTCGCGCGCGTGCTCGAGGTGAGCGACAAGCGCCCGCGCGAGACGGTGGAGATGGGCGGCCAGGACCAGACCGTGGTCGAGCCGCCCGCGTTCACGGTGATGATGACGCGCCACGCCGGCCAGCGCGCAACGGTCGCCGACCAGGTGGCGCGGGACACCTCGCCGACGCTCGTGGACGGCAGCGAGCTGCTCGCCGCCGTGCGCGATCGCCCGCCGCGCGTCGAGTTCGACGCGCCGAGCGGGCGCCCGTCGCTGCCTCCGCCGCGCCTGACCGGCGGGCGAACCCTCTTCATCGTCAGCGCCGTTCTGTGCGCCGTGATCCTCGGGGCCATCGCGCTCTGGTGGCTGTTCCGATGACTTCCCTTCTCTCTTCCGGAGGTATTCGATGATTCCCGGCTTCGGCAAGCAGCGCATCGTGATCGGGAGCGCCCCGCACGCGGACATCCGCCTTTCGGGACCCGGCGTGTTGCCGGAGCACGCGGCGATCGTCCACGAAGGCGGCGGGCGGCTGGTCTTCGATGCTGGCGCCGGACCGGTGCGCGCGGGGGGCAGCGTGCTCCGGCCGGGGACGCGCGTGCCGTTCGATTTCCGAACCGAGTTCGTGGTGGGTGAGGCGCCGGTGCCCAACGCGCACCCCGCCATCGCGCTCATGCTGATGGAGCTCGGCAAGCTCGCGCCGCGCCCCGGAGAGGTCGTGTTCGGACGGGATCCCGGGCGCGTCCACGTCGTGATCCATCACCCGAACGTGTCGGGGCACCACGCGAGCTTCACGCTGAACCCGCTCGCCGTCGTCGACCATGCCTCGACGAGCGGCACCTGGGTCGACCGCGCCCGCCTGCCCGCCGAAACGAAGCACCCGCTCCAGCCGAGCGCCGTGGTCGCGCTCGGCCCCGTGCCGATCGCGCTCGACGTGGTGCTCAAGCTCGCGGCGGCGCTCGCTGCGCCGGCGTTGGGCAAGAGCCCCGAGGCCCCCGCGGCGGCGCCCGCTCCGGTGGCGGC
>CAYYWA010000620.1:0-2073 GCA_964475255.1 uncultured Sorangium sp.
TCCGGCTCTGCAAAAATAGTTGTCGCCCGACTGCAGGAATAGTTGACGTCGATCACCGCCGGAGGCACTGCGAGCTCCCCGCGCGCCTCTGACGACGCAGCGAGGGCACTCGAGTGCCCTCCACGGAGGGTCACATAGCGTCAAAACACACTCGAGTGCACCTTAATTTATTGCCACGTATGGCAAAAGAGCACTCGAGTGCCCAGTTTTGTATGGAGACGCATCGCAAGCGGGCACTTGAGTGCCCGATCTTGTATGGCGACGTATGGCAAAATGGGCACTCAAGTGCCCATTTTTGCATGGCGACGTACGCAACAGGGCACTCGAGCGCCCTTCGAGGAGCCTCGGCATTTCGTCGGGGGCGCTCGAGTGCGTTCGAGGGGTCCTCGGGGGTTTCGTCGGAGGCGCTCGAGTGCCCTTCGAGGGGTCCTCGGCGTTTCGCCGAGGCGCTCGAGTGCCTTCGAGGGGGTCCTCGGCCTTCGTCGGGGGCGCTCGAGTGCGTTCGAGGGGTCCTCGGGGGTTTCGTCGGAGGCGCTCGAGTGCCCTTCGAGGGGTCCTCGGCGTTTCGCCGAGGCGCTCGAGTGCCTTCGAGGGGGTCCTCGGCCTTCGTCGGAGGCACTCGAGTGCCCCGGCAAGCGATGCCGGCAACGCCGTGTTGGCTGTCGTGGCGGCGGGTGCTGTCGGATCGAGCTCCGCGTCGCTTCGGGAGGAGAGGGGCGGAGTGGGCTGCGGCGGCCGGGATCCCTCTCGAGCATCGGGCTGTGGAAACACTCGTTCAGCGCTGCGCTTCCGTTCCGTCACCGAGCCGGCGTTTCCGCCCGAAATCTAGGCTCAGCGGAGGCGCCGTCTGGAGCGACAAGCGGTTGGAACGCCGAAAAGGAGGATCGGCGTCGTGGGAGCCCCCGGGGAGCTCGGGTTCAGATCCCGAGCGCTTTCTTGAAGCGCTTTGCGTCCGAAAACATGTCCACGTTCGTGAACACGTAGGTCGCCTTCTGCTCCTGTCCCGAGCGTGCGATGTCGGCGAGGCGCTCGATGGCCGGGTCCTCGTACCGCGACTTGTGCCCAGCGGGCCCCGGCAGCCGATAGTACGCCACCTCGCGCTTCGACAGGCCATGCTGCAGGGGATCGCGCGCGGCCAGCGTGTCCGTCTCGTCGGCGAGCGCGTCGCAGTCATCGGGGTCCCACGCGGCGCCTGCCTCGAACACGACCGTGTCGAACTGCTTGCGCACGTGCTTCAGAAAGTCGCGGAGCGCGCTGCGGTTGCTGCGCGAGCTCGGAAAATCCTGCGGGGCCACGAACACCGCGGCGCGCGCCGAGAGCTCCTGAGCGACGTCGGACAGCGTCTTCAGCGCCGTCTCGACGACTTTGCCGTCGCGGAATCCTTCCTGAGAGATCTCCCGAGGACCGAGCAGCGCGAACTCGAAGCCGTTCGGCGCTTCACGGCGCCAACGCCGCAGCGTTCCCGGGCCAGGAATCGCGAGCTGCGTCTCCTGGACCTCGACGAACAAATACTCTTTGAAATAGCGCGTGGCCGGGACGGCAAAGCCAGCGCAACCGACGACCAGCATGACGAGCCCCACCGTAACACACGAAATCGTGCGGCGCCGTTCTCGCCGCACGATTTCAGCGAAGAAAGCGCGGACTCAGCGCGCCATGCTGGCCACCGGTCCCCTCACATCTCCTCGGGGAGATAGCACTGCGAGTCGCAGTTAGTGGTCATGCATTGTACGAGCGGCAGCGTGTACTCACCGGGAAACAAGCACTCGGAAGCCTGGCAGCTCGCGATGCAGTCGTTGACGACCATCTGGTCCGGGATGTCGCCCTCGGCCGAGTACATCTCGAGGCACTCACGAACGCAGGCGAACTCGCCCTCGCCGTCGTTCGCGTAGCCGCAAACGTTGTCCGGCTCGGTGCCGTAGCAGTCGCGCACCTCGAGGCAGCAGAACTCCGTGAGACACATCTCACAGGGCCCCGCGTCCATGAACTCGCACATCGGAAAGCGCTCGCTGAGCGGACCCTCTTCCGGGTCGTCGCACTGCACGCCGCCCGTGCTGCTCGTGTCGCCTCCCATGC
>CAYYWA010000621.1:0-2062 GCA_964475255.1 uncultured Sorangium sp.
TGCTCGGCGTGCCGCCGGCGCTCGCGTTGCCGCCGGCGCTCGCGTTGCCGCCGGCGCTCGCGTTGCCGCCGGTGCTCGGGGTGCCGCCGGTGCTCGGGGTGCCGCCCGTGCCCGGTGTGCCGCCCGAGCCCGTCGTGCCACCGCTGACTTGCGCTCCCCCCGCCGCGGGAGCGCCGTAGACGGGACCCACGGCCCAGCCTCCGGTGCTCGTGTCCCCACCGAGCCCGCCGTCCATCCCGCCGCTGTCGGAGGAGTCGCCCGCTTGCGCTTCCTCGTCGCCGGAGTCCTCCGTCGAGCCGCCGCACCCGGTGACGAGCGCCGACGCGCCGAGCAAGGTGCCGAACGCGAGCGTCGCCGCGCGTCCGAGGCGCGCCGGAGGCAGCCGTCGCGGCGCGCCCCCGGAGAGATCGAGGGGAGCGCCGCAGAACGGACAGGAGACCTCGTGGGTGCGCACGTGACGCTGGCAGCTCGGGCAAGGAACCAGGTGACTCATTTTCGTGTCTCCGCGCTGGAATCGTCCTCGACGATGATTTCGAACCGCGAGTGATCGAAGGGATGTCCGGGTGCGTTCGCGACCTGGACGAGCCGCTCGCGCTTGCCGCGAGCCTGCATCTCGAGCGCCCGGTGGTGGCAATAGGGGTTGTTGCCGGCGCGCCCGAAGAACACGAATGCCGTCCACGTACAGCCCGCGCGGCACTCGTCCGCGTAGTAGCAAGTCCGGCAGAAACCCCAGAGATCCTCGACCGTGCGATCCCGCGTGTAGCGCAGCGGCGTCGAGCGCTCCCAAATGTCGACCAGCGTGTCGTCGCGGATGTTTCCGCCCGTCCACGCGCTGGTCGGCAGCGACGGGCAGCCTTTGATGCTGCCATCGGCCTCGATGCCCAGGGTGGACCGCCCGGCACCACAGCCGCCGTTGTGTCCGAGCGGCATCGCTCCGCGCAGCGCGCTCTCGTATGGGCCGAAGAAGCCGACGTTGTTCCCCGGCCAGATGCGCACGCCGAGCGTGTTCGCGCGCTCCTTCAAGCGGCCGAGCAATGGAAAGAGCTCGAGCAGATCGAAAGGCTGGAGCAGCACGTCCGGCTCGTCGGCGCCGCGCCCCATCGGCACCGTGAGCTGGATTTGCCAGCTGTGCGCGCCCACCTCGCCGAGCAGCTCGAGCAGCTCGGGGAGCTCCGGCATGCTGAGCCGGTTGATCTGCGTGTTGACGCTCACCGCGACGCCCGCGGCGCGCAAGTGACCGAGCGCGGCGAGCGCCGCGCGGAACGAGCCCGAGACGCCGCGCAGCCGATCGTGTGTGCGCTCGAGGCCGTCGAGCGAAACGCTCACGCTCTCGAGCCCCGCGGCCTTCGCGGCGCGCGCCCGCTGCTCGTCGATGCCGCGCCCGCCAGTCGTCATCGTGACGGAGATGCCGTGACCCGCGAGCGCCCGCACGATCTCCGTCCAGTCGTCGCGCAGATACGCTTCACCGCCGATCAGCGTGACCTCACGAACACCGAGCCTCGCCATTTGCTCGACCAGGTCGAGACACTCTTCGGTGCTGAGCTCGTCCGCGCGCGCGTGACCGGCACGCGACCCGCAATGGCGACAGGCGAGATCGCACCGCAACGTGATCTCCCAAACGGCGTAGATCGGCCGGCACTCGCGATCGACGGCGCGGACGTCTCCAGCGAGCGGCAAGCGGCGGGGCGACGGCGGCACGTCCTTCGCTAGCGGGAGCGAGCGCGGGCGTGGCCTCTCGAGCAGGAGCGTCCGCTCGTCGGACGAAAGCGGGTCGAACCCCGACGCCATCGCGCGAGTCTACCAGAGCCGGAGAGGGTCGTCAGGGCGCACGGCACACACCTCGACCCCGACCCGGCGACACGTCGATGAAAAGGTTCAAGGAGCCGGTTCCTCCGTGCTCTCGGGCTGGCGCAGGCTCTTGTTGCAGAGGCGGAGTCGTTCGAACGACTCGTCGAGTTGTCCCGATTTCGCTTCGAGCTCGCGCTGGCAGGCAGTGAGCGCCGCGTCGGTGCGCTCGGCAGTCGTCCGGCAGGAGTCGAGCTCACCCTCGACGGTGTCGAGG
>CAYYWA010000622.1:0-2044 GCA_964475255.1 uncultured Sorangium sp.
TAGACGGGGAGGTTGCCCGCCCCGCCCCTCACACATCCGGATTTTCAGATTTACGGCATCCGGTGATTCAGGTGACAGGTTCGGTGGCGGCAGCGTAGCGGTGGACGATGCGTGGAGGTGGCAGAGGGTGGCGTTGGAGGAGCGCAGCAAACATCCGGTATCCACCGCGCTCGCCGCGTGAGCGGCGACGCAGCGACAAGAACCAGACCCGCTCGACCTGATGTGCATACCAGCGAATGCGTCGACCGTTCCCGGTGATGCCGAAGTACGCGAAGTGCCCCTTCATCATCCGTGAGAGCCGCGCGTGCTGCTCCGGCACCGGCCGATGCCGATTGCGGCGGCACCAGTCGGTCACCTTGTGCAGCGCTCGCGCGTATCGGTCCTTCGCCGTTCGCTGATAGACGTTGTGCTTTCCTCGCTCGGTCATTCCCCACAAATGGGTAAAACCGAGGAAGTCGAACGTCGTCGCCTGCGTGGCGGCGTGTCGTTCTCCGTTCGGGCGCTTGAAGCGGAAGTCGACGCGCTTCGTCTTCTCCGCATGCAGCACGAGGCCATACTTCGCCAGCCTCTTACCGAGCACGCGTTGAACCCGATCGCAGTCGAGAAAGTCTTCGAACACCATCACGAAGTCGTCGCAGTAGCGCACGAGGGCGCACCGCGCCTTCATGCACGGCACGACATCCCGCGCAAACCACTCGTCGAGCACGTAGTGCAAGACGATGTTCGCGAGCAGCGGGGAGATCACACCACCTTGCGGAGTGCCCACGTCGGAGCGCTTGATCGCGCCCTCCTCGATCACCCCTGCCTTCAACCACTTGTCGATCATCCGCCGGATCACGCCGTCCGTGACTCGACGGTCGAGGAGAGCTCGAAGGTGTCCATGATCGATCGTGTCGAAGTAGCGCCGGAGATCGACGTCGAGCACCCATCGACCGCCGCGCGTCATGATCGACGTTCGGAGATCTTGGAGCGCTTGATGGGCCGACCGGCCGGGCCGGAAGCCGTACGAGCACGGCAAGAAGTCGCGCTCGTAGATCGGTTCCAGCAGCAACACGATCGCTCGCTGCGCCACCTTATCCTCGAACGTCGGGATCCCGAGCGGTCGCTGTGAGCCATCCGATTTCGGGATGAACGCACGCCGTACCGGCGGGGCCTTGTACGTCCCGGACTTGATTCGCCCGAGGAGCGCCTCGAGATTGCTTTCGAGGTTCCTCTCGTAGTCCGCGGCCGTCTGCCCGTCGATGCCGGTGGCGCCATCCTTGCGCGTCAGCTCGAACGCCCGTCGAAGCAGCTCGACGTCGAGGTGGTGGTTCAGCGAGGTGAACGCCATCGAGGGGTTCTTCCTCGCCAGTTCGGCTATCCGCGCCTGTTTCGTTGACACGGGATCGGGCTTCAAGGCGCCCTCCATGTTTCCCATGCGCGGCTCTGTGCACGTGGCGCCTCCCGTCCCTCGATTGGATCCTCGCAAGCCGAGTTCTCCAACGTCACCGGTACCATGAAGGCGCTACGACTTCCCATCGCCGGCTCCCTCGCGCTTATGGATTCGCGCTCGGGCCTCGTGTGTTGTCTCGCAGTTCGTTCCCGTACGGCGCGGACACCTCCGCACGGGCCTGGTCCGTTGGTAGCCGTGGACCATTCGGCGCTGCACACGACGACGACGGGATCTCCCAGGTTCCTGGACAATCCATCCTGTACCTTTGCCCTGTTCTCAGACCCCGGTCGAGCCTCCCTCGCCTCGCGTAGCGGTGAGGGAGATGCTGTCCCCGCGTCCAACACGGCGAGGACCTCGGCGATGATGATGTCGAGGCTCAATGGCATGGCTTCAGTACCCACTGTCTACGCTTCACGAGGAGCGTCACCGCCCCCGCGCAAGACTCGTTTCCGGCTGGCTGCTCGCCTTTACCGTCGGGGAGTCGAACCCCGTGGATCGCGATAGAAGGTTTCAGAGCTACATCTTCGTTCTCCTCCTCCAGGCTTGTCCTGGCGCTAGCTGGGCCCATCTCATCCGCAAGTACGCGTCGTTTGCCGAGCGCAACGGACGTGT
>CAYYWA010000623.1:0-2033 GCA_964475255.1 uncultured Sorangium sp.
GGGCACGATCGAAGCGGTCGTCTTGCGCGCGGACGGCAGCCCGATCGCCGGTCACGAGGTGCGGCTCGGCATCATGTTCCAGCGGATCTCCGAGGGAGAGTCGCGTTCGGAGCGTTTCGCCCGCACCGATGCCGCGGGCCGCGTCCGCTTCGAGGGCCTCGAGACCGGCAGCAACTACAGCTACCGCGTCACGCTGAAGTCCGGCCCGGCGGAGTACGCCTCCATGCCGTTCCCGCTCGCCGGCACCGGGCACCGCGTCAAGCTCCACGTCTTCCCGGTCACCCGCAACATTCGGGAGGCGCTCGTCGGGATGCGCGGCTTCCTGTACATCGAGCCGCGCGACGACATCTTCCAGTTCCAGGTCCTGTACCGCGTCTTCAACATCGGAGCGGTCACCTGGGTGCCAGACGACGTGGTCATGAGCCTCCCGCCCGGGTTCAAGGCGTTCAGCGGCGACCGCGGCATGACCGACACCCGCTTCGAACAGGTCGAAGGGCAGGGCGCCCGGCTCGTCGGCACCTTTCCTCCCGGCCAGCACGACGTGGGCTTTCGTTTTCAGCTCCCGAAAGAGCGCGTGAAGACGGCCTTCTTCGGCGTTGGGCTGCTCCCGAACGTCGCGGAGATGCGCGTCATCGCCGAGGCGTCCACGAACATGGCGCTCGACGTGGAGGGCTTCGAGCCCACGCAGAGCGACACGAACCAACGGGGCCAACGCGTGCTCGTCACGCGGCGCGTGGTCGGCGTCGAGGGTGACCCTCTGGACCGCGTCTCGGTCACTTTGAGCGGCCTGCCCGTTCCCGGCCCCGGCCGCTGGATTGCCGCGCTCCTCGCCGCGCTGCTCGCGGGCTCCGGTGTCGCCGCGGCGGCAGGGTGGCTCAACTTCGACGCTCCCGGCCGTGAGAAGCGCGACGAGGAGCTCGTCCGAGCCCGTGAGCTCTTGCTCCAGGAGCTCGTCGAGCTCGAGTCGGCGCGGCGCGCCGGCGACCTCGGTCCCCGTGCCCACGCCGACGCCAAGAAAACGCTCCTCGACGCGCTGATGCGGCTCGGCCCCGAAGCCCTCACCACCGGGCGCGAAAAGCGCGCCTGACGGGCTCTGGGCGCGGCGGACGCGGCACCATGCTCCGACCCTTTGGTTTGCCTCCCGCAGGCCCTGGATCCCGTGGAGGGTGATCTCCCACATCAACCGTCCACAGCTGTGGATAACCTCTGGAAAGGCCTCTGGAGCAGCCGGGCACGGACTCGTGGACGAACCCCCACACCCTTCGTCGTCCAGAGCTTGTGGGAATTCCCGAGCAGAAAGCACCCACAAGGGATCCCCCAGAATTTACAAGTATTTTCAGATACTTACAGAATATTCCCCACTATCCACAACCCCTACGCCTCCGGCGAGATCCTTAAATTTCCATCCTAAGGATCCAGAGACGGGTGGCCCAATTTTCGGATCCGGGTCCCCTCTCCGAGTGGACTGGCGCACAGCCCATGACCCGGGGTAGACGTGGCCGCGATGCACGTCGTCGTCAGCAAGAAGGACCTCCTGAAAATCCTCACCCGCTGCCAGGGCGTCGCGGACAAGAAGAGCACGATGCCCGTCCTCGGGAACGTGCTCTTGGAGGTCGAGGGGCAAAACCGGCTTCGTGTCGCTGCAACCGATCTTCACCTCGCGGTGAGCGGTACGCTGCCCGCACAGGTCGAGAGTCCTGGCAGTGTCGCGCTCGGCGCGCGGGATCTGCTCGAGCGCGTGCGCATGATGCCGGAAGGTCAGATCGGGATCTCCAGCACGGAGGGCGCTGCCACGACGATTCGTGCCGTCGGCACCGCGCGGCGCTTCACGCTGCACGGCGTGCCCGGCAGCGAGTTTCCGACGCTCCCGGAGCCGGACCCGAACACGACGCCGCTCGCGATCGACGTGCGTCGACTCGGTCAGCTCATCGCCGGCACGTACTTCTCGATCTCCACGGACGACACGCGCGCGCACCTGAACAGCGCGCTCTTCGAGTGGGAAGGCGAGCAGGTGCGCATGGTCACGACCGACG
>CAYYWA010000624.1:0-1996 GCA_964475255.1 uncultured Sorangium sp.
CCTCCCGTGCTCGTGTCGCCGGCGCTCGCGCCGCCCGTGCTCGGGCTCGCGCCGCCAGCGCTCGTGCCCCCCGCGCTCATGCCGCTCACGCCAGCGCCGCCCGTGCTCCCGCCGGTCGTGCCGCCCGTTCCGGGATTCGAAGTGCCGACGTCGCCGCCGCTGCCAGCAGGGGTGTTCGGCTCCCCACTCCCCGAACATCCCGCGAGACCGGAGGCGGTCCCCGTCGCCACGACCAAGACGGCGAGGCGAGACCAAAGGAAACGAGGACAAACCATTACCGCGCTGTTTCGCATGACCACGGCGGGTACTTGCCACAGATCGTCCCCCGACAGAAGGCAGGCCCCCCGAATTCAGCGAGAGGGAATCGTTGCGCCACGCCGAGTCTCGGCTGCTACTGCGAGTCTTGGCTGCTACTGCAATTTCTCCGCTCGCGGCCTTGGCGATCTTCTGTCTGCGCTCGACGACTCGTGCTCGAACCGCCACGCTCGCCGGAAGCGCATCGTCAGCGCCGCTGCTCCACGCGTTCGATGAAGGCGCTCATCGATGCCGCGCATTCGGCCGAAGCGGCTTCGAGCTTCACGAGCAGCTCGTCGAGGACGTCCGCTCACGAGCGCTCCGGCTTTGGGTCTCCGGAGACGACGAAGTGCCGTGAAAAACCGAAACGTCGATGAACGCCGGGGGGCTCGGAGAGGAACGGGATCCGCCGCTGCGGCCGAGACAGGAGCCGAACGCTCCAGACGGTGTCGCCGATGAAGCGAAACTGAATGGTGTCGGGTTCGATCAGAGTGAGCGAGGAGAACGTACCCGTGGAGTAGGGGCCGCCGATGCGCGCGCTGTCGAGCTCTTGGAGGTCTCGATCGAGGAGCACGATCGTCAATTGATCCTCGAAGGGCACGTCGTCCGTGGTGAAGAGGACGCGGAAGGAGTTCCACTGGACGGCGCCCTCGAGGACCGCGCCGGCGACGTGCTTTCCAGTCGGCACACCATCGACGAGGATCTGGCTCTTGGGCGGCTCATCCTCGTGGGACCGGGGGAGCCTCTCAATCGTGATGCGATCGTCGAGGCGCATGGGCCCGTCTAGAAGAAGAGATCCACGCCGAAGGCCGCGAGCGCCCCGCCGACGAAGGCGCCGACGGTGACGCAGACCGGCGCGCCCGGGCCACACGCGAGGCCCGCCAAGGCACCGCCCGCGACGCCGCCAGCGATGCCCGCACCCGTGACGGCGAGCTCGCGCACGGCGACCTGCGCCTTGTCCTCGGCGGTCGCGACGGAGTACGCGGATATCGCGATCGAAACCACGAGCAGGCCACGACCGGCGCGCGAGAGCCGGCGCATGGTCGTCGTGACCTCGGGATTGGCCTTGGCCGCCGATTTGACGATTTCGGCATAGACGCGGTTCTGAGCGGAGGAGGGGAGTTGCGTGAACTGGGCGTTGGGACCGAACAACTGGATGGTCTTTCGCGCGATCAGCTCGTTGAGCGTTTTTCCCTCGCTCTTCAGACGCTGTGCGATCGCGCGGCCCACCGGGGTACTGCGACCCCGTATCGCGTTCATGATGGCGTTGCGCGTCTCCTGCGCCTGGGACGCGGCCTGGGCCCAGGTGAGCTCCCCACGCGCGACCTGGGCACGCAGCTCGGCGGCCATGGCCCGGACTTGCCGCACGTAAGCCTCCCGAGCTCCCGCGTCGATCGTGACATGAACGCCCGCGTTCGCGAGCTCCGCCTCGAGCGCCTGAATGGCGCTTTCGAAAGCCGTGCGATCATCGGATTCCGACATGGGTCCTCCTTCTCGAGTCTGGGCGGGTCGAGGCCGGTCCGCGATATCCTCGGCTTCCACCGAGCCCGCCGATTTCGGGTTTGAGCTTGCGCCTGGGCCGAGGTATCCCCGAGCGTCGCGCGGCCTGGCTTGCGAGGGATCCGCACGCGACACGAGACCCGGAAACCGACCCACCACTTGCCACGCTCGTCGTATGCCAGAACGAGCGGGTTCCGGCAAG
>CAYYWA010000625.1:0-1982 GCA_964475255.1 uncultured Sorangium sp.
CCTCCCCGTCGCCCGAGCCGCCCCCGAGCACCGGCGGCGGCGAGGAGGGTCGGCAGTCGGGGTTGCTGCGCGGACACTCGAAAACGGGCGGGCGCTAGTCGTCCGTGCGCACGGTGCAGCCGGCGACGCCGAACACGAGGAGAAAGACGGGGCGAGCGAGTCCCCTCATCGCGCTCATCCCGCGACGGCGCTCCCGGTGGCGGCGGGCGGCTCCACGCTGGGCGGTGGCGGCGGCGCGCTGAGGCGGCGATGGAGCCAGACGACGGCCGCCAGCACCGGCAGCGCGATGAGCTGTGACGTGCTGAGCCCGAACAATGCGCCCCGATCGTCGGCGCGAACGAACTCGATCACGAAGCGCCCGACGGCATACAGCGTGACGAACGCCAGGAAAACGTGCCCGTCGTAGCGCTTTCGGGCGTGCAGATGGAGAATCAAGAACGCCGCGATCGCGAGCGCCATCACCGATTCGTACGCCTGAGTCGGGTGCACCGGCAAGGAAGCGACCCCCGGCGACGCCAAGAGCCCGTGCTCGTACTGCTCCTGGCTCGCGGGGCTGCCACCGGGGAACACGAGGGCGAGCGCGCCGTCCGTCGGCGTGCCGAAGCAGCACCCGGCGAGCAGGCAGCCGATGCGGCCGAAGGCGATCCCGATCGGGATCACCATGCCCGCCATGTCGGCGGCCTTCCAGAACGGGAACTTGTCCGCGCGCAGGAGGGCGTAGGCCGCGGCCGAAGCCCCGGCGAACCCGCCGTAGTACGCGAGGCCCCCGGCGTAGAAGCGCGCCCACGCCAAGCAGTCGCGCTCGACCGGGCGGCAGACGCCGGCCGCGAGGTCCCAACGCCCGCCGTACTGCTCGAGGCAGACCTGGCGCGAGACCTTCCAGGCGACCTGCGACGGGTCGGTGCACAGGTGCACGTAGTCCCAGAAGTAGCCGTCGGCGAGCACGTGCAAGAGCCGGCCGCCGGCAACCCCGGCGAGCAGCGTGGCGAGCCCGAGATCGACGATGGCGTCCGGGTTCTGGCCCACGCGCTTGGCCCAGATCGCCCCCATGATGGACGCGAACAAAAAGCCCGTGATGAGCAGCACGAAGTAGCTCGGAAACGGCAGCGAGAAATGCGTGCCGAAGAGCTCGAGCTCCACCGTGAACAGCCGGCCATGCATCGCGCCCTCCTCGAACGCGTCAGGCGCGCGGCGGATCGCTCGCCCGAGCCACCGCGGGGGGTGAGGGCTTCCGCTCCGTCGCGCGCCGCGAGGTGAACATGTCCACCGCCATCAGGCCGACGCCGACGCAAATCGCGATGTCTGCCACGTTGAAGGTGGGCCAGTGATCGGTGAGCGCCCAGCCGTTCACCACCTTGGCGACGGCTCGGTTCATCGCGAGCACCCAGTCGGCGCGGTAGTCGATGAAGTCGATCACGCTCGAGCGGGTGATTCGGTCCGACAGGTTCCCGAGCGCGCCGCCGAACACGAGCGGCAACCCCCACTTCAGCGCCGTTTGGTTCGGCGCGAGCTTGCCGTAGAGCGAGACGATGAAGAGGACGGCGAGCGCGCTCACCAGCACGAAGAACGGCAGGCGAATCGGTTCGTTCGCGTCCTGGAGCAGCCCCCACGCGCCGCCCTTGTTGTAGGCGAGCGTGAACGTGAGGTGGTCCGGGATGATCACGATCGCCGGATCGTGGGGCGGGCGCCGGAGCAACACGATCTCGGCCCACGCCTTACTGCCGATGTCGAGCAAGAGCGCGATCGCCGACACGATGCCGAAGAACACGAAGCTCGGCCGAGCGGCCCGCTCCGTCGGTCGGGGGCTCGCCGCGCCTGCCGCGGAGGCGTCCTCCCCCGCGGCGCCGTCGCTCGCGGCGCTGCTCGAGCCGGTCGCCCCGCCCGGCGAGGGCTGGTCCGGCGCGTCGTCGGCCGGCGGGTTCGACGGGAGGGCCGCCCGGGCGGGTTCCGGCGCGGGCTCGGGTGAGGTCGCGTGGCTCATA
>CAYYWA010000626.1:0-1978 GCA_964475255.1 uncultured Sorangium sp.
CTGCTATCGCTGCGCGCGCCGAACGCGAATTCGTCAGGAAATCCGCTTCGGTCTCAGCCATCCCCTCCGGCGTCGGCCCGAAATCTAGGCTGAGGGCCGCGGGATGTTGCCGTTCACCGGTGCCCCGAGTTTGTGTCGAGCAAGGTGCGGCTGCTCCACGCGGACCGAGTTGGTCGCGCCCTGCCCGTCGGAGAGCAAAATGCGATCGTCGGGGCGGTCCGGGGGAGAGCTCGAGGCACACCACCGCGACGGCCGCGCCTGCGCAGCCCCGTGGACTGCGCAGGGTCGCGATTCTCGAAGTCCGTGCCCTCCGAGTGGAGGGCTTTGCCACCCAGCGCCTCCGGCAGGGGAACGCCTGAACGCGCGCCTCAGCGTTGCGCGCGGCGGAGCCTGCGACGGAGCGCGAGGACGAGGCCGAGGGCGACGGTGGAGAGGAAGGCGTGCTTGGAGCTCCGCTCACTGGCGACGAAGGCGCAGCCGCCCGACTCGGAGGGCGGAGCCCCGCCCGTTTGGGAACCACCGGACCCCGGTGCTCCCGGTGCGCCGGCGCCCGGCGCTCCGGAGGAGGCGGTGCCCGTGCTGCCGCCGTTCGCGGTGCCGCCGGTGGTGTTGGCGGGGCTGCCGCTCACGCCGCCGGTCGTTCCGGCGGGGGTGCCGCCCGAGCCGCCGCTGGTCTGGGGGAG
This sequence comes from uncultured Sorangium sp., assembly GCA_964475255.1. Classification (GTDB taxonomy): domain Bacteria; phylum Myxococcota_A; class Polyangia; order Polyangiales; family Polyangiaceae; genus PMG-095. The sequence goes on from CAYYWA010000626.1 coordinate 684, forward strand.
GCCGGCGCTTCCACCGACGCCAAGGCCCGCGCTGCCGCCGTTCTGCGTTCCGGCGCCACCAATCGACGGTTCCCCGCCGCCTCCCATGCCGCCGCTGTCGGGGCTTCCCGCGGTTCCGGCCCCAGCGCTTCCGGCCGTTGCTCCGCCCGCGCCAGCGCCCGCGCTCTGGCCGCCGCTGACTCCGCCGCTTCCGCCCATGCCGTCCATGCCGCCCGAGCCTCCCGAGCCGCCCTGACCCGAACAATCCGGCTCCGGGTCGGTGCCTCCGGCCTCATCGAGACCGAAGAACTCGAGAATGGCGTCCTGTTCGTAGGGCATGGAGTGCTTTCCGCCCTTGCCCGACCAGGCCTCGAGCACCGTATAGCCGCACTCGTTCTCCCAGAACTGACGGGTATAGGTGGCGTTCGGAGTCGTCACCATGTCTGTCGAGGTCGGCGTCTCGCTCAACCCCAAGACGTTCGTCCACTCCTTGATCGCCTCACCGAAGTTGGGGTAGCGGATCGTCTCGTCCATATCCCCGTGGAAGAGCTGAATACGCGGGCGGTGTCCCGTGTACCCCGGGTACATGGCACGAACCTGATCACCCCACTCCTGAGCCGACTTCTTCGTGTTGCCGTTGGCACAGTTGCCGCCCCACTGGTTGCTCGGATCGTAGCCGTCGGCCCAACACCCCGCGGGGACACCCGCTCTCGCCGACCCCGCCTTGAAGACATCGGGATAGAGGGCCATCAGCGCTTGCGTCATCATCGCTCCCGAAGAGCCGCCGAGGGCGTACACGCGCTCCGGGTCACCGTCGTACTCCTCGAGCACGTACTTCACCATCTGCGCGATGGCGTGGGCGTCGCCACCACCGTCGCGGGTGAGGCCCTTCGACGAGCCCACGTCCCAGCAGTTCCGGCCCGTGGCTTCTGGAAGGATGATGATGAACCCGTTCTGGTCGGCCGCGGCACGGATGTCGCCGATGCTGTTCACGTACCCGCTCACGGGTGTCCCGCACGAGTGGCACGCGACCAGGACGGGAGGCTTCGGCGCCAACTGGTCGGGGACGTAGATGTACATCGTGACGTAGTCCGGCACGCCGCTCGCGCCCCACGTGTTCCCGTTGACTTGCGTCACTTGCGCTGCCTCTCCCGGTACGGATACGAGCAGTCCGCAAGAGATCAACGCGCTCGCGAAAACGGGATTGCGATGTCTAGTCATGGCTGTTGCACCTTCGGCGGTTCGGTTCCGACGACGTCTCCCCTAGAACGCCGATCGGTTTGACCGATCGGCGTTCTAGCCTCGTTTCGTAGGGG
>CAYYWA010000627.1:0-1975 GCA_964475255.1 uncultured Sorangium sp.
CGCCGCGCGGAACCCGCGCGGCGCCTGTCTCGTTCCGACTCCGGAACGCGCGCGTTCCTCGAAGCGCTCAGCGGCTCTGAGGCGCTTGCGCCTGCCGTTCCGGAGGAGCGCCGCGGGGGGCCTGCTCGGTCTTCGCTTCCGAGCCCTGAGTGGTGCGGGCTTCACTCTTGCTCTTGATCTCGAGCCTGCGTCCGCGCCGCCCGGGAGCCTTCATGCGCACCTCGACGACGCCGTTCTGGAAGCTCGCTTCGGCGGAGTCGGTGTCCACCCCCTCGGGCAGCACGATCGAGCGTCGAAAGCTGCCGTAGCTGCGCTCGGTGTGGAGGATGCCGCCCTTCTTCTCCTCGTACTCTTTTCGACGCTCACCCGACAGCGTCAGGCGATCGCCCTCGATCTCGACACGCAGGTCTTCTTCGCGCAGACCTGGAACGTCCGCGCGCACCACCACCTGGCCGTCTTCCGAATACACCTCGAGTGGAGGCCAGAACGACTCGGCCAGCGGGCGACCGAATCCGACGGGGAACGCGCTCCGGAACGGGCTCAGTCCTTCGAACATCCGATCCATGTCGTCGAAAATGCGACGCATCATCGAGAACGGGCTCGCCCACGGCCCGAACGCCCCGACCTCGGGAGCGAGGGCGCGCTCTTCGCGCTCCGAACGGCGCGCCATGGCCTCGCTCTCGGACTTCTCTTTTTGCTCCTGCATTCGTGCCATCGATCTGTTCCTCCTCTCTTGCTCCGAACGAGCGGCAGCGAGGCCTCGGGCCTCGAAACGCGAGGCCTCGGGTCTCGAAACGCGAGGCCTCGGGGCCTCGGCGCGCCGAAGCCTCGCGGACACGAGGTCACGCCACTCGCGAAATGGCACCCCACCGAGGGGTCAGAACCAGCCGCCGATGGTGAGGCGCCCGGCGATCGTCGTCGTCTTGGTGTCTCCGGTGAGATCGACATCGAGACCGGGACCGAACCCCAAGAAGAAGTGCTCCGCGGGGTAGAACATCAGCGGGGCGAACAAATTGATCGCGAGGTTCGAGGCCGTCACGCTAGCGTCGATACCCGGGGGAAGCGCGTCGTCGTCGAAGTCCGTGCTCGTGCTCGTGAACGAGAATCCGACACGAGGCCACACGGACATGAACGGGGTGAATGCGATGTTGTAGCCGATGCGCGGCCCGATCGCGAACGTCGTCGTGCTCCCGCTCGGTACCGTCGCGTAGTCGAGGCCGACGAAGCCACCCACCGACAGATTGTTGATCAGGAAGTAGTCGAGCGCTGGCCGCAAACGGAGCGTGGTCGTCGAGCCCGACACGCCAGAGACGTTCGTGTGCTCGATGGAGAGACCAGCGTCGCTCGAGATTGCGATTTGCCCGCTCTGACCGAAGGTGCCGGCGGGTGATTCCGCCGGTACCGCGGGGACACCAGCGACGGCTGGCTCCCGCATTTCGGGCTCCTGCGCGAGGGCGACGCCCGTGCTCGTGAGGACGGCCAGTGGAGCGAGGGCCAGCGTGCCACGGAGTGATCGAAGGTGCTTCATGCGAGGGCTCCTGGGTTCACCCCCAAGCACGAAGCACGGCGCGTGCCGCTCCCGGCACCCCGCGAAACACTCCCGCGTATCAGCGGCAGGAGCGGTGCCGTGGCAGCGCGCGAGCACACGCCATTTGCCTCGAACGGGGCATTCACGCCCGTCGCGCCTCCGCGATTTGGCGAGGCGCGCGCTGGCCGACCCGAGCGGAGCACGACACTCCGCGCGACGGAGCGTCCGCGGGGGAAAGCGCAGGTGCGCCCGCCGTTTCCGCGGCGTTCACCCGACGCGAGAGCGCTCAGCCTAGATTTCGAGCTGACGCCGGAGGGGAAGGCCGAGACCGAAGCGGATTTGGAAGGCGAATTCGCGTTCGGCGCGCGCGGCGATAGCAGCGCTATCGCGAGCACGACGGGCGCGAAGGCGGCGGAACGACGCGAGGGATCGGCCTTCCCCGACTAG
>CAYYWA010000628.1:0-1971 GCA_964475255.1 uncultured Sorangium sp.
CTCCGCGACGGGTGCGATGCCGAACCACTCGGACCGAGGCGCGCCCGACTCCGCGCAGAGGCGCAGTGCCCGTGCGATCGTCGACGCCGCCGAGCGACGTGGCATCGGCGCATTCCTCACCTCCGCTTCGGCCGACGAGCTCCGGGCGCTCGCCGACGCCGCGCGATTCACTGGCCGTGCGGGGCTTTCACGGCGCGCGCTCCTCGCGCTGCGCTCTCGCTTTGCGGGAACGCGGCCCGCCGCGGGCTCCGCGTTCCTCCTGGGGCGCTTGGCCGATGACGGCGGCGCGCCGCACGAGGCCATCGAGTGGTACGACCGCGAGCTCGCGGAGAGCGGGCCGCTCGCCGCGGAGGCGCTCGGCCGCAAGCTCATCGCGTTGCATCGGCTCGGCCGCACGAATGACGCGCGCGCCGTCGCGAGCGACTATCTCCGTCGCTTTCCCGATGGACCGTACGCTCCGCAGGCGCGAGACTTGTCCACACGTTGAGACGTGCGCAGCGCATCCCGGCGATCCTCGCTCTGGGAGCACTCCTTTTAGGGACGAGCGCGGCTCGCGCCGACGAGCGCGTGATCGTGCTCTCCGTCGATCCGACGCCGACGCCGGGTGCCGGGCGCACGGCCGAACAGCTCGAGCACGAGCTCGCCGCCGAGGGGTTCTCGGTGGTTCGCGCGCGAGAGAGCGACGCCGCGCGACGGCTTCGCGCCGAGCGGGGCCTGGCTCTCGTTCGCATCGAGGGCAGCCCGACTACGGGCGCCATCGCCGACGTCTGGATCTCCGGACGCGACGGGGGCCGGCGTTTTCGCGAAAAGACGGATCCCGAGGGGCGCACGCTCTCGCTACGTGTCCTCGAGTACGTGCGCGCGAGCCTCATCGAGCTCGAGCCCGCGGTTCCCGCGGCGCCCGTCGAGGAGGAGCCGCCCGCATCCGGGAAGAGCGCTATCGAAGACGACCATGTCGGGCGTGAAGCCGTCGCCGTCGCCGCGGCGGTCGGCGCGCTCGCGCAGCTCGAAGGGGCTCCCGTTCGGTTCGGAGGCGCGCTCGGAGCGCGGTTTCGGCTCATGCCGCAGCTCTTCCTCGAGGCACGCCTTGCGCGCGGCACGTCGAGCCATATCGAGCACAAGCACGAGCGGGCCAGCCTGACGGAGACCTGGGCAACGGTCGGCGTGCGCCTCACGCTCGTGCAGCACGCGCGCGTGGGCGCGTTCCTGGGAGCAGGGCTCGGCGCGTACTACGCCTCGAGCGAGGGCCAGGCGCGACCGCCCGGCCCGGCGGGGCCGCCGCCGCCTGAGGGCGAGGGTCCGGCGGGGCCACCGCCGCCTGAGGGCGAGGGTCCGGCGGGGCCACCGCACGAGAACCGGAGCGACAGTGTGCTCCTCCCGCTCGCGATGCTCGGCGTCGGCTCCGCCCTGCACGTCTTCACGGTGGAGGGTGCGGCCGCCGGGCTCTTCTTGCGGTTCGACGCCGCGCTCACGAGCGCGGATCTGTCCATGCGCTTCGCGGACGAGGTCGTGACCCGCTTCGGCAGGCTGCTCATCTTCCCGAGCTTCGGCGCGGAGGTGTCGTGGTGAGGGGTCATTGGGGAGTGCCGCTCATGGCGTTGGGCGCCCTGCTCGGCTCCACCGCGAGTTGCGGCGAGGTCTACCTCGATCCCATCGTCTCGGGCGACGCCGCCCCTGAGGCCGGTGCGGGTGCAGCGGGTGCTTCCGGCGAAGCGTGCTTGCCGAGTGAAACCCTCTGCTCGGGTGTGTGCGCAAACCTCTCGAACGATGTCCGTCACTGCGGCTCGTGCGACTACGCCTGTGATCCCGGCGCGCTCTGCGCTGCCGGTCGCTGCCTCTGCCCGGCCGCGAACATCTGCGACGACGCCTGCGTCGACACCCTCAACGACCCCGCCCACTGCGGCGGCTGCGACCGCCCTTGCGCTCTCGGCGAGATCTGCGTCGAGGGCGCGTGCGCGGTGCCTTAGGCCT
>CAYYWA010000629.1:0-1736 GCA_964475255.1 uncultured Sorangium sp.
TTCCCGGATCATGGCGCCCACGTTTTGGAAGGTCGCGCCCGCCCGGTCCATCTTGTTGACGAAAGCGATACGCGGCACGCCGTACCGGTCCGCCTGACGCCACACCGTTTCCGACTGCGGCTCGACGCCACCGACGGCACAAAAAACGGCGATGGCGCCGTCCAGCACGCGCAGGCTCCGCTCGACTTCGACGGTGAAGTCGACGTGTCCCGGGGTGTCGATGATGTTGATGCGGTGTCGCTTGCCTTCGTTGGGCCCTTGGGCAGGCGTCCAGAAGCAGTTGGTCGCGGCGCTCGTGATCGTGATGCCGCGCTCCTGCTCCTGCTCCATCCAGTCCATCGTCGCGGCGCCTTCGTGCACCTCGCCGAGTTTGTAGTTGACGCCTGTGTAGAACAGGATGCGTTCGGTGGTCGTGGTCTTCCCGGCATCGATGGGGGCCATGATGCCGATGTTGCGAGTGCGCTCGAGGGCGATTTCACGGGCCATTGTGGGTGTCTCTCAATCTCCGGTCGTGTAACGGACGAAGCCCCCTCCGGCCTCCGGCTTCCCGCCATTTGGGAAGCGCTGTGCACCGGAAGGGGCTCCGGGGTGCTCGATGCCGCCTCTTCGGCGGGACGGAGGCGCTCGACCTCACGTCTTCGGCAACCCGGTCCTTATGTCGTCCACACCATGCTTTTCGTCGACTCTCCCGAAACTTCTAGCGCTCACCAGCGATAGTGCGCGAACGCGCGGTTCGCGTCAGCCATCTTGTGCGTGTCTTCCTTCTTCTTCACGGCGTTGCCACGGAGCTGTGAAGCATCGACGAGCTCCGCCGCGAGCCGCTCGCGCATCGTCTTCTCACCGCGGTCGCGCGAGTGATTGACGAGCCAACGCATGGCGAGGGCGACACGGCGCTCCGGACGGACCTCGACGGGAACCTGATAGGTGGCACCGCCAACGCGCCGGCTCTTCACCTCGAGCTTCGGCTTCACGTTGTCGAGCGCCTTGCGGAAGACCTCGAGCGGCTCTTCCTTGAAACGGGTCTGGATGATGTCGAAGGCTCCGTACAGGATGCCTTCGGCAACCGACTTCTTGCCCGCCAGCATCAAGCTGTTCGTGAACTTGGCGACGAGCTTGTCCTTGTACTTGGGGTCGGGCAGGATCTTGCGCTTGGGGACGTCGCGGCGGCGCGGCATGGTTCTTTTCTCCGGTCTTCGGGGCTACTGCTTCGGGCGCTTGACGCCGTACTTCGAGCGCTTGCGGTTGCGGTTCGCCTTGTTCGTGCTGCTCGGCCCGATCGCGCCGGACGCGTCGAGGGTGCCGCGAACCACGTGGTAGCGAACGCCGGGCAGGTCCTTCACACGGCCCCCGCGGATCAGCACCACGCTGTGCTCCTGGAGGTTGTGGCCCTCGCCCGGGATGTAGCTGATGACCTCCATCTGGTTGGAGAGCCGTACCCGGCATACCTTGCGCAGAGCGGAGTTCGGCTTCTTCGGCGTGGTCGTGTACACACGCAGGCAAACGCCGCGTTTCTGCGGGCAAGAGCGCAAAGCAGGCGAGGCCGTACGGGCGCGGAGCGCCTCCCTTCCGGAGCGAATGAGCTGCTGTATCGTGGGCATTGGACTGTCTACGTAGGGCGCCGGACGGACCCGGGGCGCGAAGGGACCGGGAGGGTAGCCAGAGCCGGCCCCCTGTCAAGCCCTGGGCGCACCTCCACCACCGCTTTCCCTCATTACCATCCGCGAGCGCGGCCCGTC
>CAYYWA010000629.1:1746-1957 GCA_964475255.1 uncultured Sorangium sp.
TTCCCCTCTACCCCCCCCGCCCGCCCGCCCCGTCCCCGCGGCGCGGGGCCCGGCTCGGCCCCGAGCACGACGGCTTTCGAGCTCTCGTGGCCCCTCCTTTCTTCGGCCTCTCCTCTCCTTCCATCCTCGGCGCTTCACCACCCGGTTGCCCCGAGGCGGAGGCGCCTCGGGCGGGGCGCGCGCGTCTCGGGCCGCCGCCCGGCCCCGCACC
>CAYYWA010000630.1:0-1957 GCA_964475255.1 uncultured Sorangium sp.
CACCGCGTCCGGCGCGGCGACCGCCGCCTCCGCCGTGGCCGGCGCGTCCGGCGCGGCCGGTACGGCGACCGCCTCCAGGCTGGGAACCTCCGACGTGTCCGGCGCGGCGGGCACGGCGACCACCGCGTCCTCCGGGTGGGGAGCGTCCGGCGCGTCCGGCACACCGGGCGCGTCGATCGCCGCCTCCGCCGGGCGGAGGTGGATGATCGAGACCCCGCCCGCCCTGCCGGTCACCTTGATCAGGATCGGCTCGCCGTCCAGCACCGCCCACGGCTCGCTGCGCACCTTGCAGGCCTCGTCCGGCTGCCCGGGCGCGCTGCGGTAGAGCACCTTCCTCCCGATGGGGTAGAGCGCTTTGGCTATGCGCAGCAGCTCCTCGAGCGTGTAGAGCTCCATGCTTCCTCCTCACGCGGCGCCGATCCACGCCGCGACTCCTTCGAGCACGACGAGCTCCGCAGCGCCGGCAGCGACCTCGTTGAGCGCGACGAGGCTCATAGCAGCTCCCAGGACTCCCAGCCCCGTCGCGTAGGGGAGCGCGCTGCAGGCTTCCGTCAGCCATGCTGCGCGCAGAAGGCAGCGCCCGCGGAGCCGATCGACATGGCGCTCCCAGCAGCGCGGGCACACGACCTGCAGGCGCCGCGTCCTCGGATGCCGTCACGTTCACGCCAACCACGGATTCGCCGCCCAGTCGCTGAACGCCTTCCTGTGCGCGTCGTCCCAGTTCGCGACGGCGAGCGTCACGGAGAAGGGCCTGCCCAGCTCGGTCTGCGAAAGGCCCTCGCGCCACACGTTGAGCAGGAACGCGGCCGCGTCCCTGGCCGCCTGGCACGGAGCCGGCCCGCGCGCCCACTCGATGAGCGCGTCGAGGTCGACCTCGGCGCGCTCGCCAGCGACACCGGGCACCTCGGCCAATGTGGGGAAGGACCTCGCCAACAGGAGCAGGCGCTTCCGGTGGTTCATGGACGCTCCCTCCTCTTGCGGCCCGCGCGGGCCGCGGTCACGCCGCGTCGGGCTGGTCTGTGCCCTCGCTGCCCGCGCACTCGTGCTCGCCGTCGCGCGCCGTGCCCGGCTCCCGGTCCACCTCGCTTCCGGCGGCGTCCGCGCCCGACTCCGAGAACAGGTCGAGCTGGCCCTCGAGCTCGCCGCGCTCTCCGGCCTCGAGGTCGGCCTGCTGAATGCCTTCGCTTCGTGGGGCGTCCGACGACCGTGGTGTCTTGCATTGGCGTGCGAGAGCGGACGCGCAGCGATCGAGGCTAATGCCCAGAACCGACGCGAGGCGTAACGCTACGTCCAGGCGTGGCATACGCACACCCTGCTCGTAGAGCGTCAACGTGTTCGGGCTGATGCCGGCCATGCGCGCCACGTCCTGCGACCGCCACCCGAGGACGGCCCGCTGAACCCGCAGTGCTTCGGCGAAGTTGGTAAACGTCATGCAGGAACAGTACGCTCCCTGTCACGCGAAGGCAAGAGTTTTCTCTCGCGTGCGAGTGATTCGCGACGAAGACCCTGGTAGCGTTGGCCGTATGGCGAAGCGGCCGCCACCACGGTCACGCGGGATTCACCTGGCCCGTGTACTGCGCGCGATCTACGGCGACGACGTTGCGCGGCTCATGCGCGACACGGAGCTGAGCGAGTCGCAAGCGTATCGGCTACTTGCAGGTACTACGACTACCCGGGAATCCACGCTGAAGCGCTTGGAGCGCGTAACCAAGGACGACCGGATCCGAACCGCATGGGAGCGCGACAATGCTCCTCATCTGCAGCGCGAGGTTGAAGCGCTTCAGGAGCGCGCGGAGGCCGCCGCTGCGGAGCTGGACCGCTCCAACGTGGAGCTGGCCGCGGCCCGCGCACAGGCGGAGTCGGCCAGCCGTGCCAAGTCGGAGTTTCTGGCGGTGATGAGCCACGAGCTGCGCACCCCGCTGAACGCCATCGGGGGCTACACCGAGCTGCTGGAGCT
>CAYYWA010000631.1:0-1332 GCA_964475255.1 uncultured Sorangium sp.
GGCAGGGCTCGGGGCGGGACACGACTCGCGGAGCGAGCGATACCATCGCCGGGCCGTTCGCGCCGCGCCGGCGCGTTTGCGCGTTCCTGGGACGGGTGTACAAGTCGCGCGCGAGGAGGCAACGACGCCGTGATCCGCCTGCACATCAACATCGACCACGTGGCGACGATCCGCAACGCCCGCGGAACTCCCTATCCCGACCCGGTCGTCGCGGCTTCGCTCTGCGAGCTCGCGGGTGCCGACGGCATCACGGCGCACTTGCGTGAAGACCGGCGACACATGCGCGACGACGATCTCACGCGCTTGCGCACGACGCTCACCACCATGCTCAACCTCGAGATGGCGGCGACGGACGAGATGACGGCGATCGCCGAGAGCGTTCACCCCGATGTGGTGACGCTCGTTCCCGAGCGGCGCGAAGAGCGCACGACGGAGCGCGGGCTCGACGTCGTCCTCGAGCGGGGGCGCATCGAGAAGGTCGTGGCGATGTGCCGGAAGAACGGCATCAAGGTGAGTCTGTTCATCGACGCGACGCACGAAGCGGTTCGGGTGAGCCGCGAGCTCGGCGCCGATCAGATCGAGCTTCACACGGGCGCGTACGCCGAGAACCGCGGACAGCTCCGTCAAGCGGAGCTCGCGCGCATCACCGAGGCGGCGCGGTTCGCGCGCGGGCTCGGCCTGGAGGTCGCGGCGGGGCACGGGCTCACGCGGGAGAACGTCCTCGCCATCGCGGCGATCCCCGAGGTCGAGGAGCTCAACATCGGCCACTCCGTCGTCGCCGACGCGATACTCGTCGGCATCGATCGCGCCGTGCGCGACCTTCGCGCCGCCGTCGACCGCGGGCGTCGGAGCCGCGCGTGAGCGCCGCGCTCGATCGCACGGCGCCTCACGCTACGAGTCAGGCACGGCCGCCAGAACGCCGATCCGTTCGACGGATCGGCGTTCGGCGCGTTCCTGACCGTTTGTCGCTCTAAAGCAGCCGTGCGCTCGGATCGACGAGGACGACGAGCGCCTCGTACGAGCCCGGGCCGGGGAGCTCGCCGTCACCGAGCTGGCGCACGATGAAGCTGCCCGGCTCGACCCCGGGCGCGATGCTGACGCGCGCCGCGGAGCGGGCGCCGCGGGCGGCATGCGGTGCACCGAGAGCGCGCGCGTCGCTCGCAGGGCGCGCCTCGAGATCGAGCCCGAGCCGCGCCTGCGCGGTCACCTGAGCTTCGGCGACGGCGTCTGCCGGCGGCGTCTGGGGTCGTGCGCTCGCGAGCCTCGGGGGGGGGGGCCCCGCCCGGGGCGGGGCCACGCCGGGGGGCCGCACGGGGGGGGTGCGGGGCCGGG
>CAYYWA010000631.1:1342-1947 GCA_964475255.1 uncultured Sorangium sp.
CGACGGGTCGCGGCGCGCGCGCGCGGGCTGGCGCGCGGCGCGGGCCGCGAGCGAGCCAAGGCTAGGCGGCTGTGAGCGCGCCGCGCTCCCCTGCGGGGTGAGCGGAGGGAGCCCGCCGGGCGCCGCGAGACCCGCAGAGCTGAGCGACGCGGGCGTGCGCGGCTGATGCGGTGCGAGCGGGGGCAGCGCGTCTCCGCCGAGCGGCGACTGCGGCTTCTGCGGCGCGGAGGAAGCGAGCGAAGGCGCAGGCTGCGGTGCCGCTTCCGACCCGTTGGAGCTCGCGGCCTCGTGCGCGACGAGCGGAGGCAGCGCCGGGGTTTCCGCCAACGCGTCCGTCCCTGGGAGCCCGGCGGCCTGCTGCGTGCGCTGGAAAAGCGCCTGCTGCAGCGGCGACAAGGATGCGGGCGGTGCCGAGGCCGGAACCGGCGCGGGCGCGTCCGAGCTCATCGCGGGAGCAGGGACGCCCAGCCCCGCAGGCGCCACCGGTGCCGTGCTCATCGGTTGAGCGAGGATTGGCTCCGGCGGCGGAGGCGGCGGGGGCGGCGGAGGAGGAGCGAGCGCCGGCTGGGCGTCCTCCTCCGTTTGCACCGCTGCGGGCGGTGCGG
>CAYYWA010000632.1:0-972 GCA_964475255.1 uncultured Sorangium sp.
CCCCCGGTCGGGCCGAGGTCAGCTCTCGTCGGAGCCGTGTGCTATGAACGGGGCATCCCGTTCTGAAGGGGATTGAAAAAATGTGCTCTCCCACGCGCGGTACAGGATCCTCTTCACCGCGTCGACCTTCAGCACGAGCAGGAGCCTGGTCCGGACGACCGGGTGCTCCCCGATCTCCTCGAGCAGCTCCTCCAGGCGGTCGTGCTCGTCGCTCGTGAGCACCGTCGGGCCGTCGCCTCCGCTGGTGGTCCGGCGTGTCACGATGGTCTCGGACCGCCCCGGGGCCGGGCTCTCCGCGCGCGCCGTCACGACTTCGCTCCCGTGAGCACGGTGACTGCCTCTTCTGCCTCCTCCGCCTCGATCGCACCGATGGCGTCGACGTCTGTGGGCACGTGGTCGAAGAGGCTGCAGCCGTCGGGTGGCTCCTGCCTCTCATCGAGCGCTTCGAGCAGGAGCTGCAGGCTGATCAGATTGGCTGGGAGACTCTGCAATTTGAGTCGCCCCGTGTAGAACACGGCGCCGACCTCGGGTTCCTCGTCGCACACCCATTCCGCGATCGCGTCCTGCTCTGTCTCATGCGCAGTGCAGACGTGCGACGGCTCCCCAACGTAGGCGATCCACTTTCCGTCCATCAGGACCTCTCCTCTCGCATGCGCCCCGCTCATACCGCTACCTCCAGCGCGAGCACTCCAAAGCGCGCAGCCGCGCAGAGGAAGAGCGCGTGCATGCCGCTCCACTGCGGCGGCGCGTCTGCTGGTACCGCACCGAGGCGCAGCTCGAGGACCTGATCCGCTTCGAAGAGCAGCGCGAGTGCCTTGAGGAGCGCATGGGCGCTCAAGGCCGACGTGGAGTAGTCGCCGTGTCGCTTGAACCGACCTGCGCGGCCAACGGACACGCGGGTGGCGTGCTTCGGCCGGACGCGGGTGCGGTGTCCCCGGCCCGCCAGGGAAGGTGCGCCGGAGTGAGCCATCC
>CAYYWA010000632.1:982-1602 GCA_964475255.1 uncultured Sorangium sp.
CCGGAGGTGTAGTCGCCGCCGTGTGGCTTCACCGCCCCGGCGCGCCCAACGCCCCGGGGGGGGGGGGGCGTGGGCGGCGCGGGGGTCCGTTGACCGCGACACGCCTGGCAAGTTGCGCCGAAGTTACCCTTCCCTTCGCACTCCTGGCAGGTGTGCTCATGACCGCAGTTGCAGGTGCAGGTGCCGTAACCGTCGCACGCATTGCAGCACTCGCGGCCTGAGCCGTTGCAGTCCATGCACGTGACAGTCACGAGAGGAGCCACCGCGTGCAGCGAGCTGCGCACGCTCGCGAGCGAGGCCGAGCCGACGCGAGCCGACGAGGCGGCCCAGGCGCGGATCGCCGGCAGGCGCTCCGAGATGATGGGATGTTCAGATCGAATCGCCTCCTCGTGACCTATGACCACGAGGACCGCGATCCCGTCGCTGGCGGCCGCCACGTCGTCATTGACGAAGAGGGCGCTCTGACGGAAGGGCTGAGGATCATCCGGCGCGACGACTTTCAGGGCTTGCAGCAGGCGCGACTTCGTCGCCGCCGACGCGCCGGCCGATGCTGCGGCCGTCGTGTCGCCCGGATCGCTGGTCGATGCCTGGCTCGCGTGCGTGATCGACACAGGAGACCT
>CAYYWA010000632.1:1612-1942 GCA_964475255.1 uncultured Sorangium sp.
GATCGCGCGGTCGTGGTCGAGGACGCCGTGGCCGGGGTCGAGGCCGGGCGCGCGTGCGTCACCTACCCCGGCGCCCCCCTCTCGCACCGGGCCCGCGCGGGCCGCGCACCTGATAGCTGTTCAGGCGTCCAGCGCGCCTGCCTGCGGCGCGGTCGCGCCCCGCTCCGAAGGGGATTGAAATCGAGACGCCGGGATCTTCCCGACCACCCGCCAGAGGGTGGCGCTCCCGCCCGACCCCGAGGAGGGGAGAGGGGCCGGGCGGGGAGCGTCCGACGTGGCTGGCGCGAGCTGCGCGGCGACCGCCGCCTCCGCCGGGCCGGGCGCGTCCAC
>CAYYWA010000633.1:0-1927 GCA_964475255.1 uncultured Sorangium sp.
TGTGTGTAGACCTCGGTGGTCACGACGTGAGCGTGTCCGAGGAGCGTCTGGACGGACCTGAGATCCGCGCCCCCGAGCAGCAGGTGCGTCGCGAAGCTGTGGCGCAGCTTGTGGGGATGCACCTTCGTCGGGAGCCCTGCGGCGCGCGCGTACGTCCCGACTATTTTCCAGAAGCCCTGGCGCGTGAGCGGGCCGCCGCGAGGCGACCGGAACAGCACCGCATCGAGCGGCTGGTCGCGCTCGGCGAGCGCGCGCGCTTCGAGATAGGCCTCGAGGTGGGCGAGCGCGACCTCGCCGAGCGGGACCAGGCGTCGCTTTTGGCCTTTGCCCACGGCCGACACGGTCCCGCGCCGGCGATCGACGTCGCCGACCGTCAGCGAGACGAGCTCCGAGACGCGCAGCCCGGCCGCGTAGGCAACGCTCAGCATCGCTCGATCGCGCAGGCCGCGCAGCGTCGAGGGATCGGGCGTCTCGATCAACCGGAGCACGTCGTTGAGCGAGAGCGCGCGCGGGAGCCGGCGTCCTACGCGGGGTCGCGGCGAGAGGCGCGTCGGATCGTCCGTCAGGACGCCCTCGCGAACCAGGAAGCGCAAGAGCCCTCGGGCCGCACAGAGCTTGCGTGCGGCGGTGCGCGGGCTCTGTCCTGCGCGCCCGATGGATCCGAGCCACCCGCTCACGAGGCCGAGATCGACGCCCGCGGGGTGCTCGACGCCCTGGCTCGCGGCATACGCCACGAAGCCCGCGAGATCCCGCCCGTAGGCGGCCACCGTGTGCGGCGACAGCGCCCGCTCCACGCGCAGGTGCGCGAGGTACTGGTCGACGGCGGCGTCGAGGGCCCCGCGAGCAGTGTACGCGAGCCCTCTCGGGGTCGCGAGCTTCGTGCCGGCGTCGCGCGCGGAGCGATCAGGCCGAGCGAGCGCCGAGCCGCGCGCTCGCGACCAGCGATGAGAGGAGCGGCTCGGGAGCGTCGAGGCGCATCAGCGCCTCACCGATGAGCGCGGCGTCGGCGGGCCCGGCCGCGACCTGGGAGACGCCCTCGGGCCGCGAGAGCCCGGAGAGGTGCACGCGCGCCGTCCCGGTGGGCAGCCCCGCGAGGACCCTCTCGGCGCGCCCGAGATCCATGGCGAGCGTATCGAGGTCGCGCGCGTTGACGCCGACGAGCTCGGCGCCGGCGTCGATGGCGCCGCGCGCCTCCTCCTCGGTCGCCACCTCGACGAGCGGCACGAGCTCGCGCTCGCGCGCCGCCGCGACCAGCGCCGCCACGCGCGCTGGAGCCCGGCAGCGCCCGATGATCACCACGGCGGCGGCGCCGACGGCGCGCGCCGCATCGAGCTGGACCTCGTCGATCACGAACTCCTTGCAGAGCAGCGGGAGCGCCACGGCTCCGCGCGCCTCGGCGAGGTGCGCGTACGAGCCGTCGAAGAACCGCGCGTCGCAGAGCACGCTCACCATCGCGGCGCCGGCGCGCTCGTAGGCCGCCGCGCGCTCGCCCACCGAGAGCCGGGTCGAGAGCGCGCCCGCCGACGGGGACCGCCGCTTGATTTCGGCGATCAGCCAGAGGGGTTCCCCCGGTCCTCGGGTGAGCCGCACTGGGCGGCGCGGGGGTGGGGGAGGAAGCGAGCGTTTGCGGAGCTCGCGGACGTCCTCCTGCTTCGCCGCCAGAATCTCGGCGAGCACGCCCAATCAGCTACCCTCCGCGCGCGCCGCCTGCGCGCGGTCGCGCCACGACTCGAACGTTTTCCACGCGGCGCCCGAGCGCACGAGCTCGCGCGCGCGCTCCGCGGCGAGCCGCGGGGCGAGCCCCTCGGCAACGACCAACGCCGCCGCGCCGTTCAACACGAACGCGTCGCTCGCCGGATGCGCCTCTCCGCGCAGCACGGCCTCGAGCGCTCGCGCGTTCTCTTCGGGATCGCCCCCGCGCGCGGCG
>CAYYWA010000634.1:0-1926 GCA_964475255.1 uncultured Sorangium sp.
TGACGAGCTCAAAGGCCGCAAGCGGCAGCTCGAAAGCGAGCTGAACCTCGGGCACGCGATGCGCGATATCGGCTGCGAGGAGCGGCACATCTACCGGACGCGCATCGTCCAGGAGGTGAGGCTCGACACCGGCGCCGTCATCGGCGAACGGCCGATGACCGAGCTCGAGCTACAGCTCGAGTTCGACACTGTCGCCGAGGAGAAGCGCAAGGCGCCGCAGCCCGAGCCCGACGGCATCGTCGACGACGAGTACGTGGCGCGGGCGCGGGCGCAGGATCAGGCATCCGCGGCAGCCGAGGACGATCCGGTGTACAGGCAGGGACTCGAGAGCTCTGAGCCGAAGCCGCCGAAGCTCGAGACTGCGAAGCCGCGCCGAGGCGGAGGGAGGCGCAAGCGATGAACGAGTGGGGGATAGTCGAACTCTTCGGGCACGTGAGGCTCGCCGGGCGCGTCCGCGAGGTGGAGAGGTTCGGCTCTAGGCTGGGAATGGTCGAGATCCCGGACATGCGCCCCGGCGCGGCGCCGGACGCGTTCCTCGAGCCTCACTTCTTCGGCGGCGGAGCGGTGTACAGGTACAGGCCGGTATCGGAGGAAGACGCCCGTCGATGCGCTGCGCTGGACCAGGGGCTACCGCTCGTCGCGCCTCCCCAGCTAGGAGCGCGAGAGGAACCAGCCGGCAGCGCGGAGTGGTCGGAGGCCGAATCGGAGCGGCCCGACTGGTACAACGGCGACGAGGAGGACGAGGGGGACAAGACGCCGTGACACGGCTGCTCGAGGTTCTCGCCTCGCCCGGCGCGCTGCGGGTCACTGCCTCGGCGGTGCTGCCGTTCACAACGCGGAACGGCAAGGTCGTTCAGGCGGTGAGCATCGGCGGGAGGCTATTCGTTTCTCACGAGCTGATGGCTCAGCTGCAAAGTGACCACGAGAAGGCGGCAGAAGCGCTCACCCTGCCAGTCGAGCAGAGGCAGAGCTTCGAACATGCTGGCGATCGGCATTGATCACTCGCTCACGGCGTTCGGCATCGTTGCCGTGCCGAACTCGTGGGGGTGCGACTTCTCGCGCGTGTTGCGCGAGACGCTCGCAACGAAACCCGGGCAGCCCGACGCCATTCGGCGCGCGTGGCTCGCCCGGGACGTCGTGCGCTTCGTCGACCACGCGGCGCAGGAGTTCCGCGTGCCGCTCTCGGCCGTCCGCGTAGCGATCGAGGGCGGGATCGCGATGCGCGGCAAACTCAAAACGATCCGCTCGCAGGAGCGCCTCGCGGCGATTGTCGAGGACCGCCTGTTCCACGAGCTCGGCCTCGAGCTCGTGGTCGCGGCGCAGGCATCCGTGCGGGCAACCTTCATGGGGCGAACTATGGCGGGCAGCCGTGGTGCCGGCGCCGCGGCGCAAGCGCTGCTCGACCAACTGATTCCGCGACGTGCGTTGTGGCACGAGGCCGAGCTCGACGCGTTCCTCGTGGCGAACTTCCTGCTCGCCGAAAGCGGCGAGGCTTTCGTGTCGGTGGCTCCGAGCGAGCGCCGGGAAAGGGTGCATTGATGAGCTGGGGACGCTTTGACGACGACATGCGCGATCACCCGAAGTGGCTCGCGCTCTCGGCGCCCGCGTACAAATTGGGCGTGCGCCTCGTGCTCTGGGCGCAGAAGCACTCTCGGGCCGGCTTCGTGCCCGACTACATGGTGCGCGAGTACGCGGGCGGGCCTGGCCTCGCGCGCCGGCTCGGCTCCGAGCTCGTCGAGTGCGGTCGGCGCGCCGGGTACGAGCACGGGATCCTCGAGCCGTGCGAGGGCGGGTTCCTAATTCCCGACCTCCCCGATTACGCGGCCCCTGGCGCGCGCACCGCGCCGCCAGCCCCGCCCGAGTGTACCTCTGCGGGGCCCCTCCCCACGCGGGCACTCTGTCCGACGCAGTTTTCCGCATATCTCG
>CAYYWA010000635.1:0-1921 GCA_964475255.1 uncultured Sorangium sp.
GGGCGGCGCTCCGAGCTCCGGCGGCACAGCACCGACGGGCGGCGCTCCGAACGGCGGGGCAGTGGGCTCTGGAGGAGCGGCGTTCGGCGGCATGCCCGCGGCGGGAGGAACGGCCGGCACGAACGGGGGAGCCGCTGGCAGCGGCGGCATGGCCGTGGCCGGCGCCGGGGGAGACGCGGGCAACGGCGGAGAAGGAGGCGCGGGCGGACCGCGCATCGCGATCGACGGGCGACGGCTGCTCGTCGAGGGCAAACCGTTCCACATCCGCGGCGTGTGCTGGAACCCGGTCCCTCGCGGTGGCGTGCATCCGAACGATCTCGACTACGCGGCGTTCGCGCCCATCGACATTCCGCTCATGAAGGCGGCGCACATCAACGCCGTGCGCACGTACGAGCCGCTCTTGGATCGGAGCGTGCTCGACCAGCTCTCGGAAGCCGGCATCTTCGTCTTGAACAGCGTGTACGTCTGGGGCGGAGATCCGGCGAGCGTGGTCACGGACCGCGTGAATGCGGTGAAGGACCATCCCGCGATTTTGATGTGGGTGCTCGGCAACGAGTGGAACTACAATGGGCTTTACGTGGACTTGCCGCACGCCGAAGCCCTGGCGCGCTTGAACGACGCAGCGGCGCTGGTGCGGGCCGCGGATCCCGAGCATCCGATCGCGAGCATCTACGGCGAGCTGCCGACGGCCGCGACGATCGACGCGATGCCCGACGTCGATGTTTGGGGGATCAACGCGTACCGCGGGATTTCTTTCGGCAACCTGTTCGCGGACTTCGCGGCGCTCAGCGAAAAGCCCATGTTCCTCGGGGAGTACGGGGCCGACGCGTACAACGCGACCCCGGCCGTCTCGGCGTACGACCCGACGAGCCAGGCGATGGCGGTGCAGGCGCTCACGCGCGCGATCATCGATGCCTCGGCGGCGGTGAACGCCTCCGGCGTCGCGCTCGGCGGCACGCTGTTCGAGTGGGCCGACGAATGGTGGAAGGACGGCTCGGGCAGCCCCGACGCGCAGGACGTCGGCGGGATCGCGCCCGGCGGCGGGCCGTACCCGGATCAAACCTTCAACGAAGAATGGTGGGGCGTCGTCGACATCGAGCGGAATCCGCGCCCTGCCTACGACGCGCTCCGAGACGAGTTCGCCGCCCTCGTCGAGCCGTGATGCGATGCGCTCCGACCCCTCGCTGATCATTCCCCTGCCCGCTTGGGTCGACGAGGCGGTCGCCGCGATCACGGGTCCGCTCGCGAGCGACGCGGAGCGCATGACGCTCGCGATCCGGCTCTCGCTCGAGAACGTCGAGCGCGGTGGAGGGCCGTTCGCGGCGCTCGTCTTCTCCGGGACGGAGCTCGTGGCGGCGGCCGTGAACTGCGTCCTGTCCACGGGCTTCTCGCTCGCGCACGCCGAGACTTTGGCCCTCCTCCGCTTTCAAGACGCGAACCGCGAACGCCCCGCCGAGGCGCTCGAACGACCCGTGGCGCTCGTGACCACGACCGAGCCCTGCTGTCAGTGCTTCGGCGCGATCGTCTGGTCGGGCATCGACCACCTCGTGTGCGGGGCGCGCACGATCGATGCGGAGCGCATCGGATTCGACGAGGGGCCCAAGCCGGCGGACTGGACCACCGAGCTCGAACGGCGCGGCATTTCCGTGACGCAGGACATCGAGCGCGAGGCGGCTCGGGCAGTGCTCGACGAGTACGCCGCCCGCGGCGGCACGATCTACGGCCGCTGAGCCGCGCGCTGGATCCGCTTGCTCGAGCTCTCGGACTCGAGGATTCTCGCGGCCGAGGTGAGCACGATGACCGAGCCCGCAGGGCGCCCTGTCCCCGAAGACGGCTACCGCCTCTGGCTGCGCTACGCGCCCGTCGCGGACGGCGTGCGCCTCGCGGAGTACCGCGCCGCGCTCTCGGAGGTGCTGTTCCC
>CAYYWA010000636.1:0-1920 GCA_964475255.1 uncultured Sorangium sp.
CCTTCGAACGGGGGCAGCGCGGGAAGGGCGCGCTGGTGGGGACGATTGCCGACCTCGAGGTGGAGGCGAACCCCAATAGCGTGCTCTCGGCGTACGTGCGCTGGACCACGGCGGAGCCGTCGTCTTCCGTGGTTCAGTTCGGCGAGGGCGAGCTGACTTGGGAGATCGAGGGCGCCGGTAACGTTACGGAGCACGAGGTGCTCGTGATCGGAATGCGCGCT
The DNA here is from genome assembly GCA_964475255.1 of uncultured Sorangium sp. Lineage (GTDB taxonomy): Bacteria > Myxococcota_A > Polyangia > Polyangiales > Polyangiaceae > PMG-095. Next base: position 222 of record CAYYWA010000636.1, read on the forward strand.
CAAACGACGTATCAGATCCGCGCGCTCTCGACGGGCGCCAGCGGAACGGTGGAGGGCGAGGGGACGTTCACGACGGGCGCGCTCCCGCCGCAGATCCCCGTCGGAACGGTCTCCGTGCACGACCCGGCGAAGGCACAGCCGGGCTGGACGCTGATGAACGTGCAGAAGGGCGACGGCACGAATCGAGCCTTCAGCGGCGCGCCGCCCGCCGCCGTGATTTACGACGAGGAGGGACACCCGGTTTGGTACTTCATCCACGGGACGACCAACGAGCGGGGCGGCGCGATTTCCGTAGACCCGACCGATCTCGGCGTGATCATGGGTCCGTCGCTCAGCCCGGGCAGGGGGAGCCCGCCGGTGCCTCCCATCGAGGTGGACTGGGCGGGAAATACGCTCTGGACCTGTGACGATCCTTTGTGCGGCGTGCCCGAGCAGCTTTCGCACCACGCGGGCAAGCTCTCGAACGGAAACTACGTCGTGATGCGCGACGCCAACTCCGGCGGAGGTCGCGTCTCGCAGCTCTTCATCGAGCTCTCTCCGGACAACGAGGTCGTCCACACGATCGGCGTGGAAGACGCGATGACCCCGCCGGCCGGAGCGGCGGGCGACTGGGCCCACGGCAACTCGATCACCATCGATCTCGAGAAGGACGTCGCTTACCTGAGCTTTCGGTGGCTCGGTCTCATCAAGATGACGTACAGCACGAAGGCCGTGCAGTGGCACCTGCCCGCGAAGTACGGGCAAGACACGCTGAACAGCAACTTCGGGGACATGGCGTTCGTCCCGGCGGACTCCCAGTTCACGGACATCCACGATCCCGAGATCCACGACGACGGGACGATCCTGTTCTTCGACAACGGCGGGTTCAGCGGCGTGATCGAGGACGGCAACCCCGGAAATCGCCACACTCGCGCGGTCGAGTACCAGATCGACGAAGCCGGAAAGACGGCGACGCTCGTCTGGGAGTGGCCGGGCGATTTCGACACCGATCCCTGGTACAAGGAGCAGCTCTATGCGCCGTTCTGGGGAGACGCGGATCGGCTTGCCAACGGGAACGTGCTCCTCGCGGTCGGGCGCCGTGGAACGGCGAGCACCACTCCCGAGAGTCGAATCATCGAGGTGACTCGGGACACCGGCGAGGTCGTCTGGGAGCTCAGGCTTCCCAAGGACCACGGTGTCTATCGCGCGGAGCGGCTCTCCCCGTTGCCGTTGCTCAAGAAGATTGCCCAATAAAGCGGCCGCCGACCCGGTTGCGTCGCGCTGCGCTCGAACCCACGCGAGCGAGCCGGATTATCGCGCGCAGAGACGTTGACGCCTGGGCGCCGAAGCGCGTACCCGGAATCGGCAGGCGTGGTGGAGGAGCGACATGCCGAGGAGGGCAGTATGACAGCGATGGCAGAGGGGGCCGACGTGTTCGAGCACGCGAGGCCTGGAAACGCCGGGCTTCTTGAATCGGCACGCGAATTGCTGGACGACGAGCGTTGGCGACGGACGTGATGGTGCGGATGCGTGAGGCCGGTAAGAAGGTGCTCCATGGCGCGGCGCTGCTGTTCACGGGCTACTGGCTGATCGCCACGTCGGCGCCGTCCGAGCCGGCTCGCGATTGCTTCACGGATCTCGGTTCCTCGCCACGGCTCTTGGTCACGCTCGCCGAGCCCGCCGAGGGCGCCGTCGGGGGAGCGGGGGGTGAGTCGAGCGA
>CAYYWA010000637.1:0-1915 GCA_964475255.1 uncultured Sorangium sp.
AACAAGGGGGGAATCTTGGACGGCCTGCCGAAACCTCCAGGCCTGCTCGACCCCGGCTCCGGAGCGTTAGCCTGCAATGGCGGAGGGGACGTCTGCATGGAAATCCTGCGACGACAGCAGGAGGAACAGTGGAGAGTCGTCCAGGAGAATATCGAAGCAGTCAGTGAGGCAGAGTGGGCACTCTTCTGGACCTATACGGGAGGCGCCGCAATCCGCGCAATAAGGGCTGCCGGACGTTTGATCTGGGCCGCAAGGGGGGGAGTGCCGCTTGCGAGGGCGATCGAAGGCGGTCTTGTGAAACAGGGCGGCAAACTCGCCCAGGTCCTTGGTGGAATCGAAAAGGGGTATGCAGCGGCGGGGCCGAAGAACGCGCTAGAGGCGCTCGGAGTGGTCAAGAACGCGACGAGCGCGGTCGGCCTTGAACCTGGCGTTGCGACGGTCGGCAAAGCGGGGGAGATCGTACTTCAAAACGTTGGCGGCGTGACGACCACGCTCGGCACGAACGGGTCCATTCTTGTGCAACGGGGCTCTGACGTGCTCCTTCATTTGGTGCCATGACTTCCCGAGATATTGCGCCGGAGGTGGCCGCCGCGATTCGGCGGCTGAGCGCGGAAGCCGCACGCAGCGAGACCACCTCCGAACTGCGAGATTCTGCATCACGAACAGGGGGCGTACCCGTGTATGCCGACCTCGGAGGCGTGTTGGCGATCACAGCCGGTGGTGAAGTCGTTCGCTTCGAGCCAGAAACGGATGAAGTGTTCGTGGTCGATGACGAACGATGGAGGACACTCGCGTTTGCGCGAGCATCCCGTAGGTTTCCCGAGCTTTCTAGCCTCAAACCATCACGACCTTCGTTGTCAACAACCTGCCCGCAGTGCGGTGGCCAGGGCATCATTCTCGGCGGCGTTGAATGCGGCAACTGCTTCGGCGTCGGCTGGCTGGAAGCGCGCGGTGCTCGAGAGCCGGCTAGTTCTAGCTGAGGCGGCGTGGGAGCGCCCATGCGGGCCGAGCCGTGTGTCGGGAAGCCGTGAAGCGTCGAGCCGAGCGGCGGCGGGGGCATCGCCGGACTGAGGCCGCGGGTCAACGACGACGGAGCCCGAGAGCGAGCCCGAAGCCCTTCCCTTTTTGGACGCCGAACGTGCGGCGGCGGAGGCGCGGAGCGTGAGCGCGGACGAAGCCAACAGCGAGCCGGCACGAGCAGAGGCGGACTCGATGATGGAGACGCCGCCGAGCGCACCCACGTCCGAGCCGGCACGGCCAGCAGAGCCTGCCGAGCCCGAGCCGGTGGTTGCAGGTCCGTCGCCGCCCACCGCACGGCCGAAGGCCTCGCCCAAGCCGCGAATGACTGCGAGCGAGGTGCGGCACCTGGCCGATGAGCTTGGCGCGGCGATCGCGAACAACGCTCCGGAGCCGACGGCGGCGTTGCCATCGCCGAGCACCGCGCCGGCGGCGAACGGCGACGAAGTCACCTTCCGCTTCGGCGATCGCCGATGGCGCGTACGCGGCATTCCGAGCAAGCCGCTGCCCGGGTCGCTGCGGGTCAACGTCCTGTGCCAGCGCGAGGGCGGCGCCTTCCACGTGGACACGCTGGAGCTGTACTCGGCGCGGCAGCGAGTGCATTTCACGACGCTCGGAGCGGGCGAGCTGGGGGTGGAGGAGCGAGTCATCAAGCGCGATCTCGGCGAGGTGCTCTTGAAGCTCGAAGAGTTTCTGGAAAAGCGGCAGAAGGAAAGCGAGCGCGTTGAGCGCCGCGAGCTCACCGACGCGGAGAAGGCGGAAGCGCTCGAGCTCCTGCGCGATCCGAAGCTGCTCGATCGGATCCTCGAAGACTTCGAGCGCGCCGGCGTGGTGGGCGAAGCGACGAACAAGCTCGTGGGCTACCTGGCTGCGACGAGCCGCAAGCTCGAGCAGCCGC
>CAYYWA010000638.1:0-1888 GCA_964475255.1 uncultured Sorangium sp.
TGCTGCAATCGGCTTCCGGGATGGTTGCTCGCATCTGACTTGCGGTGCACTAGAGGCAGTGCTCGAAGCGCTCCGACAGGCGGAGGGGAAGACCATGTGGCTCCGGGTCGCCATTCCGGAGCAGCCGCTCGTCAACTTGATGGTCGATGGCAAACACATCCACCTGACCCTTTGGACGAGCGAGGAGGAGTTCTAGTATCTCTGTTCGGCGGAACCTTCGGACGGGGGTGGTTCCGTGGACATGGGGTGGAACTCGTTTCCGGCATGGACGGTCACATCCAACTTTCCGCTCGCGCTCACGTTGGCCGCACGCTCGAGGAACTCGCCGGAGGCCAGCTCACGCGGCCGCGGCGTGACGCCTTTGGGAAGCCGTTTTTCGTCGAGTGTCTCGAAGGCCTTGCCGGGCCGGCGCTCATCGATCCCCTCCGGCGACGAGCAGGCTGCCGTAGGCGGCTGGGTTGGGCGCGGGGATGTGCACGTCGGGGCGGCGCGTTCCTCGGGCGCAGCGAGCGCTTTGACGGCGGCGTAGTCGAAGCGAGCGCCACTGGCGAGCAGCCCACTCGAGACGAGAGACACCGCGCTATTTCGACTGAGCCGACGTCGCGTTCCGGAGCTTGGTGTCGAGCTCGGTCAGCAGCGGATCGGGGGGCAGGGTGGGCAGCGCTTCGTCGGGATTGGGGGAGTCCGCCGGGTCGAGGAAGCGACGGAGGTCGAAGGCGACGAAGCGACCGAGCAGGTGCGGGGCTTCGCTCACCCAGAGCACGCGGGCGGCGGTGTCCATCACCACGCCATGAGTGGCGATGAGAGCGTCGATGGCGCGCCGATCGCCGAGCGGAAGCTCTCTGCCGCCCTCCGCGCGCCGATCGCGGAGCAGGCCGATGGCCGCTTTCGCATCGACGGGTCGCGCGACCTCGTGGACGAGCTCGTCGGCGCGAGCCCGACGGGCCAGCGTGGAGGTCTTCTCGCGGACGCGCAGGTTCTTCGGATCGCGCGCGGCCGGGCCTTCGAGGTGGTTCGTCACGGCGCCCGCCGGGCCGAGCTCGCGGACGTGGTCCGCGCTCTCGGGCACGCGCTCGACGACGAGGGCGTGCCCCCGCGCGTCGGTGATCACGACGATGTGGCTGACGAGGGGCGGGTTGTCGGCGAGGACCGCGAGGGCTTCTCGACTCGTGCGCGCGCGCCCGAGCACGTCGCGCAGCGCGTGCACGACCGGGACGCCGCGGGTCCGTGTCTCGCCGGCGCGCCCGCCGTGGACGACCACGGCCACGCCCTCGGCGTTCATGCCGCTCACCACGCCGACTAGCCCGGGCCACGCCACCGAAGCGAACGGGATGCGACCGGTCTCGCGCACGAAGAACGCCGCCTTCTTCTCGTCGAGGATGTCGATCTCGAAGTCGAAGGCCCGCGCGAGCAGCGAGCCGCCGTGGACGGCCTCCTCGCCCGAGAACACGAACGTGGTGCACCCGATGAGCGGCGACTGCTCGAACGACAGCGCGATGTCGTAAAGCGCGTTCAGATAGACGAAGCGCTGGTAGGCGGGGAAAAACGTCGCGTACGGATCGGGCTCGAAGGCGAGCGCGCCCGCCGCGAGCTCACGCTGCCGGGCGAGCGGGAGCCCCAGAGAGAGCTCGCGGTAGCGGAGCTGGGCGAGGTCGAGCACGAGGGCTTGGAGGAAGCCACTCGGGATCGCGGTGCGGAAGCGGTCGAGCAACACGCCTTCGTTTTCGACCATCTCCGGATAGAGGAGCCGCGCGTGGGCGGAACCGATGCTCTCGGGCGGGCCGCCGAGGTGCACCTCGAGGAGCCGCTCGCGCTCGACGACGAACGAGGTGCCGAGCCGCCGCAGCTTCGGCGAGCGCGAGACCTCCAGGGAGGCGGGCACCTTCAC
>CAYYWA010000639.1:0-1878 GCA_964475255.1 uncultured Sorangium sp.
GGTATAAGGCGGCTCCCCTTCATCGGGGTGTACCTCAACCTGGTAGAGGGCCGGCTTTGGGTGCCGGCTGTTGCAGGTTCAAATCCTGCCACTCCGACCAACGAAACGCAGCGTCGCTCTGGCGGTTTTGGTCCTTCCGGACTCGCGGGCGCGTCGCTCGTCGCCGCGTTGGTCCTTCCGGGCTCGCGGGCATGCCGCTGGTCGCTGCGATCACGAAGCTCCCCGCGGTCAGCGACGAGCTCTCTGCAACTCGCGACGGATGCCTCTCTGGCTGCGAAGCGCCAGGGATCGTTCGCTCATGCTCCGGGGGGATCTGCCTCGCTCAGCCTGAGGCTCATGACCGGTATGACATCGTGGAAGGGGCAACCGTACCTGCGCTCTCGGGTGTCCGTCGAGCCGCACCTCGGGTACGGCGGCGCGGACGTCTCCTCGTCGTCAAAGGCTCCCATCGCGGTCCTCTGGCAGCGCCGCCTCCTCAGCCTTGGTCGAGAGCAGCACGGCGCACTCGTCCGCCGTGTCAGCAGCAGAACGACCTGGCCCACGGGGACACGCCACCCGGACCCAACAGCCGGCCAGATCCCATCTCGCAGTCGTCTTGCTGGTCGCGGAGGGCCCCTTCATGACGACTCGGAGCTGGAGCGCTCCCTCGGGGACCGATGCCCGCGACAACTCGGAGTTGCCTGTTGCCATATGTGACCCTATACGATCGCAACTCCGAGTTATCCGCTGCCATACGTTGCCCTATGCCGAAGCCAACTCCGAGTTGCCGGTGACCATACGTGACGATATACCGAGATCAACTCGGAGTTTCTGGTGACCATATGTGACCATACGTTCTGACCAACTCCGAGTTGTCGATGGCCATACGTTGCCATACGGCAGGACCAACTCGGAGTTGGGCACGACGATATGTGACCCTATATTTTTGCAGCTCGGAGTTGGATGGGAGGGCATTGGGCACGGTCCTCGAGGAGTGCTGGGTCGGCTCGGAGTCGGCGTTGGCGGCGGCGGTCGAGGCAGAGAGAGAACTCGCTCCTGAGTTTGGACTGACCCGCCGACCCAATGCTCGTTTGGTTTCACGAGGCGGAGCTTCCGGCCGCGGATTGGCGAAGTGCAGGTCGTTCGTCCGAGCGGCTCCGCGTCCACGCTTCAACTGGGAGAGCCCTCCACCAGGAGCAAAGCGGTCATCCGGCGACTCGGACTTGCCTCGTCGCGGCGCTCGGGGGCTCGCTGGCGAGGCGCTCGAAAGCCTCGGGAGGGGGGACGAGGAGGCGCTCCATTTCGCGCGGCTCGAACTTGGTGAGGCCACCGGCGTAGGTGCGGCCCTGGTCGAGGGCGACGCTGCGGGCGAGGTGTGCCGCGAGGGCGTCGAGGGCGCCGGCGGAGAGGGGGACCCGTGGGTAGAGGCCGTGGGCGATGTTGAGGTGCCGGGCGCCGCGGGGGTTGCGCACGAACGCCGGGGGGCGCCGTGCCATGTAGGTGGCGAGGATGGGCGCGGGCTCGCGCAGGCCGACGGACCACCACGCCCGGCGGTGGCGCGCGATGAAGCCCTGGTGGGCGCCGGCCTCGCGCGCGACGCGCAGGAAGCGCTCGATGGCCGCACGCTCCGCGCGCGAGAAGCCGTCGAGGTCTTCGGGGAGGTCGATCACGCGGCGGAGCGCGGTGAGATCGAGCAGCGCGGAGCTCGCGGTGAAGAGCTCGCGAGCGCGCGTGACGGTCGGGTAGAGCACCGAGGGCGGCAGCGCGGCCGCGTGCGGTCCGGCGATCCAAACGGCGTTGGCGCCCGTGACTTGGCCGCGATGGACGCGACAGAGCTCGCCGAGCTCGACGAGCCCGGCGGGCCGCGCCACGCGCCCCCGCGTGAGCGGTGTCCAGCGC
>CAYYWA010000640.1:0-1874 GCA_964475255.1 uncultured Sorangium sp.
GCGTGACTCGGGCGAGGGGACGACACGCCCGAGTTGCCAGGGGCTGGATGGCATCGGGCCGGGCTCCGCGCTGCTGCTCGAGCTCGAGCGGGGCGAGCGTCCGTTCACGGGGCCAGCGTGCTACGGCTACGAGCTCGCGCGACTCGAGGGCGTGAGCGAGGACGTGACGGTGAGTCGAGAGTCTCCGTTCCTCCACCCCGATGCGCTGGTCGTCGCGAGCGGCGCGTATTCGGCCGCCGATGCTCCGGAGTGTCGGGGGAGCTGGTCGCTCGAGCTGGCTCCCGTGACTTCGCCGGCAAAGGGAACGCTCGTCTCGCCCCTCGAAGCGGGAGCGAGCGAACGCTGGCGCTTGGTGCGCAGCATGGATCTCGAGCAGGCTCATTTCTGCCCGGGGTTCACCACGCGCGGGGTTCTGCACTGCGAGGACCGCTTCGAGGTGGAGCGCATCGCGGAGGCGCCATGAGGGCACGCGCTTCGGCGCTCTTGCTCTCCATAGCGGCGAGCCTCGGAACCGCCTGCTGGGGGGAGAATCCGTTCCATGACGCGGAGAACGAGACGCCGCCGTGCGTGCCCGCGTTCAGCCCTGGGCAACGACTCACGGTGGGCCTCGACTCCGTCTACGACGCGAGCTCCGACTACTTCTATGATGGGAGCTTCGCGAGCTCAGGATGGAACGCCATGGGCGGCTGCGCGGACGAGGATGGCCTCGGCGTGGAGAGCGTCGTGACGTTCGCGCTCGAGCGGGAGACAGTCGGCGTGTTCGAGGCGGCGTGCCACCCCTACCTCGCGCGCTTCAGCCCGGAGGTGGTGAGCGAGCCGCGTCTCGTCGTCAGCCACGCTTCCTCGGTGCCTGAGCGCTCCATTGCCGCCGCGTTCGCCCAAGGCACGCTCGACGGGCGCGAGGTCCTCGTCATTCGCGAGCTGATCGCGCCGAGCGGGGATCCCTTCGGCGAGCTGGTGCCGCGCGAGCTGCCACCGCTGGTGGTCAAGCGGACGATCGTCGCGAGCGAGGGCAGCTCCGCCTGCAGCGACATGTGGGTGGTGCGTTGGGAAGAGGCGCCGTGAGCCCGCGACGGGACGCAGCTGCTCCGCGCTCTGGCGAGTTCTTCGCGCCGTTGCCGTTGCTGGCTCTCGTGCTCCTCGTCGTCAACGACACGGTGCTGAAGCCCAAGCTCCACTCGGAGCTAACGGGCAAGCTGTCGGACATCGCCGTTTGCTTCTTGATGCCGCTCTTCGTGTCCGAGCTCCTGGGCCTCGCGCTCGCGATGCGGCCGTCGCTTCGCCTGGGGCTCGGCGCGACGATCACCGCGACGCTCTACACGCTGCTCGAGGTGTGGCCGCCGTTCACGCGCTTCGCCCTCGAGCTCTTGAGCGGGATCGGTCCGTGGCTCGGCATCGAGCGGCCGTTCCGGATGACGTCGGACGTGACGGATCTCTATTGTCTCGCGCTGATTCCGCTGGCCGTGCTGTACGGCAACCGGCGTTTGGACGCCTCGCGGGCACGAACCGGGAACGGCCCGAATGCCCGCGGATAACCTCTGCCGAGACGAGGCGCCCGCACCGCGCTCCCTCGTCGCTGGACGGCAGAATGCGGCCGCGCCATAGACGGCGCCATGCGTTTCGCCGTCCTTGGAGCCGTTGCCCTCTTCGCCCTCTCCTGCCAGGGAACCGAGTCGCCGAGCGACGCCGCAGAGCAAACGCCGGGGAGCGGCGGAAACGGCGGCGCCGCAGCCGGTGGCGCGGGCGCGGGCAGCGGCGGAGCGCTCCCAAATGGCGGAGCCGGTGGCTCCGTTTCTGGCTCGAGCGGCGGAGGCGCGGGGGGCAGTGCCGCGGGCTCCGGCGGAGTGCCGGCGGCGGGGAGCGGCGGTCAGGCG
>CAYYWA010000641.1:0-1871 GCA_964475255.1 uncultured Sorangium sp.
GCCGCGCGGGTCCGCGTACAAGTACTACTCGTGGCTCGCCGAGCTCTACGGCGCGAAGCGGATCTCGCGAGCGACGGTCGGCGATCTCCGAGGCGCGGCGGCCGAGCTCGTCTTCTGCCACGGAGACCGCCACACGCTCTACCGCGCGGCACTGCGTGCGCGGATCCCCTACGTGCTCTGCGAGCAGGACGTCTCGACGCTTCGCACGGGGCTCGGCGGGCAGACCGAGCGCGAGATGCTCGAGAACGCCGTCGGCGTCCTCTTCACGTCCGAGGACCACGAGGCGTACCTGCGTGCTCGCGGTATTCGCCTCCCACCCTCGATCGTGGTTCACCTCCGCCCCCGTGTGCGCGACCTGCAGTTCGAGCCGCCACCAAAGCTGCCGGGCAAGCACCTCGTGTACGCGGGCGGCCTCGTGCAGTGGAGCAAGCGCGACGGCCCGTTCGGCTACCGCGCGTACCACCGGATCTTCGAGTCCTTCATCCGAGCCGGGTGGACGGTGCACGTCTACTCGCCCGCGCGCAGCGACACGACGCAGGAGTACGCGGCGCTGGGGTGCGTGGTGCACCCCTACGTCCAACACGGCTCGCTCTACCAGGAGATGAGCCAGTACACGGCCGCCTTCCACGGCTACGCGAACGAGGGCTGCGAGCCCAGGGCGTTCGCGTACACGCAGGCGTGCCGGCCGAACAAGACGTGGGACGGCCTCGGCGCCGGCATCCCGACGATCTCCCTCCAGGGTGGCAACTCCGCGCGGGTGATCGTCGAGGGCGGATGGGGCGTGGCGCTCCCGGACCTGTCGCCGGAGTCCTTCGCGCGGTGCGAGCCCGAGCGGCTGCCGGCCATTACCGAGGAGCTGCGGTTCGCGCAGACGCTCGAGCGGGACGAGGTGCGCTTCCGCGCCTTCGTGGACGCGGCCATCGCGCGAGCGAGGTGGCGAAGGCCGTGAGCTTCGAGCAGCTGCTGGCCGAGCGCGTTCATCTCTGGCGCACCGGGGGCCACGAGCCGCTGCGTGAGCACAGCCCGAAGCTCGCGGCGCGGGCGGTCGTCGAGAGGCTCGGGATCCGGACGCCCGAGCTCTACGCGGTGCACGAGGCGGCGGACTTCCCGCAGCCCCCGCAGCGACGGTTCGTGGTGAAGCCCGCGAACATGTACTCCGCGCAGGGCGTGTGGCTCTGCGAGGAGGGCCCCAAGGGGTTCACCGCGCGGAGCCACTTCGCGCAACGCGAGGTGCGCGAGTGGTCGCGCGTGCTCGAGAACCTCGCGCGCTTCCCCGGCCGCTACCTCGTCGAGGAGCACCTCGGGTTCGCAGACGACTGGAAGGCCTACTGCTTTCCGCAGGTGGAGGCGATCCGCCAGGTGCGCCGCGGGCGTCCTCGTCGCGTGAAGTGGTGGTCGGCCACGGGCGAGCCGCTCGGCTGCATCGAGAGGCCGGGCCGCGTGCTGGTCGACCCCTCGCTGCCGGCGCCGCGTCACCCTGAGGAGCTGGCTCGGGTCGCGGAGACGATCGCGCGCGCGCTGGGCTCGCCCTTCGTTCGCATCGACCTCTACGACACGGAGCGCGGCGTGGTGTTCGGCGAGATCACGCCGTGTCCCGGCGAGCCGCTCTTCGTGGACGAGTGGGACCGACGACTCGGCGCGGCGTGGCGCAGATCCATGTGAAATGACGCAGATCCGTCCGTCGTCGGGAGGGGTGATTCAAAGCGTGGCGTAGACCTTCAGGCCGCGGGCGCGAGACGCCCGAAGGAGACACACGATGGGAGCCCGACACCCCGCACTGCCCCCCGCCCCGAAGGTCCTCGGCAGCATCCGCGAGCGCCTCGACGGGGCCGAATCGATATTCCGCGAGCAGGAGCTCGAGCGCCGCCAGT
>CAYYWA010000642.1:0-1871 GCA_964475255.1 uncultured Sorangium sp.
CGCCGAGCGCTCACAACGCGACGGGCTCGAGCACGACGTCCGCGACGTCGAGCTCCACCGCGCCGCTCTCCGGCGGCAACGCGAGGACGACCTCCGTGTGGCTCCCCGGCCCCAGGCGTCGCGTCCCGAGCTCCGGCACCCGCGCCACCATCTAGTAGCGCCGGAAGGTCTCGCCGAGCTCGAACGCTTGCGGCAGCGTTCCCGCTCCCGGCCCGCCGTCGTCGAACTGTAAATAGAGATACGCGTGCAGCGCCGAGGGCCGCTCCGCGCGCGCGCTGAACGAGAGCCGCGCGAGTCGTCCCGCGCACGCCGCCGCGTTCGGCACGCGCTGCAAGAACAACATCGGCCCACTGCCGGCGCGTCTCCTGCGGATCCGCGCTGCCCGCGCCGTCGCCGTGCCGCCATCGACAGGCGCCGCAATCACGTCGCCCGAGCCGCCGAAGAAATCCAAGAGGTGCCACCCTGCCGGCCCTTCTCGACCCACGCGGAACGGCCCGTCCCCGCGCGGCCACTCACTGAAATCTCCGTTTTCGATCCGCCCCGTCAGCGGGGCGCGCTCGAGATCGTCGAGCATCGCGAACAGGTGTCCCGCGAGCTCCCGCGTCGGCAACACCGGCTCGAAAAACTCGGGCCCGCCGAGCGCCCGCCGCGCATGGCAGCGCTCCAAAAACGGCACCAACCACGCAGGGTCGCGCGTCAGCGCGACCGGCACGAAATAGTGCCGCAGCATCCAGGCGAGCGCGCGCCGCACTCCCGCGCTCGGCCCCGGCAAGGCTCCCGTGCGTGGCACCGCGTCGAGTCCTTCGAAGGTCGCGTACGGCACGAGGTGGCTCGTTCCAATCGCCACCAGTGGTCGCCCGAACGCGAGCCCTTGCAGCGCCAGCGACGTGCTCACCGCGATGACGTAGTCCGCGTGATGCACGAGGTACTGCCCGGCGCTCTCCGCCGAGCGAAAGTCCACCAGTCGAAGCTCCGGATGCGCCCGTGCGAGGTACTCGCGCGTCTCCGCGTCGAGGATGTCGCCGAGCCAGTGCGCCGTCGGGTGCTCCACCGCGACCAGCGCCGTCTCCGGGGGCAACCGCTCGAGCACGTGGAACACGTACTCCCCCTGATTCGCGAACGGCGCGTTCACGTCGAACCCCGGCTCCCCGCCGAACTGCAGCGGCAAGAACGCAATCCGCCGGTACTCCGCGCGCAGCTCCGCTTCCAGCTCCGCAAACGGCGTCGTCGCGCGGAAGTAAGCCCCGAAGCGCCGTTCGAACTCCGCGAACAAGCCCGCGTCCTCCGCATCCTCGGGCCGCTCCGCGAGCGCACGCGCCTGCACCGCGATCAGCGATCGATCCCACATCCCGAGCGGATCGAAGAAAATACACATCGGAAACGGGGCGCGGCTATACGCCGCCGTCTCCGTCGCCAACACCAACGCCTCCGGGAACGCCGCCCGGACCTGCGCTGCCGGCGACAGCGTCAACACCACATCCGGCACGCACCCGTCCAGCGCCGCCCGCACCCGCGCCCCATACGCGCTCACCGCCTCCGGCGCGTGCGTCCCCCGATGCAGCCCCGCGAGGATCGCCCCGTTCGGCACCCCAAACGACTCCCGAATCTCCTCCTGCGCGAGCGCCACCACGCGCGCTCTCGCCAGACCGTGCCCGCGCCCCTGCGCGCTCGGCGCCGCCACCGCGCGCTCCGCGAGCGCCGCGTTCGTCACCAGCCGCGCCTCCACTCCCGCGCGCTCGAGCGCGCGCATCATCTCCGCATAAAACCCCAACCACGCCCAGTAATGGAAAGGCCGGCTATGGAGCACCAACGGCTCCAAAAAAAACAAAACCCTCATGACATCCAGCGCACGCCTCCTCGCATCCTACCCC
>CAYYWA010000643.1:0-1870 GCA_964475255.1 uncultured Sorangium sp.
GTCGTGGTGACGGTGCTGCTCGGGGCGGCGATGTTTCGGGTCGTGCGGCACGAGTCGTGGTGGATGCTCGCGCTGGGCGGGGTGCTGCTCTCGCAGGCCCTGATTGTGATCGCTTGGAGTGACGCGAAGTTTGGGACGATCGCGAATGCGCTGGTCTTGGTGGCCGCGCTGGCGTCGGCGGCGCACGTGCGATTCAGTCATCGAGTGGAGGCGGAAGCGCGGGCGCTTTTGGCTCGCAGCGCGGGGAGCGCGACCATCCTGGAACGCGCGGAGATCGACGGGCTTCCTTTGCCGGTGCAGCGGTGGCTCGAGCGCTCGGGGGTCGTGGGGCGCGAGCGGGTCCGAACGGTTCGGTTGAAGCAGCGGGGGGACTTGCGAACGGGCCCGGACGCGGCGTGGATGCCGGCGCGGGCAGAGCAGTACTTCTCGGTGGAGCCGCCGGCATTCGTTTGGAAGGTGGACGCGACGATGAAGGGCGTGTTGCCGATCGCGGGGCGGGACAAATACGTGGACGGCCGCGGGAACATGCTCATCAAGGCGGCGTCGCTCGTGAATGTCGTCGATGCCGCGGACGAGAAGATCGATCACGGCTCGATGCTGCGGTTCTTGGGGGAGATAGTGTGGTTTCCGGCCGCGGCGACGAGCCGGTACCTGGCGTGGGAGGCGCTCGACGGGACCCGAGCACGGGCCACGATGCGCTATGGGGGACTGGAGGCGTCGGCGGTGTTCACGTTCGATGAGCACGGGCGCGTCGTGGGGATGCGCGCGGAGCGCTATCTCGGAGGCGGCGCGGACGCGACGCTGACGCCGTGGGTCGTGGCGTGCTCGGAGTTTCGCCGGTTCGAAGGGATCGAGGTGCCCTCTCGCGGTGAAGTGGGCTGGGAGCTCGCGAGCGGGTATTTCGGCTACTACCGGTGGGAAATCCTGGACGTGCAGCTCAACCGCGCGGAGCTGTACGGGCGAGACTCGGCGCATCGCGAGCGCGCCCTCGAGCCGGTCGCGCGCTCGGCGACGTCGCGCTCCGAAGGCGCTTCGCGATGAGGTCCCGTCGCCATACGAGAGGAGCGCGAGCGCTCCGCCTTGCGCTCGGGGGGTTGCTCGCGTTCGGTGCGCTTATCGTCGATCCAAAGCGCGCCATACCTCGGCGGCATCGTGCTTGTCGCCGCGTTGATTGCGCTGCTCACGAGCATTCATGCCGTCGCGCGCCCGGCCGAGAAGGTTCGGACGGGGATGGCGCTGGTGTTCACCGGCGTGTTCGCGGGGCTCATCTTTTTCAACTACGTGGCTCAGACGACGTTTCTGCCGGAGCTCGCCCGCGGCGACGAAGCGAGCCTCGCGCCCATCATCGCGACGTTGTCCATGGCCAACCCGAGATCCCGCCGCCTTCGCGCCCGTCGTGCTCGCGATAGCGCTGCTATCGCTGCGCGCGTCGAACGCGAATTCGTCAGGAAATCCGCTTCGTCTCGACTTCCCCCTCCGGCGTCAGCCCGAAATCTAGGCTGAAATGTTGGCCCGGGTCGGCCGGTTCGAATAGTGGGCGCACAATGTCTGGTCCTTCGCGTCGAAGCCGTGCGCAAGCCGTTCTTGCGAGCGCCCGCAATCACCCTGGGGTGGCCCTGCACGTGGTGCGAGGGCTCAGCGACGAGGCCCGTGCGGTGTTCGTGAGCGAGGTCGCAAGGCCGGAGCGGGCGCCAGCCGTGGCCCGGCGTCCGGGGCCGGTGAAGTGCGCGGCGTCGCCGTTCTCGGAGGCGCGCGGGTACGCGACGCAGCTCGGTTTGTTCGCGCGGAGCGTCGCGCGCGTTCGCTGAGGGGCGGCGCGCGTCCAGGGCTCGCTTTTCTTCGAGGGGCAGGCGCGGCCGCAGTGTAGGAG
>CAYYWA010000644.1:0-1869 GCA_964475255.1 uncultured Sorangium sp.
CGACACGACCAGCGCGAGGAGCGCGAGCGCCCCGAGGGCCGCGCCCGCGTACGGCAGGATTCGCTCGCGCGGCAGGAGCGGCTCGGGCGGCGGAGCGGGCGGCTCCTCCGGCGGCCGCGCGAACTCCGCGTTCGCGATCTGGACCACGTCGCCGCGCTCCGCGTCGAAGCCGTCCGCGCTCTTCACGATGGACTCGAGCTTCGCGAGCTCCGCCGCGCTCCGCTCGACGTACACCTGCTTGTCACCGCGGCGCTCGTACCTGCCGTTCAGGAGCACGGCGACGGAGAGCCGCCGGATACCACCGGCCGGGGTCACCGATTTCTCGAGAACCCGATCGACCTCCCAGTTCCGGGTCTGGACGCGCCGGACGAGGCCCTCGGGGGTCTCGGCTTCTTTCTGCTGCGCGCCGGCTTCGGGCGCGGTCTCGGGCAGGTTGCTGCGCGCGCCCGGAACGCCCGCGACGCCCGGGGCGCCGGAGCCCGAGAGCTCCTCGACTTTGTGCTCGCTGCGCAGCGAGGTCTTCGAGGGCTCGTAGTGCTCCGCGGTGCGCTCTCGGGACTCGCGATCGAGCGTGACGTGCACGCGGACGTCGGCCTGGCCGGGGCCGACCACGCGCTCGAGCTGCGCCTGGACGTCGTTTTCGAGGCGGCGCGCCATCTCCTCGCCGAGCTCGGCGTGGTGCTCGGCATCGGGTCCGGTCGCGTCGTCACCGCTCGGGCGATGTAGGGTCACGCCCTCGCTGCTCACCACGGAGACGCGCGAGCGGTTGAGCCCGGGGATCGCCGTCGCGACGAGGTGGACGATGGCGGCGACCTCCTTCTTTCCGAACTCGCCGGGGCGCGAGAGCGTGAGCACGACCGAGGCTGACGCCGTCTCGTCGCGCCCCGCGAACAGCCGCCGTTCGGGCATCACGAGGTGCACGCGCGCCGCCCTCACGCCGTGCATGGTCATGATCGACCGTGAGAGCTCGCCCTCGAGCGCGCGGCGCAGGCTCACTTGCTGCTCGAACTCGGTCGCGCCGATCTGCGAGCGGTCGAAGATCTCGAAGCCCACGCCGCTGCCGCGGGGCAAGCCGTTCGACGCGAGCTCGAGCCGGAGCGCGGCCACCCGCTCCTCCGGAACCTCGAGCGCGCGGCCATCTCCGGCCAGGCGGTACGGCACTTTCTGAGTCTTGAGCTTCTCGACGATGGCTGCGGCGTCGCCGGGCTCGAGGTCGGTGTACAGGTACGCGTAGCGCACGCGCGAGCCGAGGTGCGCGATCGCGAGCACGCCGAGCAGCACCGTCAAGGTCACGACGACCAGCGCGACCCGCTTGACGGTCGGAAGCTCGTGCCAGAACTTGAGGAGCTGACTGCCAAACGAACGGAGTTTCTCCGGCATGCTGCGCTTCTCCTACCGGTCCTGGTGAGCCTCAGATCTGCATCCGCCAGATCTCGTAGAACGCGTCGATGACCTTGTTGCGGACGCTGCCGAGCAGGTGCAGCTCGATGTCGGCCTTGGTGACGGCGAGCATCGTGCCGTGGATGTCGTCGCGTTGACCCGCCGCGAACTCCGTGGCGGCGGAGCTCGCGGCGAGCGCGCTCTTTTGCGCGGAGGCGACGGCGGATTCGAGCAGCTCCGAGAAGCCCGCGGGCGCGGGAGTGACGTCGCGGGCGTCTTCGAGCCCGGCGGTGCCGATCGGGCCTTGGAGCGAGAGCGCGGAAGCTTCGAGCGGCGACACGACGAACCTCAGCGACCGATCTCGAGCGCGGCGCGCGCCATGCGCTTGACGGTGTCGATCGCGATGACGCCCGCCTCGTACGCGCGGGAAGCGGTGATCATGTTCACCATCTCTTCCACTACCTGCACGTTGGACATCTCCAAAAAGTG
>CAYYWA010000645.1:0-1861 GCA_964475255.1 uncultured Sorangium sp.
GCCTGGTTCTGGCTCGGCGTGCGGGCGTGATGGATCACGACGAACGCCGCGCCGGTGTGCTCCGAAACGCGGTTCAGCATGTCGAGCGGCACCCGCGCCTCCGACGAGTTCTCCTCGATACCGGGGCAAGCAGCACGGAACGAGTCGATGATGACGAGCGTGTACCCTTCGACGAGGCGCATGAGCTCCGTCTCGGCGGCCGAGTCGTCCAGACGCATCGACGGGAGTGCCACGAGCGCGAGCCGGTCACCGAGTTCCGCGGGCCCGAGCCCCATCGGCACCGCGAGGCGCTGGTAGCGTTCGCGAGTCAGCCTCGAACCCTGTTCGTAGTCGATGTGCAGCACGCGCCCCTTCGGGGCTGCGAAGCAGTCCCAGACTCGCCCAAGTCCCCCGGCGATCGTGAGCGCTGCCGACTGCACTGCAACGGTTTTCCCGCTGAAGCCGTAGCCGGCGATCATCGCGGGAGCGCCAGGGCAGAGGTCGAGCGCACGGATGACGTACCGCACGGGCTCGAGCGGCGCGAAGATCGCGCGCGCGTCGAGGCGCGGGAACGGCTCAGGCGGCCGCTCGAGATCCTCGAACTCGTCGTTCGCGGGCGACGGCGCGGCGGCAGCGCTCAAGCTTGCCGCCTGACGAGTGTGTCGGTCCAGTCCTTCGAGCCCTTCGGCGGCCGCCAGCGCTGAACACGCGTCGCACCGGCGCGGTAGCAGTCGTCGGAGATGGCCTTGACCTTCGCTTCGGCCGAGGCGTCGCGGTCGAGCGCGATCCGCACGACGCGGCCCTTTGCCCAGTGCGCCCATTCGGGTCGCCAGTTGGTGAGCCCTGGCAGGCCGAGCGGTACCATGCCGGCCGTCTCACGTCTCAGAGCCCGATCTCGGTGCCCGATGAGCCGGAGCGCGAGCACGTCGAGCGCGCCCTCGCAGAACACGATCGGCCACGATGCGTCCGTCACGCGGAGCGCTTCGGCGCCGAACGGGTAGGCTGGTTTCCTGCCGCGCGGAAAGACGTACTTAGGTTCGCCAGGAGTGAGCCGGCGCCGCTGAAGCACCCGAGTCGATCCGTCCAGCGCGCGCCACGGAATCAAGAGGCGATGGTCGGGACACCAGAACCAGCGCGTCTCGATCTTGCCGTTCTTGTAGCGGTTCAGAAGCCCGGCGTGCGCAAGCGTCTCGGCCTCGAACGTCTCGAGGAGACGCGCAATGATCTCGCCCTGCTTCTCGCGCGGTGGAAGGCCGGCGAGTTGCGCGTGCGCTCCCTCGACGATCATCACGCGATCGTCGAGGTACTTGAGAACGTCGGGCTCTTCGGTGAACGGGCAGAGCTCGATGAGCCGGGCCGCCACGTTGGCGTACGTCCGCTGGTCGAGGTCGGCGGGCTTCTGATCGGAAGCGCGCGGCGCGCGCGCCGCCTCTCGCTCTCGCGGCTCGAGCAGGTAGCCCTGCTCCCGGCGAGCATCCTTCGCCGCGCTCTTTACTTTATGGCGGAGCTCACGGTCCGACCACCGAGGCATGCACGTCGGGTTGTGCACTTCCTTGAGGAGCCGGAACGCGGTCTCTTCGTCGAAGCTGAAGCCACGGACGAGAACGCATGCCGCCTCGAAAGTCGTCCGGTGGCCGCCGGCGCCGCTCACCGCACGCGGCAGCGCTCGCAGGTACGCGATCGCGCGCTCGATCGTCGATGTGGTCAACGTTCGCCTCCCAGCAATCTCTCGAACGTTTTCCACGTCATCGCGACCATGGGCTTCGCGCGGTCGCGCTTAAGAAAGAGCACGTCGAGATCGCCTAGCCAGCGCTCGAGCTGAACGAAGCCTGTCCCGTTCCTGCGGCCTGTGGACTCCGCGCGGCGCTCCCCGATGGGCAGC
>CAYYWA010000646.1:0-1843 GCA_964475255.1 uncultured Sorangium sp.
TCCGCGTCCCGCGCCCACCCCACGCCCTCACGCGACCGAGCTGGGCCAAGGCACACGGTACGCGGCATGCAATCCGGCGCGCGCCTGTCTTCCCGGAACGCAGCCGCGGCAGCCCTGGTGGCCAGCTCGATTCCGAAGCGGAACGTGGAGCCTGCGACGGCCGCTCTCCGCACCGGGATGCGCTTCGGAGAGCGGACCAGCACCCTTGCCCTCTCGGACGCGAGCGCACGGCCTCGGCACGCTTGGTCCGCCTCGCCGGAGGCACCCCAAAGGGGTCGGCCCGAACGACAGGACCCCGAAGGCGTTTTCGCCCACGGGGTCCGTTCCGGGTGTCTCCAGCCCGCTCCGCGCCGAAGGCGGGAGTGACGCAGTATCAGCGCAAAGCGTCGCGATCACGCCCGGCGGCGTGACGCAGCCGAACCTCGGCGATCCGGCGCTCGATCCGAGCGTCGAGCTCGCTGAGACGAGCCGAGAGGAGATCGGCCTCCGCGTCGATCACCTGGGTCGTCGTGGCCTTGCCATAGCGATAGAGATCACTCGCCACGCGATAGGCCTCTTCCGCCGCGGCCAGCCCGCGCTCCGCGGACGCGAGCGCGCCGACGGCGCGCTGGTAGGCGAGGTAGTGCATCGCGACCTCCTGACGAATGGCGTTGGCGAGCGCGGAGCGTTGCGCGATGAGCGCCTCGGCGTTCGCGCTGAGCTCCCGCGCCGCGGCGCCCTGGATCGCCACGTCGCCGATCGTCCACGTCGCCGCAACGCCGGCGGACCAGGTCGCCTGCCACTTCTCTTGTGGCGGGAAGTAACGCTGATTGGGGTTTGCGTAGGTGACCTCGGCCACGGCGTCGATGCGCGGCAGGGCACCGGTGCGCACGGCCTTTCCAGCGAGCCGAATCGAACGTGCGCTCTGCTCGAGCGCTTCGAGCTCGAGTCGCGTCTTGAGCGCCTCTCCCGTCAGGCGCTCGAGGCTCTCCTGCACCGGCGGCGCGGCCGCTTCGATGTCTTCCCCCACCGAGTAACCGCGCGGAGCCGGATCCCCCATCGCGAGCGCGAGGGAGAGCTCCGAGAGCTCGGCGTACGAGCGCGCCTCGAGCACGACCTGCTCGGTGCTCGCTTCGAGCGCCTCGAGCCGCAACAGGTCCGCGCGCGTGATCGTGCCGAGCTCGAAGGCGGGGCGCGACTCGGCGAGCCGCGCCCGCGTGCGCTCGAGCGATTTCTCGGCGACCGCGACGCGAGCTCGGGCCCGAAGCCAGTCGTAGAACAGCGCCTGCGCGTCCGTGCGGACCTTGAGGCGCTCGGCGTCTACCTGGAGCTCCGCTGCCTTCCGGTTCGCGGCCGCGCCGGCCGCCGCGCTCGAGAGCCGCAAGATGTAGTCAGAAATCGGGACGCTGAGCTGCGCGGTGAGCGCGTAGTTGTCCTCGAAGCTCTCGATCGCGAACTCCGCAGCGCCCACGGGTTGCCCGGCCGCGTCGAGCACGCAGTCCCCGCCTCCGCCGCCGGGGCATGGCCCCGTCGAGAGCAGACCCGGGTTTCCGGCGCCGACCAGCGCACCGCCGAGCTCGGCGGAGACCGGAGAGAGGCGCGTGTACGAAGCGCGCAGCGTGAGGCGCGGGAAGAACTGCGCCGTCGTCTGGTCGAGCCGGGCGCGCGCCGCGTCGAGCTCGGCCAGGCGCGCGCGCACGGTATGGCTGCTCGCGAGGCTGCGCTCCGCGACGACCTCCGCCGTGAGCCCTCCCGGGACCGGGGCCAGCACCGTGCGCGTCTCGTCCGGCGCGGAGCGCGGCTTCGGGCTGAGGGGGCGCGCTTGCGCTTGCGGAGCGGTGCCCGGCGCCACGCCCGTCGCAGG
>CAYYWA010000647.1:0-1834 GCA_964475255.1 uncultured Sorangium sp.
CGACCCCTCGCCACCATTTTCTTTCTCTAGCTGTAGGTGCCAATATGACTCCTTGCCGAGTGGAGCGTGGACTTTTCCATCGCGGCCGAGCGGAAGCTGAAACCCTCGACTGCGATCTCCTCAGCGGATCCATAGGTTGCCCGCATTATTGGGCGCAATCGTCCGTGCTGAGCCCGCCGGTGGTCCTACTTGGAATTCTTCATATAAGCCATGACTTTGGACGCAAAGTGCTTCTCTTCGCCAACTGAAGTTCGTTCGGCCTAACGCCTGGGCTCAGCGGCCGATTTGGAGGCGCACCGCGCCGGAAAAGCGGTCCGCTGCAGCCCCTTGTTAGGCGCCGCGACGGTCCGATCAACAGACATGGTATACAACGAAGTCAAGGGACATGGGTTACAGTCGGCCAACTCAAGAGGAGGAGGCCGATGCCGTTTCGGGAGACCCATGTCATGGACGAGAGACGACGCTTCATCGACGAAGTTCACCGGAGCCTGCGTAGCTTTTCGGATCTCTGCCGACGCTACGGCATCAGCCGGAAGACAGGTTACAAGTGGCTTGAGCGTTTCGAGCGGGGCGGTCCGCCATCCCTCGAGGACCGGGGACGCACACCCAAGAGCTGCCCCTGGGCCACCACGGCGGAGACCAGGGCGGCGATCCTCGAGGTCCGTAAGGCGTTTCCCGACTACGGCGCCAAGAAGATCCGATGGTTCCTTGAAACCCACCGTCCGGGACTCAAGCTCCCGTCCCGCACCACGATCCATAACATCTTGCATCGTGAGGGGTTAGTAGCCCCCCGGCGCCGGCGGGTCCGTCGTTGGCACCCCGGACGCCCGACAACGTCCGCATCGGAGCCCAATGCGATCTGGACCATCGATTACAAGGGGCAGTTTCGGCTCCGCGACGGCGTGCTCTGCTACCCGCTCACGTCGCAGGATATGTTCTCGCGGTTCCTACTCGGCTGCCAGGGTCTGACCAGCACGGAGCTCCTTCCAGCCAGGAAGGTCCTGGAACGCCTCTTCCGGGAGTACGGTCTGCCTGAACGGATCCGTTCCGACAACGGCACCCCATTTGCCTCCAACGCGCTGGGCCGGTTATCCACGCTCTCGGTGTGGTTCATCCGCCTTGGCATCGTCCCGGAGCTGATCGAACCCTCAAGCCCCTATCAGAACGGCAAGCACGAGAACATGCATGGCCATCTCAAGCGGCGCACGGCTCGTACGCCGCGCAATTCTCTTCGCGCCCAGCAGCAGGCATTCGACGCGTTCAGGGCCGAGTACAACACCGTTCGGCCCCATGAGGCTCTCAACGGTCGCGTGCCAGCCTCGCTCTACCAGCCCTCACCGCGGCCCTTTCCGAAGCGATTAACCCCCGTCGCGTACCCTGAGCATTTCGAGGTGCGCCGCGTCAGCAAGAACGGTGGCATCCGCTGGTTCAACGACTGGGTGAACGTCAGCCACCTGCTCGCTGGTGAACCGATCGGTTTCGAGCCCATTGACTACGGTCTCTTCAACGTCTACTTCGGACCCGTCTGGCTTGGACGTTTCATCGAAGACAAGCGCCGAATCATCGATTCGAAGGGACATGAGAAGCGCCGAACAGGGGGCAATCACAAATATCAACTGTAACCCATGTCCCTTGACTCATCTGTTACCCATGTCCCTTACCGGCCAGGCCCTCTTCACGTCCAAGCAGGACCAAAACGCGGGGTTCAACTGAAGCAGAGCCGTATCGCCGCCGCGGTTCTGGATCAAAATCTTGAGACGCTGGAGGTCGTAGCCGACGTCGTAAATGTACACCACCGTTTCGATGTCACGGCGAAGCCCGAGTACTCCATACC
>CAYYWA010000648.1:0-1829 GCA_964475255.1 uncultured Sorangium sp.
GTACGGTGAGGCTCGGCGGCAGGCGCGCGTTCGGTGGCCGCGGGCCTGCGGCGTCGGGCGAGGGGACGGGGTGGGGGATCTCACCAGGAGTCCGCCCGTCGGCGAGGTGGAGCGCGACGCGTCTCGTGTCCGGTGCGGACGCAGGGGTGCCTCCTGCACCGCGCCGTTCGAATCCCAGCGGAACGGGCCTTGCACCCACTGTCGGGTATGAGCGCGGACCTTGTCATGCCCAGCGCCGGTGTGCTCGCTCAGCGCTGGTGGGTTCCCATCGTGCGCGGCGTCGTGGCAATTCTGTTCGGGCTGGCACTGCTGGTCGTCCCGAAACTCGGCTTGCTCACGCTCGCGATCCTGTGGGGCGCTTATGCCTTCGTCGACGGTGTGCTGAGCATCGTGCATGCCGCGCGCGGCGCGCGCGCGGGGCGCCGCTGGGGCTGGCTCCTGTTCGAGGGCATCGTGAGCGTGCTCGCCGGAATCATCGCCTTCCTCTGGCCCGGGATCACCGTGCTCGCCTTCTTGATCGTGATCGCCGTGCGCGCGCTCATCGGCGGAGTCGCCGAGATCGTCGCCGCGATCACCCTGCGCCGTCAGATCTCCGGCGAGTGGTTCCTCGCGCTCACGGGGGTCCTTTCGATCGTCTTCGGCGTCCTCTTGCTCGTGTATCCGCTGCCCGGCATCCTGGCCCTCGCCTGGCTCATCGCGATCTACGCGCTCCTCTTCGGCGTGTTGCTCATTTCCCTCGGCCTTCGCCTGCACGGGTACCGGGAGTCCGCGCGCCCCTTCATCCCAACGACATCGGCGCCGAGCGGACCCTGACGAGCTCTGCGCTGAGCCCGCTCCTCCCCGTCCGCGCGACGAGGAGGGCGCCTATGCGCTCGCTGTGCCCGCCGTGCGCGACGACGACGGCGCGCCAAGTTCACCTGCGCGCCGCGGCGCAAGACTACCAAGCGTTTCCGAGCGGTCCGCGCGTCGCGCTCCCCATCGACGTTTCGGAGGCCGTGCTCGTCGAGGGCACCTACCGCCGACGTTCAGATTCGGAGCGAGAGCGTCCAGGTGACGGAGAGCCCGCTCGAAGGTGTCGTGCTCTCCAGGCTCGCGCAGGCCACCGCGACCGTGACGGGCAATGTGCAGATCGTCAACGCCGCGGGAGGCTCGGCCACGAGCGTCATCCTCGTCGTCGAGGACACGTTCGATCGCGATGCGGCGCGCGGCGAGGTCCCGCGCGGCCTCCGAGCTCCCCGAACCGGGTCTCCGAACGTGACCGGCGCGTTCACGATCACCGGTGTGCCCGTCGGGCGCTACGTCGTCTTGGCGGCCTACGAGAACGACGCGCTCGTTCGGGATCCCAACACCAAAATCGCCGGTACCTTCGTCACCTTGGACGTGGCTCCCTCCCGGCGAGACGCAGATTGTGATTGCCGAGTCCTTCAAAGTCACCGAAGCCCTCGAGACGATCGGTCCCGGTACGAACGCGCCGGAGAGCGTGACCTCGAAGCCCGAGCTCGTCTGGGCGGATGACTCCAGCGAAGACTGGTACGACGTCCGTGTCTTCGACGCATTCGGCAACGAAGTCTGGAACGCCCTCGAGCTCCCGGGTGTCAGCGGCTCGCCCGCGGTCTCCGTCCAGTACGACGGGCCCCTCGAGCCAGGCATGTACTACCAGTTTCGCGTCAGTCCTGGCGACGGCCCGGCAAGGGCGCGGCCGCCCCCATTGCCACCACCGAAGACCTGCGCGGCGTGTTCTTCCTCCCCGCGGAGTGAACCTCGGCTCAGCCTGGATTTCGGGCTGACGCCGGAGGGGAGGGTCGAGACCGAAGCGGATTTGGAAGCCG
>CAYYWA010000649.1:0-1815 GCA_964475255.1 uncultured Sorangium sp.
CCGCCCCCAGACCGCCGACTGGGGGCTCGGGGGCGGCCGGCGGCGCGGATGCCGGCGCCGGCGCTCGCCCGCGCGCCGCCTCTGCCCGCTGGATCAACAGTGCGCGCAGCCGCTCGCCACGCGGCAGCTCGCTCGCCCGGGACGCCGCGGGCGACTCGTCCGGGGTGGGTTCGAGCTCGACGGTCGGTTCCTGGCCGGAATCGTCGCGCACCGACGGATCGATCACGCGGCCGACATGGCGCGGGGGAGGGTCGCCAGCGGGCGCCACGGCCCGTGGGTAGCAGTCATGCCGAACGCTCGCAACCCACAGGGCTCGTCTCGAGGTCGCGGCGCGGTGCGCGCTTCGTTTTACCTTCCCACGGGCCGCGCGCTCCCGGAAGATCATCGTTCGATGATCGCGCGCCCGCAGCTCCTCGATCGACCCGAACGTTCGGACCGATGCTGAAGCGGCTCTGGCAGCGGCTCCGGGGGGCGGGCTCACCGGCGCGGCTCGGCATCTCGGTGGGGCTCGGCTTGTTCATCGGCTGCTTGCCGCTCTACGGCCTGCACTTGCCGCTCTGCCTGCTCGTTTGTTTGCCGTTTCGCCTCGACGTGGTCGCCGCGTACCTGGCGGCGCACGTGTCGAACCCGCTGTTCGCGCCGTTCCTGCTCGTCGCCGAGGCGGAGCTCGGCGCGGTCGTGCTCGGCCGACTGCCGCTCACGGCGGCGTTCGAGTCGGCATCCGAGCTCGGTTGGGACGAAATCCTGGTGCGGACCGCCGTTGGCAGCGTCGTCCTCGGCGCGGTGCTCGGAGCCGCCGGGGGAGCGCTCGCCGCGGGGATCGCCCGCGGGCGGAGCAGCGCCGACGACGCGCTCGAGGCGGCGCGTCGCCGCACGGGGGCGCGCTATCGAAACGCTCCCCCCGCGGATCGCTGGTACGTCGCGATCAAGCTGAGGACGGATCCCGTCGCCGAGCAGGTGGCGGCGCTCGGACCGCTCGGCGACGTTCTCGACGTCGGCTGCGGGCGCGGTCAGCTCGGGCTCTTCTTGGTCGAGCTCGAGCGCGTGTCGCGTCTCGTGGGATTCGATCTCGACGCGCGCAAGGTGCACGTCGCGCAGGGCGCGGGCGGCGCGGACGCCACGTTTTCGGCGAGTGACGTCGCGACGACGGATCTCGCGCCCGTCGATACCGTGCTCTTGATAGACGTCCTGCACTACCTGCCGCCGGTCGAGCAGGACACGGTGCTCGCCCGCGCGGCGCGCGCGCTGCGCCCTTCGGGACGCATCGTCATTCGCGAGGTCGAAGGACACGGCGGCCTGCGCGCGCGCATCACCGGAGCGTTCGAGCGCATTGCCATGGCCATCGGCTACAACGCGACCCGTCATCGCCTCGCCGTGCGCCCCAGCGCGGAGATCGTGAGTCGGCTCGAAGCGCTCGGGCTCGTGTGCGAACGCGTGGACGCGAGCGGGAGCGTCCCGTTCCGGAACATTTCGATCGTGGCGCGCGCGCCCGATCGAAACCTTCGCTCCGACTGAACCTCGAGGGAGCGGCGGGCCCCGTGTGCGGGCTTTGCGCACGAAAAAGACATCCGCCCGATCCCGAGGGGCACCGTCACCACACCATCGATGTCCGCCAGCGCTCGCTCGCTCCGTCCCGCTCTGCTCCTCACGCTCGCTCCGCTCCTTGCCGGGGCGTGCGGCGCCGACGAGCGGCACGGAGGGGACGCGACCGGCGGCCTCGTCGGGAACGGCGGCTCGGTGCCGAGCGGCTCCGGCGGAGCGCCCCCGGCGAGCGGCGGCAGCCCCGCTTTCGGCGGCGCGGCGCCCACCGGGGGC
>CAYYWA010000650.1:0-1814 GCA_964475255.1 uncultured Sorangium sp.
GCCGGTGACTGCGCCGGCCTCGCCGCCTTCGCCAGCCGCGCCGCCGTCAGTGCCGCCGGTGCCACCCTTGCCGCCGGTACCACCTTTGCCGGCCGTGCCGCCGGTGCCGCCGGTCGTGCCGCCAGTGCCACCCTTGCCGCCGGTGTCGCCCTCGCCGGCCTCACCGCCCATGCCGCCGGTGGTCGGGGTGCCGCCGTCATCATCGTCGTCACCGCAGCCGGGGAGCACGCAAGCCGCAAGAATTACGCTCAAACCAGTCGTCCACAGGAACCTAGGAAGTCTCGCCATGCGCGGGATGCTTCTGCCTTTGCCGTTGCGTGTCAACTGATCTTTTCGCCACACAGGAATACGGCGCCCCACACCGGGACCTCTGGTGCGGAACTGCTCGAATTTCCAGCAATTCTCGGCGCGAGACAGAACGGCTAACCGACCGAGCAACCGACGAGCCGCGTTGAAGAAGCTCGTTTTCCTGCCGCAGAGCGGCGCAATGCGTGCGTTCAGTGCCAACGAGGTCACGGCTGCGTCGCGAGTCGATGGCGCGGCTCAACCATCGGCACGGCCGTTGGTTGAACCATTCGCATCACGCGGCGCAGCGCGTAGAATCGGTTGGAGCTCAGACGACCGTCGCGGCCGCGCGCTCGAGCGAAACGAACGTATAGCCGGCCGCACGCAGGTGCTCGATCACCGAAGCGAGGATGCGTCGCTTCTTGGCGAGGCGGAGGCGCAGATCGGGCTGATAGCCGCGTAGCGCGTCGAGTCCATCGTCGAGCGTCAGAAAGTCGAGCGCGTGGAGCGCGAGATTGATGAACGGCTCTCCGATCACGAGCTCGGTGAGCGCGCGCGCGCCGAGCTGACCCGCGAGAATCAAGCCGGTGCCGACGAACGGAAGGCGCGGGCCACGCGTGACCTGAACCGGGAGCTCGACGAGGCCGTCACCATGAACGGTGTACGGATGCCCGATGCGGTAAGGGCGTCGCGGCGCGCGCAGCGCGTTCGGCGCCGCGACCACGGGCGTCGTTCGGCGGCCGCGAAGGCCGAGCGCCGCGGCGGCGACGGCCCTCGCGGCGTGGAACGCGGGCGACGGAAGCACCGAAGAGTCGTAGCGATGCCCCGTGTGCCGCACGACCTCGAGCAGCTCGTCCGTGACGATGTAGCCGGGCGCGCGGAAACCCGCGGGCGTCACGGCGAGCGCACACTCGAGGAGCTCGCGCGCGCCTTCGATTTGCGCCACTTGCTCGTCGCGCGACCGATTCACCAGATCGCGGAGGTGGTCCTTGCTGTGATTGCCGATCTCGTGGCCCTTCGCCACGGCTTCCCGCAGGAGCAGCGCGCTCGAGAGGTGCAGCGCATCGCGCGCGACGACGAAGAGCGTGAG
This sequence comes from uncultured Sorangium sp., assembly GCA_964475255.1. Classification (GTDB taxonomy): domain Bacteria; phylum Myxococcota_A; class Polyangia; order Polyangiales; family Polyangiaceae; genus PMG-095. Next base: position 1,376 of record CAYYWA010000650.1, read on the forward strand.
CGGGATGCGGTGCTCGGCGCCGAAATCGAGCACGCGCCGGAGCGCGCGATCGTATGCGCCGCGCGCCACCTCGGGATCCAACGGCGGGAGCGCGTGGATATCGTGGTAATGCTCGGCAGAGTCGAGATTGACGGAGATCGCGCAGAGCCGATTCACGGAGCGCGCCCTCCCCGGTGTACGGCCCTCTCACGGAGCGCGACGCGCGCACGGGGCGCGCCGCACGCACCGCCGGCGCGGCGCGCGAACCCAGAACTCTCGAACGCCGAAATGCATCGCGCCGGGGGCGCGTGCTCGAAGCACCGCGCGCCCGGCGCGACAACCGACGATGTTCGCCGCGGGCGGGACCCGCGGCGCGTCTCGACGCGACTCAACCGCCGCCGGCCATCTTCGCGACCGCCGCCGCGAAGGCCTCGCCCAGAGGCGTCGCCATGCCCTCCCA
>CAYYWA010000651.1:0-1784 GCA_964475255.1 uncultured Sorangium sp.
CTCGGAAGGCGGCGGGGGCGGCTCGTCGTTCGAGAGCGCGGCGGTGAGCGCGATCCCCGAGGCGACGATCGCCGCAGCAGCGAGGCCCGTGCCCAAGAGCTTCACCGCGACGAGCGTTCCCCCGAGGCCGATCGCCCGCCGCATGCGCCGCGACAGCCGCGGCCCGGGTCGCTCTCCACGCATGGCTGCGAGCAACGAGCGCTCGAGCGGGGTCGCGTCCTCGTCAGCCCAACGCTTCGGTTCCGTCATGGTTGGCTCCTCCGCGAGCGACGCTCGAGACGTTGGAGCTCGGCGCGGAACGCCTCGCGCGCGCGCCGCAACCGCGAGGACACCGTGCCCACCGGAATGCCGACGAGCTCCGCGATTTCCGGCGCCGAGAGGCCCTCGAGCTCGAACAAGATGAACACGGTCAAGAGCTCCTCGTTCAACGTGGCCAAGATGCGATCGGCGAGGCGAAGCGCGCTCCGTTGGTGGGCGATTGCCTCGGCGCGCGCGGGGTCGGCGCGCAGATCCATGTCCTCTTCGAGCTGTACCCGCCGGCGCGCGCGGAAGGCGGTTCGTGCGAGCCGCAGGGCGGTTCCGAACAGAAAGGCTCGCTCGCTGCCGCGCCGGATGTCCGCCAACCGTTCGGCGGCGATCAGGAAGGCTTGCTGAGTCGCGTCGGCGGCCGCGTCGGGGGACAAGCCCATGCGCCGGAGCGTGCGCCAGATGAGCTCGTGGTGCGCCCTGAACATCTGCTCCAGACGTGCCCGGGCGACCGAGCCCTCCGGCGCGTCCGCGCTCTCCAGCCGAAGCAGCGACGCACCGGACATTCACGGTATTATGCGGGCCGAGCGCCCAGCGATCACGGAAATCGAATCCCGGCCCCCACCGCGCCGGTGACCGCCACGCGAGCGACCCGGTGGAACACGAGTGGCTCGATTTGATACCGATCGCGCGCCAAGGGGACGGCGCCGCGCACCAGCGCCACGACCTCGAGCCACCGCGTCGCGTCCACGCCGAACGACCCGGAAGCTCCGAACAGCCAAAGGGGGCGCTCCTCGCGCCGCGCTTCGGCGACCTCGCTCGCGCGGGCAGCGAGAATTCCGCCGCTCGCGGCCGCACACGCGTGCAGGCGCACGCTCGAGACGGCGAGCCCGAGAGGACACAGCTCGAGCGCGAGCTCGGTCAGCGCGAAATCCGCCCGGCCCGGCCCGGCGGGAAATCCTCCGCGGAGCGTGTGGCTCGCCGTGAGGCGCAGCGCCGGACGCCACGCGCCCGCCGTCTCGCGCTCGACGAACGCGTACGCGCCCGCGCCGGGGAGCGCGCCGGGCGCGGGTCCCAACGTTCCGACCCCCAGGAGCCCCATCGAAAATCGAACGGACGGCACGGGCGCGGCGCCGTGTGACGCTCGTTCTGCGACGCGCGACGGAGCGCGCACCGGTGCCAAGCTCGGCGCTGCTTTCGGCTCGGGCTCCGGAGGCTCTTGCGGCGCCTCGTCGGGCTCCGCAGCGGGCTCGGCCTCGGGAAACGTCGCGCTCGGATCCAAGGTGATGGCCGCGATCAACCCGAGGGCGTCCAGGGCCTCGTCGCAGGTGCGTGCTTCGATGCGGCGCTCGGAGCGCCGTCCGTTCGGGTGTACGATGCGCAGCGTCGCCTGCACCGAGCCGCGGCGTTCGGCGAGCTCCCCTCCCCCCGAGGTATGAACGACGTGAGGGTGTTCGTGCTCGACCCCGCGACCGGCGAGGTCCGCTCCACCTTGGGCTTTGGGGGGGGCGGTGACGATGCCGGACGCGACGTCGCGG
>CAYYWA010000652.1:0-1781 GCA_964475255.1 uncultured Sorangium sp.
CGCGCTCGGCGACGAGAGCCACCGCCGCGGCGTTGCCGGCGCGCACCCACGCGTCGATCAGCGCCGGAGCACGGGCTCCCGCGGCTTCCACCGCGGCGAGCGCGCTCTCGGCCGGGGTGGCAATGAGGGTCGCATCGAACGGGGCGTCGTTTTTGGTGCTCTCGGACATGGGTTCGTCTCCTCGTTCCGAACGAAAGGCGTCGTCGTGGGCCGCACCGTTCACTTCGCGACGGCGATCGCCTCGACCTCGAGGCGTGCCCCGCGCGGCAAACCGAGCACGGAGACGGTGGCGCGTGCCGGCGGATCCACGGGAAAGTAGCTGCGATAGACCGCGTCGAAGGCCGCGAAGTCCTGCATGTCGGCGAGGTACGCCGTCACCTTCGCCACGTCCGCATACGAGAGCCCCGCGGCCTCCAGCACGGCTCCCAAGTTGTCGAGCACGCGGCGTGTCTGCGCCTCGATGTCGCCGGACACCAGCTGACCCGTCGCGGGATCGAGCGGAATCTGCCCGGAGACGAAGACGAGTTGTCCGACGCGAACGGCGGGGGAGTACGACGCCACCGGCGTCGGGAGTCGATCGGAGCGAATGACGGATTTGGACATCGCGAGCGCTCGGAGCCCGCCTCTTAGCCCATGGAGCGCCGGCCGTCGATGGCACGGCCCAGAGTGACCTGATCGGCGAACTCGAGGTCGCCTCCGTGAGGGACGCCGCTCGCGATGCGCGAGACGCGCACGCCCAGCGCCGAAAGCTCGCGAGCGAGGAAAAGCGCGGTGGCCTCCCCGTCCACCGACGGGGGCGTCGCGAGGATCACCTCGGCCACGCCGTCGCCCCGCACGCGCTCGACGAGCGCCTCGACGGGGAGCTGGTCCGGCCCGATGCCGTCGAGCGGTGACAGCAGCCGTCCCAGCACGAAATAGCGCCCGCGCATCGCGGAGCTGCGCTCGATCGCGAGCAGGTCCTGCACGCGATGGACGATGCAAAGCAGCCGTGCATCGCGGCGCGGATCCCGGCAGATCGCGCAGACCGCTTCTCCGTCGGTGACGTCCGCGAGGCTGCGGCAGCGCGCGCAGGGGCGTACCTGCGTGGAGAGCTCGGCGAGCTCGCGACCGAGCTCTTCGGCGACCCGGCTCGCGTCGCTTGCCAGGTGGAGCGCGAAGCGCTGCGCAGTCTTTTCCCCGACGCCCGGCAGCAGGGCGAAGAGCTCGATCACGCGACGGAGTCGCTCCGGCAGCATCCTCGGTCTCCGACCATTGCGCGCTCAGGGCACCCGGGCAAGGCGGAGGTCGCGCAGGCGCGCCCCGAGGATCTCGAGGGCATCCACCACGCGGGGATGGCGCCGCATCCGCTCGTAGGCCTCACGCTTCTGGCGCTCGCGATTCTCGGCCTCGATCCGGCTCAGGGTCTTTCGTCCGCGCGTCCGCTCCGAGTCGTGCTCGTGAACGACGCGGGTGGGCGCGCCGAGCACGGCGGTCGCCGCACGCTCCACCATCGCCGTGTTCTCGGGTGCGGCGACCAGGCTCCCGAACACGCTCTCCGGCGGCCAACCGAGCACGAGGCGCCCCGGTGCGGTCTCGACGAGGATCGCGTGCTCGAGCTTGGCCGCGAGCTCCGGCCGTTCGCCCGCGCCGCGCGCCACGATGGTGCGGAGCAGCTCGTCGGGATCGGCGGGAGCCTCGAGGGCTGGCTCCCGAGGCAGCGGCTGGGCGGCGGCTCGAGCCACCGGCCCGCGAGGGGTACCGCCGACTGGAGGCTCGCCCCGGTCGTCTCCCGGTTCCGGGCG
>CAYYWA010000653.1:0-1774 GCA_964475255.1 uncultured Sorangium sp.
AGGTGACCAAGCCCATCCTCGAGCGCTACCAGCGGCACCTGTTTCACATGCGCCGTGACAACGGCAAGCCGCTCAGCTTCCGCTCGCAGCACAGTCGGCTCGTGCCGGTGCGGGCGTACTTCAAGTGGCTCGCCCGCCAGAACGTTTTGCTCTGGAACCCCGCTTCCGAGCTCGAGCTGCCGCGGCTCGAGCGGCGCTTGCCGAAGTTTGTGCTGACGGCGGCGGAAGCGGAGGCGGTGCTCGAGCAGCCGGACGTGCGCGAGCCGATCGGGGTCCGGGACCGAGCGATCCTCGAGACGCTGTACTCGACGGGGATCCGGCGGATGGAGGTCCTGAATTTGTCCGTCTACGACCTCGACACCGAGCGGGGGACGCTGATGGTGCGGCAGGGCAAGGGGAAGAAGGACCGGATGGTGCCGATCGGGGAGCGAGCGATCCGATGGCTCGAGCGTTACTCGAACGAGGTCCGCCCAAGCCTCGTGGTGCCGCCCGACGACGGCACGCTTTTCTTGGCGGCGACCGGCGAAGAGCTCAGCCCGAATCGGCTGACGCAGCTCGTGCGCAACTACGTGAACCAGGCCGACACCGGCAAGAAGGGCGCGTGCCATCTCTTCCGGCACACGATGGCGACGGTGATGCTCGAGAACGGCGCCGACATCCGATACATCCAGGAGATGCTGGGCCATGTCGAGCTCAGCACGACGCAGATCTACACGCAGGTCTCGATCCGGCGGCTGAAGGAAGTGCACACGCTGACGCACCCGGCGGCTCGTCTCGAGCAGCCCGTGAATGCGGAACGTCCGCCGCTGGCGAAGACGGACCGCGCCGCGGCGGAGGAGCTGCTCTCGCGCTTGGCGGCCGAAGACGACGAGGCGGAGGAGAATTTCCCTCATTTAGCCGCCGAAGGAGACGGCTGATGCGAAGCGCGGGACGTGACGAGCTCGAGCGAGTCGGTCGGCGGCTGCTCGTGCACACCGAGCGCGTGGTGGAGCATGCCGACCAGGTGCGCGCTTGCGGCGACTTGATTGCGAGCAGCGTGCTGGACCTAGTCCGCACCGCAGAGCCCGACGAAGTGCGCGAGCGAGCGGAAGCAGTGCGCGCCGGCGTCGTGCGCGCGGTGCTGCTGCTCTTCGACGTGAGCGCCGAGAGCGGCGCGATGCTGGGCCTGGCGCACGCGGCGGAGGTGATCACGGACGAGCACTCGCTCGCGAGGAGGACGAGGAGAGCACGGACAACGACGGAGAGAACGAGCCATGATCGACTACGATCCGCACGAGCGGTACGGCCTGAGAATGACGGCGCTGGCGTTGAGCTTTCCGACGCTGCGCGGTGCGGACGGCGTGAGCCCGTGGGACCCCGATCGGTTTGAAGCGTGGCTCCGAAGCGGCGCACCCGGGCACGGGGCGAAGTGCGCTGGGCGTTTCGTGCTGAGCGTCTGGAACTCGTATCACGAGTGGAAGTGCGGCGGATTCGACTTGCACGAGGCGCTGGGCTGCTGGGACGAGCGACACCGCCGCGCTTTCGTCGCGTGGATCGCAAAGCCCTGGTGGCCGTGATCGGCGCGTGAAAAGCGGCGTCGCGAGCAAGGCACTGTGCGGCCGTCGATTGGTCGGCACCGGCCGCTGCACACAGGAACTCTTCTCGCGCTTGCGCGTCGCGGACCGCCCGCGAGCACGGCGCGGAGCGGGCGGCACTTGACGTCGTGGTCGCTCACCCCCCCCCCCGCAAACCGGGCGGGCACGCCGCGGAGAAGAACGCCCAAAAAGCTACAGCC
>CAYYWA010000654.1:0-1767 GCA_964475255.1 uncultured Sorangium sp.
CGGCGCGTGCCGCCCCTACGAAACGAGGCTAGAACGCCGATCGGTCAAACCGATCCGCGTTCTAGCTACGCCTCGTGGGAAACCGTGGTGCCCACGTTTTCGCCGAGGCAGACACGGCGGATGTTGCCGCGAGTCATCTTGAAGACGCGGATCGAGAGCCCGTTCTCGCGGCACAGCGTCACGGCGGTCGAGTCCATCACGCCGAGGTGATCGGCGAGGAAGCGATCGTACGTGACGCGGTCGAGCATCTTGGCTTCCGCGTGGCGGAGCGGGTCGCGATCGTAGATGCCGTCGACTTTGGTGGCCTTGAGCAGGCCGTCGGCGCGAATTTCCATGGCGCGGAGCGCCGCGGCAGTGTCCGTGGAAAAGTAGGGGTTGCCGGTGCCCGCCGCGAAGATCACGGCGTGGCCGCGGTCGAGGTGACGCATCGCGCGGCGACGAATGTACGGCTCGGCGACCTGCCGGATCTCGATCGCGGTCATCACCCGGGTCGGGACCCCGGAGCGCTCGAGCGCGTCTTGCAGCGCGAGCGAGTTGATGACCGTCGCGAGCATGCCCATGTAGTCGCTCTGGGCGCGGTCCATCCCTTCGCTCGCACCGCGCAGGCCGCGGAAGATGTTCCCGCCGCCCACCACCAGGCCAATCTGGACACCGAGCGCGTGGACTTCCGCGAGCTCGTGCGCCGTGGCGCGGAGGGTCGCGGTGTCGATCCCGAAGCCCCCCTGGTTCCCGCTCAGGGCCTCGCCGCTGAGCTTGATCACCACACGCCGATATTTGAGCTTTGCCTGGCTCGGGTCCACGAGCGGCGTCGTAGCCCTGGAGCCTCCCCCTGGCAACCCGCGCGGCCGGGCGGCCCGCGAGCTTGGCGGTGGGCCCTCCTCGTAGTAACTCCCCGGCCCATGGCCAGACGACCCGGCACGCGTGAGCCCGCCATCCGAGGGGCGGGTCTTCTGATTTTCGTCGCGCTCGGCTTCGGCGTGTCCTGCAAGAAGTCGGAACCGGAGCAGAAGACCGCGCCGAGCGCATCGGCCGCGGCGAGCGCCGCTCCGTTCAAGCTGAGCCCCGAGCAGGAGAAGCAAGTCCTCGCCCGAGTCGGGAACCGGACCATCACGCTCGGTGACTACGTCGCGACGCTCGAGCGCATGGATTCGTTCGAGCGGCTTCGCTACCAGTCGCCCGAGCGACGGCGCCTGCTCCTCAAGGAGATGATCGACGTCGAGCTCCTGGCCGAGGAAGCGCGCCGGCGCGGCCTCGACAAGCTGCCGGAGACCGAAGAGCGGCTCCGCCAGGCCTTGCGGGACGAGCTGCTCAAGGAGATCCGGAAGGACGTCCCGAGCCCGAACGACCTGCCAGAGGCCGACGTTCGCAAGTACTACGAGGAGAACCGGGCCGACTTCGACGAGCCGGAGCGGCGCCGCGTTTCGCACATCGCGGTCGCTTCGCGCGCCGAAGCCGTGGCGCTGCTCGAAAAGGCGCGCACGATGAGCGCGGCCGACTGGGGCAAGCTCGTCCGCGAGCGCGCGCGGGGGCAGGCCCCGCCGGAGGGCGGCCCGCGGCCGTCCCGATCGGATCGTTGCCGGCCGGCGCCGCGGCGGCGAGCCACGGCCACGGTGCGGCTCACGGCGGCCGTGTCGAGCGGATCGCGCGCCATAACCGGCCCAAGCCCGACGATCGGCGGCGGGGCAGCCGCGCGGTGACAACGTCACGGCAGAAGGCGGCGTAGCCGGCGCCGATCGGTATCGGCACGCCGACATCCGCGGCATACCG
>CAYYWA010000655.1:0-1755 GCA_964475255.1 uncultured Sorangium sp.
TCGAGCCGCGACGGTGTCGCGCTCGAGCAGCCCGAGGGACGTGCTGACGAGGCGCTCGGCCTTGTTGAACACGTTAGCCATGTGGCGTTGTCCTTTCGGTGGTCAGCCCGCACGGCACCAAGGCCGAGCGGGTCGGTCAGTAGCGCGGCAGCTGTGAAGCGAGCTCGCGCGGGCTCTTGGGCTCCTCGGGCTCCGAGGAGGGGACGGCTCCTGGCCGCTGGCGTTCGCGCGGTCTGCGCGGGGCGTCGCCTTCGCCCTCCGGCTTGAATGAGGCGATCAGATCGTCGGCGTCGGCTTCAAGCTCCTCCTCGGTCTCGCCGACCAGGCGCTTGGCCTGGGTCTCGGCGAGGCCCTTGCGGAGCGCGACGCGAAGCCGCAGGGCCTCCTGGGCCGCGGACTTCGCCTCTGCCTCTGCCTTCGATGCTCGCTCGGTCAGCTTCTCCTGGTCGGACTTGCTGGCCTCTTCGAGCTCCTTCGCCTTCTCGGCGAGGGGCTCAAGCTCCTTGAGGCGCTTGCGGAGGTTCTCCGCCTCGCTGTTCGCCTTGCGGATCTTCGCCTTGGCTCGCTCGAGGTCGAGGGGCTCTTCTCCGGGCTCCTCGCCCGCGGGCTGGGGCTGGGGCTCGGGCTCGCCTCCACCCTCGCCCTCGCCGTCTGCACCGGCGATGGGCTTCATCGTCAGCCCCAGCCAGAGCATGTGCAGGCGGAAGCGGATTCGCTCGATGAGCGTCATGTGAACCTCCTGGGTTCGTCGTGCCGCCTCCTTGGGCGGCGGTTTCAGTGGCGCTCGAACTGGCGCCTGAAGGCGTTGAGCAGGTCGTTGGACGTCCCACGCCGAAGCTCCCCGGCCTCGCGGGCGTCGCGGACCGCGCGGTTGTAGAGGTCGCGGAACTCGCGGGCCCGGCCCGGCCACTCCGAGCCGGGATAGGACGGCTCACCGGTGCAGGAGCAGTGGTCGTGGGCCTCGAAATCGGCGGTGTCCTCGCTGTACACCGGCCCGTTGGAGGCGATGAGCGCGCAGAACGCACACGGGTCGCCGCTGGTGACGCGGACCCAGCCACGCGCCTGCCGGTCGGCGGCGGTCGAGAGCACGAGCGTGTCGCGGCCACCGGAGAGGGTGAGGCGGGTCACGGTGCCGGAGGTGCGGACGAGCGCGTTCTGCATCGCGGCCTGCGGGGAGAAGCCCGCCGCGATCGCATTGCGCGTCATCTCCTGCCCGGTGACGAAGAGCGTCCCGATGATCGCGTCCTCCGCAAGCGGGGGGCCGATCCTGGGGCCTGCGCTGCCCCCGACACGCTCCGCCCGGCGGAATGCCTCCCAGTACCCGGAGGTGAGCGCGCTGCTTTGGGAGTGGTACGCGCGGATCAGCGGCACCGACGCGGCGGCCATGCGGCGGAAGCTCCGCTCGTCGCCGCGCCAGAGCGGCCACAGGCGTGTGAAGTCGCGCAGCGCCGCCGCGCGAAGGGCCACCTGCGCCCGCCGGTGGCGTTCTGTGAGCGCCCGGCCTTCAGCCGTCCGTGCCATCGGCCGCCTGCTGCTCGAGCAGGTTCGCCAGGAAGGCGAAGCTGTCGCCCTGCTGGGCCGTCGCCTTCCAGCGCTCCACGTCCTGGCGGGTGACGCCGGGGATGCGCTCCCACAGCTCCTGCGGCGGGACGCCGAGCATCTGCACGAGCTTGCCGAGGGCGTCCACGGGGGCGCTGAAGGCGCGCGCGGAGGTGTCGCGCCAGACGACTTGTGCCTCGTCGGGGATCTCGATGC
>CAYYWA010000656.1:0-1745 GCA_964475255.1 uncultured Sorangium sp.
GTGGCGTAGCGTGACGACATGAAAAGCCGGAAGAACGACCTGTTTGGCGGTCTAACACTACTGCCGCCAATTTCGCCAAAAAGTTGGAGGGCGGATCCAGGTGTGATCCAAGGGGCCCATGCACGGCCCAGCACTCACCCCGGGCGCCGAGAAGCGCTTCGATGACTATCTGGATCAAATAGGTGGCCTCCTTCGAGACAAGCGCCAGCGAGCGTCGTTTGCCATATATGCGGCCGGTCTGCTGTCCGACGGGGAACGCAAGAGCATGGAGCCGATGGCCGCGCGTGCCAGTGGCGATCCCGGGCTCGTGTCCGCGATGCACCATCGGCTGATGCACTTCACGACGACGAGAGCTTGGGAGGATGTGCCAGTGCGGCGTCTGGCAGCCCGGTACGCGGTGGACGAGCTGGAACGCCACGAGCCGATCACGACGTGGATCATCGACGACACCGGTTTTCTCAAACAGGGCAGTCACTCTCCTGGCGTGCAGCGGCAGTACACGGGGAGCGCGGGGAAGCGCACCAACTGCCAGATCGGAGTGAGCCTGGTGGTGGCCAACAGCTACGCTGAGGCTCCCATCGACTTTCGCCTCTATATCCCGGAGTCGTGGGCGAACGACCGCGCACGTTGCAAAGCCGCGCACATCCCCGACGACGTTGGCTACTCGCCGAAATGGCGGCTCGGTTTGGACATGATCGAGTCGGCGGTCGAGGCCGAGATCCCCTCGGGTATCGTGCTCGCCGACAGTGCCTACGGAACAGTCGTCGAGTTCCGCGAGCGGTTGGACGAACTCGGCTTGACCTACGCAGTCGGCGTGAAGAAAAACATCATCGTTCGACGCGTGTGCGCTGGAGGAAAGCTCGGCCAGCCGATGTCGGTCGAGCAGCTCGCTCGGCGACTGAAGTCGCGGTTCCGGAAGACGACCTGGCGCGAGGGATCGAAGGTCTCCCTCCATTCTCGCTTCGCTCGCGTTCGCGTCGTCGCCGGCAGCGGTGACGACGACCAGCGAGTCTCCCAGTGGCTTCTCATCGAGTGGCCCGAGAACGAGGACGCACCGACTGAATACATCCTCTCGACCTTGCCCAAGACCCTTTCAATCAAGCAGCTCGTCAGGAGCACCAAGAATCGTTGGCGAGTCGAGCGCTCGTACGAAGACCTCAAGGGGCAACTCGGTCTCGATCACTACGAAGGCCGCTCCTTCATCGGCTGGCACCATCATGTCACCGTCGCCTTGGCCTGCTACGCCTTCCTGGTAGCGGAGAGGGCCCGATCTTTTTCCCCCTCGACCACCTGGGCGTGTCAGCACGATTCGCTCCCGCACGCGGCCTGAGCGTCACTTCAAGGACTCCTTGATCACGATGAGGATCGCCCTGGCCAGGGCGATCCTCGTTCGTTGGTTGCCTCGCTGCCCCTGCTGTTTGCGCACGCAACCGGGCCGACACAGTCGTCCGCCGTCACGAGCTTCACCGGCGCGAAATTGGCGGCAGTAGTGTTAAGCGTACGGTTGGCGTGGACAGCCTTGCGCTCCGCTTCCTTGTAGACGCCGGGAGGGACACCCGGTCGTCCCATCTTCCGCGCGTAGAAGCGCTGACAGCGGTCCTCGACGAAGCGGTCGAACCTGCTCTTCTTCAGCACACGGTTGAGCGCCTCGTAGAACGGATGCCCGCCCGCGGTACGCAGGCCTTCTAGCGTGACGAACAGCTGCTCCTGCTCGTCGCCGCTCTTTCCCATTGCCATAGCGAGGA
>CAYYWA010000657.1:0-1742 GCA_964475255.1 uncultured Sorangium sp.
CCCACCCCGCCGGCGTGAAGCCGCAAGACCGCCCGCACGACCCCCAGCCCCACGCCCCCGCCGCGCGCCGGCGCGAGCGCCGCGCGCGGCGCGGCGGCGCGACCGCCCGCGACCACGAGCGCGGGCCGAAGGCGCTTGCCGCCACGTCGACACAGATCGGCGAGAGCCCCGACCATGGCGCGCACCTCGGAGCCGAGCGGACGCGCTGCCTCGAGCGTCGCGTCGAGCAGCGGCGCGAGCCGCGCATCGACGTCCTGCTGCACCGACGCGAGCAGCCCGAGAAACGGGTTCTCCGGGATCGTGCGGGGAGCGCGGGGCGCGCGGGCGTTCGTCGTTCTCGGCATCGGCGGGCGGAGCGTAGTCCCACCGCTCGGTGATGTCCCGCGGCGCTCGCGCCGCCCTTCCCCGCCGAGTGAGCTCGGCGGGGCCGCTCCCACGCGGGCACTCTGCTCGGGGCCGTCGTCCGCACGGTTCGGCGCGTTCCCAACCGTTCGTCGCCCGCTTCTCGCTCGTGAGAGGCGCCCGGCCGCGCCGTCGAATTCGGCCCACTGGTAGCTGGCAGCGCGGCCCCCTCGCCCCTCGGGCCCTGCTGGACGTCGAAGCGCGGGGCCGGCCGGGGTATGAGCGGACGAGCGTCGCTCGAGGAGCCCGATGACCGACATTTCCAAGCGCAAGGCCGACCACCTGGACCTCGCCGAGAGCGGCGACGTGGGCTTCCGAAGGACGACCACGCTCTTCGAGTGCGTGCGCCTCGTCCACGATGCGCTGCCGGAGCTCGCCGTCGAGGAGCTCGACACGAGCGTGACCCTCCTCGGAAAGCGCTTGTCGGCTCCGCTGTTGATCGCGGGCATGACCGGAGGCCACGAGCGCGCGCGCAGCATCAATCGCGAGCTCGCATCGATCGCCGAAGAGCGTGGCTACGCGTTCGGCCTCGGTAGCCAACGGGCGCTCCACCTGCGCCCCGAGACGCGCGCGAGCTACGCCGTGCGCGACGTCGCTCCGAACGCGCTCGTGCTCGGCAACGTCGGGATGGTGCAGGCGGCGCGCATGACGACGGCCGAAGTCGAAGACCTCGTCGGGCAAGTCGGCGCGGACGCGCTCTGCGTGCACTTGAACCCCGCCATGGAGCTCGTCCAAGACGACGGCGATCGCGATTTTCGCGCGGGGCTCGAGACGCTCGCGCGGCTCTGCCAGGAGCTCTCCGTTCCGGTCGTCGCCAAGGAAACCGGCTCCGGGCTCTCGGCGTCGGTCGGCGTCCGCGTGCGCGCGGCGGGGGTGCGTCACGTGGACGTCTCGGGAGCCGGCGGAACGTCGTGGGTCGCCGTCGAAATGCACCGCGCGAGCCCCGAGCGCCGGCCGCTCGGAGAGACCTTCCGAGAGTGGGGCATTCCGACCGCGGCGAGCGTCGCGCTCGTCTCACCGCTCGGCTTCGAGACGGTGTTCGCGACCGGCGGCATTCAATCGGGGCTCGACGTCGCCAAGGCGATCGCGCTCGGCGCGACGGCCGCGGGCATCGCGCGCCCCGTGCTCCAGGCGCTCGATCGCGGCGGGCGACCGGGCGCGCTCGAGTGGCTCGTTCGGATCGAGACGGAGCTCAAGACCGCGATGCTCCTCACCGGAGCGCGCGACCTCGGCGCGCTCCGCGCCGCGCCGCGCGTGATCCTCGGCGCGCTCGCCGAGGGGGTCCGCAAGGTGTGCCACTACCGAAAACCCCGCTCGGTTGTTCAGCTACGCGGGGTCGG
>CAYYWA010000658.1:0-1733 GCA_964475255.1 uncultured Sorangium sp.
TCGGCTTCCAAATCCGCTTCGGTCTCGGCCATCCCCTCCGGCGTCAGCCCGAAATTTGGGCTGAGAGATCTTCTCGGCGTCTTCGACTCCGATGTTCCGCGAACTACGTGCGAGCACGCCGCCCTGAAGAGCACTCGGGCCTCTGTGCTCGCGAAATGCGCTCCGCGGAAGACGCCGTCGGAAAGCATCCGTTCGCCTCGTGTTCTCTGTGAACCACGATCGGGCGCGCCGCCCAGGGTCCGTCAGAAGAGGACCGCCCGCGCTGGCAAAAGGCGCCGCCGAACCGCGCTCGCGTAAGAGGGCGTTCGAATGCATCCGATCGCTTTGCGTTCTAAATCACCGATCGTGATTCCCGTACAGCTGTCATGCAGCTTCCGGGAAGGCAGCGGTTCCGGTGGGCTCGCCGCCAGAGGTACCCGAGCAAGTCCTGGCGGGCTTTGGCGAGCAGCGCGCTCATGGTGCGACAGCGGTGGTTGCGGGTGACGTTGGCATGCAAGTCCTGCCAGGCGCGCTCGATGCGGTTGGCGTCGGGGCAATAGGGCGGAAGGAAGTGCAGGAGGATGCGCCCACCGAGCTCTTTGAGCGTACGTTGGGTCAGCCGGGCGGAATGAATGCCGTAGTTGTCGACGATCAGGTGGATGCGCTTGGCGCGGGCGTAGGTCTTGGCCAACGTCCGCAAAGGATCGCAGAAAAGAGCAGCGTCTTTTCGTTCGCGCCAGTGGTGTGGAGGACACCCGTACGAACGTCCAAGGCGCCAGCCAAGTAGAACTTCTCGTTCTTACCAGGCGTGATGACGCGGCGTTGTTGCCCGCACAGCATCCAGTCGCGCCCGATTCTGGGGTTGAGATGGATGTCGACCTCATCGGCGTAGAGGACCGGTTCACGCGAGCTCGCTTTGGTCTCCAGTAACCGAATCCGTGCGAGCCTTCGGCGCCGTGCATCGCGCGGCAAAGGACAAAGGACCGTCGGCTTCGGCATACCGAGACGGTGTGGGTTCCGGAAATTCTGCGGCGTCGATTCCGGAAATTCTGCGGCGGTCTGCGTCGTCCTGAGTCTCGCCGGCGAGCTCGTCGCCGGACAAGTGTTTGGTGCGCACGGCGGGGCCATCGAGGCGCAGGAGGCGTCCCCGCTCGAGGATGCGGTCGACGATGGCGTCGGCGAGGCCCTGCTCGCACTTTGGGCTCCGCGTTGTCATCGATAACCCCATCATCACCGCGCTCAAGGCCCAGATCATCATCCTGCCGGCTCCTTCTCCCTCGAAGTCGCAGATTTTCCGGAACGAAACGCAGCAGCTTTTGTGGAACCATCAGCCCCCTCGGCGACGACGCTCGAGCAGTTCGAGGCTTGCGGGCATCGGAGAGCGTCGCGCACCCTCCGCGCAGAGGTCGAGCGCGTCAGCGCATCGCAGACGGCGTTCCGTGGGCGGTATCGCTTTCGGCGCAGGCCACCCAAATCCGTCCTGCCGGCAGATATCGGCTCCTTCCACCAACTCCGGGCCTGTAGGCCGATGTCAGCGGCGGACCGACGCCCTGCGCGTCGAAACGCCTGCGAGCGGTCCGGCGCCGCGAGGCCTCCCCTCGTGTCGAAGTCGGGTGATCCCGTACAATCCGGGATGGATGCGCGGCTACGTCGCGGTCACCGATCCTGGCTGGTACGAGCGCTTGGCGCGAACACCGGGGCCGAAGGACGCGAACTTTTGGCGCCCTTCGTGCCGACCGTTCGCGCGGCTCGAT
>CAYYWA010000659.1:0-1726 GCA_964475255.1 uncultured Sorangium sp.
CGGCGCGAATGCTTTTCAAAGAGGTGGCGTCTTAACAGACGGGCGAGCGGGAGCTCCGGCGTGGTGAGCTCTGCACGACTCCGCCGACGAGGTCCCCACGACCGAGTGCGGACCTCCGCCTACTCCATCACCCGTCCTTCCGTGTCAGTCATCGAACCGTTTCACCCCTGGTAGCCCTACGACTCCCGAACCCCCCGCCAGCGGCAATGTCTCACCGGGAATCGGTCCGCTCGCGCCTGATTGCGCCGCCCCCGATGCCGCGTTCGAGGGATCGCCTGCGGTCGAAGGCGAGTTCGCGGGCAGCGAATACGGACGAGCAATCGCGACCAACCGCACCTCGGGCTCCTCGTCGTTCGATGCGGTCTTTCGCCGGCCCTTGTCGGCGTACGGTGAGGGGAGGATCTGGTCCGCATCGCCCTCGTCGTGGCGGAGGAAGCGGAGCAGCCGCTGTGCGTAGCGGTACGCGCGCAGGAATAGCGTGAACGCGCCCGCGCGATCGCGCCGTGCCTGGCTCATGACGGTCGGCCCATCCCGCGTGCCGACCTCCACGAGCAGCCGATTCGCCAGGACCTCCGCCGACTCGAGCTCCTCCAGAGTGAGCAGCGTCTTTCCTTCCAGGGTAGGCCATGCATCGCGCAGTACCCGCACGAGCCCGATCAAGTCGAACGCGAGGTTGCGGTATCCACGCCCGCCGATCCCCTCCAATCGCGATGCATCGATGAGCCCGCGCCCGGCCAACGCTTGCGCATCCGACAGCAATACCTGGCGCACGCTGGCGGCTTCTCGTGCCGTTTCCGCGGGCGTCGACGGTGCCGACGCCACCAAGTACGCCCCGTGCGCGTACGCCAGCGCGAGCGCGTAGTCCTCCAGGGCGTCGTACGGCGTGAGATCCAGCGTGGTGATTGCCTGCAGCTCGGGTCGGAGCTGCCGCAAGCGAGGAACTGCCGCGAGCGTCGCCGCCACGACGCCCTGGACATCCACGTTGATCGTCGCGTGCTCGGAGGCCGGCACCGCCCGAATCTCGCTCGCGAGCTTGCGCAACGCGCGCTCCAACCGCGCCGTCCCCGACCCTGACGCGCTCGTCTCCTCGATCACAGTGAACCTCCTCTCGAACGCCGAACACACGAGCGCGGAAGTCCCTTCACGCGCAACGGCTCCATCCGCCCCATATCACGAAGACGCCCACTCGTGCTCAGGATCGATCGTGCACTGCTCTCGATGCTTCGCTCGAACAACGAGTCGGTTTGAGTGGCTTCGCCACAGCAGTTCTCCGTCAGTGATTGGCAGAACGAAAAGGTTGCACTGCATACGAATCAGCGCTCCCGCGCTCGGTCAGCAGCGCGGCGATGGTGTCGGAGCTCGCAGGCGGAATTGCGAGTCCAGCTCGGGCATCGTCCGTGTGCTATTCGGCGTGCTCCCGATCGCCGCGGCGCGTTCACCGGTCTCGACGGCCTGCCGACGTTCGGCCGAGTGGTGTCAGCATCCGCTACTCACCAAACCCTCGCGGAGCCCTCCTCAGCCTAGATTTCGGGTTTCCTAGTCGGGGAAGGCCGATCCTCGCGCTTTCCGCCGCCTTCGCGCCCGTCGTGCTCGCGATAGCGCTGCTATCGCTGCGCGCGCCGAACGCGAATTGGGCTGGAAGTCCGCTTCGGTCTCAGTCTTCCCCTCCAGCGTCAGCCCGAAATCTCAGGCTCAGGAGCACTCGGAGTGCTCACGGCCCTTGGCG
>CAYYWA010000660.1:0-1722 GCA_964475255.1 uncultured Sorangium sp.
AACCGCCTCTGCGCCGGCAATGTGGTGCGCAAGGACCGCGTGCGAAAGGTGAAGGTCGGCGCCAACGTGCCGGTCTTCGTCCTCGAGTTCCTCCTCGGGAAGTATTGCGCCTCCTCCGACGAGGTCGCCATCCAGATGGGGCTCCAGGTCGTCAACGACACGCTCGCGAACAACTACATTCGCTCCGACGAATCGATGAAGGCGCAAGCGATGGTGAAAGATCGCGGACGGCACACCTTCATCGACAAGGTCAAAGTCCGCCTCGTCGACTCGGACTACTGGGCCGAGGTCACGAACTTCGGCCACAGGAATGTTCACATCCCCGAGCACTACGTGCGCGACTACGAACGACTCGTGATGGGTGGAGTGTGGGCGCAGGTCGACATGCGCTTCGAGTACGACGAAGAGTCGCGCGGCAAGAACCCGTTCTGGATCGACAAGCTTACGCCCATCCAGATCGCCACGTTCGACCTCGAGGAGTACCGGCGCGTTCGGGGCGAGTTCACGACCGACGAGTGGCTCGATCTCATCATACGCAGCATAGGCTACGAGCCTGCCGAGATGAGCCGCCGCCTGAAGCTGCTCTTCCTCGTGCGCCTCATCCCGCTCGCCGAGCGCAACTACAATCTCGTCGAGCTGGGCCCGCGCGGCACGGGTAAGAGCTACATCGTGCAGGAGGTCTCGCCGTACTCCGCGCTGCTCACGGGTGGCACCACGGTGGCCAACCTCTTCGGACACATGAACGGTCGCCAGAAGGGCATGGTGCAGATCTGGGACGTCGTCGGCTTCGACGAGGTCGCGGACCTCCAGAAGATGCCGAAAGAGGTCATCACGACGATGAAGACCTACTGCGAGTCCGGCACCTTCCAGCGCGGGCAGGAGGCGGTTTCGGGCGACGCGAGCATCGCGATGTTCGGCAACACCAACCAGCCCGTCGACGTGATGGTGCAGACCGGTCACCTCTTCGCGCCGATGCCCGACATCATCCGCGACGACATGGCCTTTATCGACCGCATGCACTTCTACCTCCCGGGCTGGGAGATCCCGAAGATGCGCAACGAGCTCTTCACGAACCACTACGGCTTCGTCGTCGACTACCTCGCTGAAGCGCTTCGTGAGATGCGCAAGCACAACTTCACCGAGGTGATTGATCGCCACTTCTCGCTCGGCGCCCATCTCAACGCCCGCGACCGCAAGGCGGTTCGCAAGACCGTCTCAGGCCTCATGAAGATCCTCTTCCCGCACGGCGAGGTCACGCGCGACGAGCTGGGCGAGATCCTCGAGCTGGCAATAGAAGGCCGCCGCCGGGTGAAGGAGCAGCTCAAGAAGATGGGCTCCTTCGAGTACTACCACACGTCCTTCAGCTACTCGGACAACGAGACGGGCGAGGAGAAGTTCGTTGGCGTGCCCGAGCAGGGCGGTCGCGATCTCATCTCCACCGATCCCCTCGCTCCTGGCACCGTATACAGCGCGGGCGTTACGTCCGACGGCACCGTCGGACTGTACCGCGTCGAAGTCTCCATCTCGAACGGTACCGGCAAGCTCAAGCTCGCCGGCGGCGTGGCCGGAGCGATGAAAGAGTCCGTTCAGCGCGCCTTCAGCTTCCTGCATGCAAAAAAGACGGAGCTCGGCATCGCGCGCGACCTCGGCGTCTCGGACATCCACGTCGAGGTCATCGACCTCCTTGCCAACCGCGTCGAGGCCGAGCTCGGCGTGGCGTTC
>CAYYWA010000661.1:0-1694 GCA_964475255.1 uncultured Sorangium sp.
CTAGCGATCGAATCTCGGTACGTGCTCGGCGCCGCAAGCTCCCATGGGGTTCTCTTGTGGCATGTCGGTCTACACGGCGAGAGCTGCTCGTGCGAGATCGCGACAGCGCATGAACGAGCGCCGAGCGCCCATGTGGGGCGGCTATGTTCTCCGAAGCGCCCGTCAGCGCAGGAACGCGGGGCTCTCGACGACGCTGCGGATCAGGGTGCGCAGCTCGAAGCTCGAGTGGGCGAATCGAGCGGCGATCCGCTGGACATCGCTGTCGTCGATGGTGCTCGTGTCGAGGTCCGCGCTTTCGAGCGCGTGCTCGAGCATGCGTCGCGATAGGCACGTTGCAACCTCGCACGAGGTGGCGAGCTGCGGCGCGAGATCGAAGATGCTCGTGAAGGCGAAGACCTCCCCTTTCGGCGTCGCGAAGGTGCCTGCGCTGTCCACGGGGGTTCCGTCGTCCAACGACTCGCGCTCGTTCCCCATGGCGTCGAAGATCTCGAGCGAGTAGCCCAGCGGATCGAAGATCCGGTGACAAGTATTGCAGACGAGATCGGCGACCTGTTCATCGTGCTCCGCTCGGCTGGGTATCGGAGGCGGGGAGGGGAGCTCGGGTTTGCTCGGGACGGGCACGCAGAACAGCGTTTCGAGGAGATACGCGCCGCGCCCGTCGATGCCCGGTCTGCGGAGGACTCCCAAATCCGTGGTGATGCCGAACGCTGGAGGGGGAGGAGGGCCGGAGCGCCAGAACGTCAGGACGTTCTCGAGAGTCGTCCCCTTGCTGGCGAAGAGGTTTCCCCACAAATCGGGTTGATCGAGCCCGGGCATCCAGTGCTCGATGAACCGCACCAACCCCGCGGGCGTCTGACCCTCCTCGAGGAGGGCGTCGAGCAGCGAGAGCGCCGCGTCTCCCGCGGCCCGCGCCGAGTCCGGAGTGCCGTGTTCCATCGGGACGTCGTCGCGATCCGCGAGAAAGTGCACGATGCGCGCCCAGACGAGCTCGGGCGAAAGCTCCACGTCCAGCTCCGCGCCTGCGGGCCCCTCATCGCAAGCGCTGGGTGTGAGGGAGCTTTCACCGCCCGCACCGCCGGTGCTCGCGGCGCCGGCGCCTTCACCGCCCGCGCCGCCGGTGCCCGTGAGCCCGGAGCTTCCCCCGGTGTCTTCGCCCGCGAAATGCCCGGCGGCTCCGCCCGACTCGCCGCCGGGCGTGCCCTGATGGGTGCGGCCACCACACGCCGCGAGCGCACACGCGAGGCAGAGCAGAAGATTCCGCAGGCCGGCAATCGAGTCGTTGCCCCGGATGCCCATGAGACGAGGCTATCGAGTCGCGGAGCGCTGTCAACGACTCGCCCCTTTCAATCGAGCGAGCCCGCAACTATTCGCTGTGTCCATCCCGCGACGTGCCCGAGAGTGGGCTCGGGGATGACCGCTTGCTGGGAGGCATGCGCTCGCTTAGGCTGCCGGTGCGCATGAGGCGAGCGCGTCCATGGACTGCGGGTAGCGGTATCGTGATTGCCGCGTGCTGGCTGGCCGCCGCGTGCGGGAGCCGCAACGGGCTCGACACGTGCGCGTTTGGCGTTTGTCCGAGCGCTGGCGGAGCGCCGCAGGTAGATGGCGGCGAAGCAGGAGCCTTCGCCTCGGGCGGCGCGAAGGCGTTCGGCGGCGCGACGAGCGGAGGAACGGGCGGCGGAGGGAAGGTCGGGACG
>CAYYWA010000662.1:0-1686 GCA_964475255.1 uncultured Sorangium sp.
GCTGCAATCGCCTTCCGGGATGGTTGCTCGCATCTGACTTGCGGTGCACTAGACGCGCGAGTCCGCCTGAAACGCTCTGCGCCGCGATGCTGCTCCGTGCCGCGCTTGCGGTGCTGAGTGCGCGCTTCGGATGGCGTTCGATCGCGAAACCGCGCGCGCCGCGCGACGTCACCATGCCGCGCTGCACGCGGGTCGGGCCGAGCAAGGTTTCATTCCGTTGGCTTCGGCGGAGGACGCCGTTGCCGTGTGCTGTTGTGCAGCACGGGCACGCACTCCGTTCCGAGCGGGGGCACAGCCCCTCTCTCTGGAGTGAATCCGGCGCGCCTCACGCACCAAGCTAAAGCCCGCCGTGGAGGCTCGTAGAATTGGTCGCGCGGCCGGCATTGCGGGGTAAGTCACCGTGACGCTTTGAGATTTCGGCTCGAACGAAATCCCTAGTATTTCGATAGACATTGGGTGATAGACTGCATCGCGTCGGATGCTCGATCTCACCGTTGCTTTGGCCGGGCTCTTCGTTGGGTTCGTTGTCGGCCTCACCGGAATGGGTGGGGGTGCGCTGATGACGCCCTTGCTCGTACTCCTGTTTGGCATCCAGCCGCTCGCTGCCGTCTCGAGCGACATCGTCGCCTCGATGGTGATGAAGCCCATCGGCGGTGCGGTGCATTGGCGTCGCGGCACGGTGAATCGGAAGCTCGTGACGTGGCTGATGCTGGGCTCGGTGCCGTCGGCCTTCTTCGGCGTGTTCCTGCTGAAGTCGTTCGGCTCCGGACCTGCGGTGCAGACGGCCGTCAAGCACGCGCTCGGCGTCGCGTTGTTCGTCGTCGCCTCCGGCCTCATGCTGCGCCCGTTCTTGCAGCGTGCGCGCGCGCGGCTCGACAGTGAGGTTCCGCTCCAGGTTCGTCCGCTGCCCACGCTCTGTATCGGCATCGCCGGCGGGTTGGTGGTCGGTGTGACCTCCGTCGGCTCGGGCTCGCTCATGATCCTGATGCTGCTGCTCCTCTATCCGGCGATTCGCCTGAAGGAGCTTGTCGGGACCGATCTCGTGCAAGCCGTCCCGCTCGTCGCGTCCGCCGCCATCGCCCACCTGCTGTTCGGCGACTTCAAGCTCGCGTTGACGCTCTCGATTCTCATCGGCAGCATTCCCGGTGTGTATCTCGGGGCGCGCTTCTCCTCCCGCGCTCCCGACCACGTGATCCGTCCTGCGCTCGTGGTCGTGCTCCTCGCCTCGGCGCTGAAGCTGCTCGGCGTCGACACGTTCTGGGTCGGGATCGTGGGGGCCACGCTCACGGTCGGCGCCATCATCTACGCCGTGACCACGTCCCAGCGCCGCGCGCGCGCCCGCGTGCTCGAAGCCCCGCCGGCGCCCGAGCCGGGCGTGCAAACCTAGTCTTCGGAAGGCGCGCTCGCGCTCGGCGCGCGAGACCCCGTTCGGACCTCCGGTTCAGCGCGCCGTTGCATTCGGCACGTGGCGGGGAGGGGAGCTTTCCGCGGTTCTCCGTTTCGAAAAACTGACGGGGCGGCTCGCTGCCCCAGTACTTCAGGGCTGGGAGGCAGAGTCGCGGGGGGGGGTGCCGCTACTTCAGCTCCCGGGAGCCAAAGTGACCATATATCTTGCCGCCATTTGGCTCCCGGGAGCTCGAGCAAGGGTATCGCTTGCCGCTAATTCAGCACCCGGGAGCCAAAGTG
>CAYYWA010000663.1:0-1675 GCA_964475255.1 uncultured Sorangium sp.
AACGCCACGCATGGCTCCCCGCCGACTCCCCGCCGTTTGCGGGTTCAGGGCGGACGGCCCACGGGCGGGGGACGGCGCGGCGGATCCCGAGCGCGGGGCGCGGGGGCTCTATCCACCGAGGAGAGCTCGGCTCGGGTCGGGGGACTTACGTCGGGGGATTGGCGAAGGCGAGGATGGAATTGCGGAGGACGCGGGCGATTTGGGGGTCACGGCCTTGACGCTTCCAGGCGGCAATGGCGGTGCGCAGGACGGCGGCTTCTTGCTTTTTGCGGGGTGCGTTGGCGAGGTGGGCGGAGAGGATGAAGAGGGCGAGCTCGCCGTCCGCGACGTCCAGGAACCAGCCGATGTCGTCGGGGTTCGTTTGCTCGGCGACGCGGACGAAGGTCCGCAGGCTGTCGAGGGTGGCGTCGTTGCCGCGCTTGGGGGCGTTGGCGGCGATGACCTGCGCGATGAGCAGCAGGGAACGGTAGAGGGCTCGTCGAGCGCGGGCGAGGTCGGGGAGTCCGTAGCCGGTCGCTCCCGCGAGGAGCTCGCGGCGCGCATCGGAGAGCTCGAGCCGCGCGGCGAAGCAGACGCCGTGCAAGAGGTCGTTCGGAGAGCTCGAGTCCAGGCCGCGAATGATTGGGATCGCACGCTCGCGAATGGACTCGAGCGCGCGCCGAGGTGCACCATCCGCCGAGGACGACGCGGTGAGCGACACCTGCACCACCGCGAGCCGCAGGTGCGCGGCTTGGAGACCGGCGACGCGCCAGCGGTCCTCGCGTCGGGACGTTGCCTTTCGTGTCGTCGTGATGGCTGTGGAGCTCATGGGCGGGAACCAGAGCAAAGGCCGCGCCAACGCAGCGAAGGGGCGGAGTCTCTGCGGGCCCGCGAGAGTCGGACCGTGAACGGGACTCGCTTCGAGACGATTCCGTCCCGAGGGGAGACGTTTCGAACCGACGGCGAGAGCATCCATCCCCAGAGCGATGTGCGCGGTGCGACTACAGGCGTCCCGATGGTCGCCAGGACTGTGTTGCGGCTGGTCGCTTCACTCGACTCGGCGCGGATTGCCGTTGCTGCGGGATGCTTGGCGGCTCTACCCTGAAAGGGTCCAAAAAACGGGGAAAATGAGGAGCCGAAGCCCGAAGTCGACGGGAGTTGTGGAAGGCTGAGGAGCAGAGTGGCGAGTGGTCGCGTCGAAGGGGAAGAGACGGGGGAACGACCCCGTTCGGGTGTGGAGCGTTCGGGCGCGAAATCGGGGGCGTTGGACGAGCGAACGGCGCGCCTCGAGGCGCAGGTGGCCGAGCTGTCGAGCAAGCTCGATGCCGCTACCGCGCTCTCGGGGCTGAAGTCGGCGGCGTCGCAGCTCGCCGGGAAGGAGGCGAAACGGCAGAGCTTCTGGAACTCACCCGCGGGCGTGGCGTTGATCTCGCTGCTCGGTGGGATGCTGATTTTGGTGTGGAACGCGGTGTCGTTTCACTTCGACCGCGAGGCAGAGGGAAGGAAGCTGTCGTTCGAGCGGCGGATGGCGGCGAAGGGGAGCCTGGACGAGACCTTCGGGATCTACTCGGGGCACGCTGCAACGATCTGCCACGCGACCGTGCGCATCGTGTATCTGAGGCTCCGGCAGCAGCATCTGCTCGTTCCGCGCGACGCGCGTGCGAAGGCGAAGGCAAAAGAGAAAGCAAAGGCCGAA
>CAYYWA010000664.1:0-1673 GCA_964475255.1 uncultured Sorangium sp.
GGGACGGCGTCCACTTGATACTGGCGCGCGACTGCGGCTGGACGACGATCGCGCCGCTCGGCTTCGGTTTGACGAGTCGGAGCCGGGGCGTGGCCACAGGCTATTCCCTTCGTTTGATGATGAGGGGGCGCTCAGGCTCGGTGACGTCGAGCTCGGCGTGCGCGTTGCCGAGCGCATCGACCTCATCGTCTTTCTCGTTGCCAATGCCCGTGAAGTTGGACACGCGGTCGAGTAGCGGGTAGAGCCACTCCTCGGTGCGTACGCCGCAACCGCACGGACACTCCGGGAACGCCTCGGTGTCGGGAACGAGCACGCGACCGTCGTTCCAAGCGACCGCGACCTCCGTTGCGGAAACGTACTTGTCGCCGGGCGGCTGCGTCACGACGAGCGGTAGCTTCATCCGCTCCAGAAACTGAGCTGCACCGCGCTCGGTTCCCGATGCGCGCCACTGCATGTTGAACGACGGGCGTTTGACGTGGCGGGCCTTGAGCGTGAGGGCGAACTCGGGCGCCTCGACTTGCGCCGAGTCCACGTGCACGACGTAGAACTTGGGCTTATCAGGGTCGCTCGTCTCCTCGCGCCAGAGCTCGAGACAGACGGAACGGTCACCCGTCGTCTTTGCCGTGTATGCGAGGTCGAGCCCGAACGCGCCGCGGTACTGCGTGGGTTTGCGCGTGTAGTAGGTCGGCGCGTGGAAGACCGTGCCGCCCTTCGGGCGCGGACGCCCCTGGTAGAGCGCATCCCACGTGAACTCGAGAACGTTGCCGCGCTTTTTCTCGAGCGCCTCGACGGACCACTTCTCGGGAAAGAGCGGCTCTCCCGGCCGCCGCTCGTTCGGGTCGTCGATGACGATCCCGTTGTCGTTGACGGGACCTTCCGCGAGCGCCTGGAGGTTGATGTACTCCCAGCCCTCGTCGATGAGCACCCCGGACAAGTCTTGCGGGTGCCACCGAGTCGCGAGCACGAAGATCGAGGCGCCAGGGTGGACGCGGGTCTCGATGGCCTCGCGGTACGCCTCCTCTACCAGCTCGCGTCGCGCCTGGCTGTCCGCCTCCTTGCGGTTCTTGTACGGGTCGTCCACGAAGACGGCGCCGTCAACGGGCTCGCCCGTGAGGCCACCGTCAACCGACGTGAATAGAATCTGACCGCCGCCCGGCAAGTAGGTGTGGGCGAGCGAGCCGCCCGCGACGACGCCCGCGTTCGCGAGCAGCCGGCGGAACTTGCGCGCGACCGAGATGGCGCGGCGCTGGTTGTACGTGACGTAGGCCCAGCGGCGCCCCTCGTACTCGATGACGAGGAACGCGATGAGCGCGAGTGTGACTTCGGTCTTCCCGTGCTGGGGGGGAGCGGCGAAGATGAGGCGGAGGTCGCCGCCGACTGCCGTGAGCACCCGCCGGACGTAGACGCGGAAGTGCCGCGGCTCGAGCAGGTGCGGATTGACGCGCCGGAAGAAGGCCCAGAACCGCTCTTCAGTGGACCGCTGTTCCGCCGCCGGGGGCGGGGGAGGCGGCGGGATCGACTCCGTCCGCTCCTCCTGCTCCACCGCCTGCCGCTCGAGCGCCCAGTTCCGCAGCCTTTCGAGCCTCCGAACCTGTCCGAGTATCGCGAACGGGCCTACTGCCACCCGGCATCACCATTCCGCGGGTCACGGCCGCGTTGTTCACGCGGGTCAG
>CAYYWA010000665.1:0-1672 GCA_964475255.1 uncultured Sorangium sp.
CGCCGCGCGGCGTCCTCCTCGCGCAGCTTGCGGCGAGGTCGCGTTGCCAACTCGCGACTGTCGAGCTCGCAACCGAGTTCCTCGCGCAAGCGCTCCCGAATTTGATCCCCCCGGCGCAGCCGCGCGGCCCGCGCGTGCGCGCGCCGGAGCGGAGCGCGCTCGCGTCCACGAAAGGCGCCGGCGCCTCCCCGAGCGCGGCGCGCACCTCGGGCGTGACGAACGCCGGCGCGCGCTCCGTGTCCGCGACTGCATGGCGATCGACGGCGGCAACGAGCGCGGGCGCCCCCTCGAGCACCGCGTACGCGCCCGAAACCACGACCTTGCCCGGAGCGCGCGCCCGCATCGCTACGCCTCGGGGGAGTCGCCCACGAGCTCGGCGCCGGCACCCGGCTCGCTCACGAGGACCCGTTCGACGCCCGGAACGTCCCCGAGCTCCGCGGCCACGATCGACACGGCGGCGCGCTCCACGAGCACCTTCACGTGCGGCCCCGCATCCATCGTGAAGAACGCCGCGATGCCCCGCGACCGGAGCGCGCGCACCCGCTCCATCACGCGCAAGGTCGAGTCGCGCAGATAGACGAGCGCGGGCCGCGCGGCGAGCATCGACGCGTGCATCATGAGCGTGCTCTGCTCCATGCTCGCGCCGAGGGTCTCGAGGTCGCGGGCGAGCAACGCGCGCCGCGCCTCGGCGAACAGCGACGGCGCGCTCGCCACCCAGGCCCGGTAATAGGGGCTCGTCACCTCGGTGTGGCGCATGCCCTCCGTCGAGCCAATCGCCTTGGGGCCCAGCGTCGTCAGCGCGATCACCATGGCCACGTCGAGGAAGTCGGGGGGCGCGACGGGCTCGGCCGCCCGGGCTCCGGCGAGCACCTCGACGTACCCGCCGAACACCGAGCGCGCCGCCGACGCCGACGCCGCGCGCGCCTGGCTGCTGAGCTCGGCCGGAGAGAGCTCGAGGCCGAGGGCAGCGGATGCCGCGAGAGCGAGCGCCGCAAACCCGGAAGCGCTGGAAGCGAGCCCCGAGGCCGTTGGAAAATCGTTCTCCGACACGACCTCGGCGCGCTCGGTGCGACCGGCGCGCGCGCGCAGCGCATCGAGCAGGCTGACGACACGCGCGCGCGGGCGGCCCTCGGCGAGCGCACCACCGAGCTGCACGCGGTCGGCGTCCAACGCCGGATCGAAGCGAACGTGCGTGCGGGTCGAGAGCGCCGCGAGCGTGAGCGAAAGGCTCGGCACCGCCGTCAGGTTCTCGTTGCCCGGCGCCTTCCCCCAGTACTTGATGAGCGCGATGTTGGCGCGCGCGATCGCGGTCTTCCCGCCGCTCATGGCCGAGCCTCCGCTTCGGGCCGCACGACGGCCGTGAACGCCTCGAAGCCCTGCCCGACGAGCGCCGCGACGACGGGCTCGGGCTCGGGCGCCACCGCGAGCACCGAGCCGCCCCCTCCGGAGCCGGTGAGCTTGGCGCCGAGGGCTCCGGCGGCGCGCGCCGTCGCACACGCGTGCTCGATCGCGGGCGTCGAGACCTCCAGCGTCGCGAGCCAGGTGTGATTTTCGTCGATGAGGCGGCCGAGCGCGACGAGATCGCCCGCTTCGAGGCGCTCCCGCGCGGCCGCAACGAGCTCACCGATGTCGGAGAGGCCGCGTTCGACGAGCACGGGGCGGCGCGCGCCAA
>CAYYWA010000666.1:0-1659 GCA_964475255.1 uncultured Sorangium sp.
GCCCCAGCCGGGCCTTTTTTTGCGTCGTGGGCCCGGCGGCGTGGTGCGGCGGCTCGGCAATGACGGTGCTGCGGTGCTATTTTGGCGAAATGCACGCGCGCAAAATCCGCGTCGAGAACGGACGCATCAAGCTCGACGAGCCGACGGACTTGCCGAACGGCACCGAGCTCGTCGTCGTGCCCGTCGATGAGCTCGAGGATGTCGTGCTCATGCAGGACGACGGCCTCGACGATGAAGAGCGCCAGGAGCTCTTGCGAAGCATCGACGAAGGGCTCGCGGACGTCGACGCTGGGAACGTGCACGACTTCAAGGAAGTGGTCGCGTCGCTCGGAACGCGAACGTGAAGCTCGATATCGCCGGCCGAGCTCGACGCGAGATCGAGCGCATCGATGCGTGGTGGCGAGCGAACCGTGACCATCAAGACCTCTTCAAGGAAGAGCTCGCCGACGCCGAGGAGTTTCTCGCGAATACGCCCGAGCTTGCGGCCGTGTACGTCGTCCGCGGCCGGCGAAAGGTCCGCTGCTTGCTGCTGCCGAAGACCGAGGTGAAGCTGTACTTCTGGGTCGACGTGAAGCACGAGATCGTGCACGTCATCTCGGCCTGGGGCGGCCGCCGCGGCCGCGGCCCGAAGCTGTGAGCTTCTTCCTTTAGTCGCCCCAGGAAGGCGGCTAAACTCGAAAAACCGTGACTGCCCTCGCCACTCTCGTCGCCACGCTGCTCCGCTTCCGCACGCGGGCGTGTGTGGTGCTCGCGTGCATTGCGGCGATGCTGTGCACGTCGGTGAATGCCTCCGCGCTCGAGCGCGTGCAGACAAAAACACGCGTCTGGGATTTTTCGTCCGCGGCCCCGCTGAACACCTGGCTCGAGCGCTCTGCAACGCCGCGAACGCACCCAGAAAATCCGCTCGCTCGCTCCGAACCCGCGTCAGCTTCCCCCCATGCCGCAAGGGCAGCACCGAAGGCGATCGACCCGAACAAGCTGCACCACATCTTCGGTCAGGCGAAGCATAAGCTCGGGCCTCTGCTGGAGAAGTTTGGCGGGTCGCAGGAGGCTGCATTCAGAGCGGTCGAGAGCGCGACGCAGACGGCTGCTCGAAACCAAGGGTTGACGGGGGTCTTCAAGACGACCGTGGAAGTCGGGGGGCAGAACGTGGTCGTGAAGGGGACCGTGATCGACGGCACGGCACGCATAGGGAGCTTCTGGATTCCTTAGGAGGGCGCTCATGGAAGGTCTTGAAGATCTTGAACGTGGTGTACTCGACAAGCTACTGGCGGGAGAGCACCCCGTGTTGGCGGCGTTGCGAGAGCAAGCACAGCGTGGTCGCCTTCTGAGTCGTGAACGCACGGGCGTTGGTTTCTACTGCTCGTTCGAGGTGCCTCGGGAAGTCCCCATCGTGGAGCCGCGCAACTTCGAGATCGACGACGTGAACGGCGAGTTGCAGGGTCTCGCGCACGGTGCGGGCTTTGTGCTTTTCGTCCGCGACGGCCGTCTCGATACGCTCGAGGGATTCTCGTATGACGAGCCGTGGC
The DNA here is from genome assembly GCA_964475255.1 of uncultured Sorangium sp. GTDB lineage: Bacteria > Myxococcota_A > Polyangia > Polyangiales > Polyangiaceae > PMG-095. Next base: position 1,530 of record CAYYWA010000666.1, read on the forward strand.
CGCCCGTGGTGAACGAATTCAAGCTCACCTACCAGCGCGAGCCGCGCGAGCTGAAGCTGCCAGATCCATCCGGCGTCTCGCCGTCCTGAGGCCGGGGCGCGTGGTGCGCGATGCCGGCTGGTGGCGGGGC
>CAYYWA010000667.1:0-1655 GCA_964475255.1 uncultured Sorangium sp.
GTCGTCCGGTGCTGCGGGCAGAGCTCCGACAAAAGCGCGTCGAGCTCCACGAGCTCCTCGTCTCGGATCGGGTCCCGGTCGGTGCCGTTCGACGGGGCCCGTGCTGGCGAAGGGCCTCCGTGTGCAGGCTCGGACCTTCCTTTGCCGAGCTTGTCGCGCAGCCACGCAGTCTGGCTCGGTTCCGTGGCCACCTCACAGAGCGCGCCGAGCTGCCGCGCCAGCACCGGACGCCCCTCGAGCGTCCCGACGACGACCCGCTCGTCGGGGTCCGAGCCAGAGAAGCTCCGGGCGCCCGAGTCGAGCAACGCCTCAATCTCCGCGAGGTTCGCGATCCGGAGCGCTTCGTCCGGCAGCACCGGCAACGAGAGCGTCTGGCCTTCGGGAAGCGCCATGAGCCAGCGCGTGACCGCTTCGAGACGGCCATAGGCAAGATGGCAGTGGGGCCCAGGCGCGACCACGTCCGCGTGATTCGGAACGAGCCACAGATCGGGCGCGAGTCGCCTCGTTGCCGGTGAAAGCAGCGACCACGGCGCTTCGGCTGCCGTCACGATCTCGTAACTCGAAAGCGTCATCGGCAGCGTGTTCCAGCCCGAGAAGCTCGCACGCACGAGCTCGTTGGCGCAGAAGTTCAGGTAACTCGGGTGGATCTCCGCCACCTCCCCCGTGTCCGAAACCACGCCCAGAACCCGTGGGTCGGCCGCGCCGCCGTCCTCGTCCGTCACGGAGAATCCCGCGCCGCTCGGGTCGACCTCGACGAGCCGGTGGCGCTTCGGAAGCTCCGACTGCAGCTCGACCTCGTCCTCCCGCATTTCCTGGAGCAGCTCGCGCACGATTTGTCGCCCGGCGGAGGCCTCCGGTCGCTGGAGCGACCAGCGGCGTGCGAGCGCGTCGGTCCATCCGAAGGTCTCCCAAAAGCCACGAACGCGCTCCGGAGCCTCCGGCTCGAGCGTGAGTGGAGATAGCTCGCGCCCGAGCGCCGGGACCTGCTGCGCGAAGAACTCCCGCAGCTTCGTCGCCTCCGCCACGATCGCGCCCACGGGCGCAGCTCCGATCTCGAGTGCTCTTTTCATGACCTCACCATCGGTACTCGTCGTCCTCGTGCAGGGGCAACGACTCACGCATCCGGCTCGTCCTCCTCGGGCGCTTCAACACGGTGGGTACCGCTTCCAGCCGGCCTCGCCGGTGTGTGGGTCGGTTTCCATGTGTTCGACCGTGACGTCGATGTTCATGGCGGCGAGCCGCTTCAACGCGATCCGCAGGGACGCGCTGCATTCAGGACACGGCGGGCGATCGATGTACAGCCTGTAACTCCCGGCGACTCCTCGATTGGCTAGGTGCGTCAGCGCCTGGATCTCGGCATGGCACCAGTTGCCGTATCCGTGCTGGCTCGTTTCCCAGCTCGAGGGGGGACGCGGCGTCTGCGTCGGCTTGCCGTGACCACTGACGAAGGATTGCCGCCCCCCGAGATCGCCGCCTTCCACGACGGCGAGCGTCTTCCCCCCCCCGTCTTCGCGAGCGCGTGGCGGCTCCACCGTGTTGCCCCGCCCCGGGCGCGGGTTCACCACCACCCGCCCGCCGGGTTGTCGAAGGGCCGGCCGTCCCGTGTCATCGCTCGGGCCGTCGTAAGGATACGGTCCGCCGGTGAGGGCTAGGCC
>CAYYWA010000668.1:0-1653 GCA_964475255.1 uncultured Sorangium sp.
GCCCTGCGGGACCTCAGCCGAATCCCGCCGCTGCCTCCGCGCCGTCCGGTCCCATCGAGGCGAAGGGCGTGCGCGAGCTGCACGCGCGTTTGGTCGCCGCGAGCCGTGCCGCCAATCGACCAGCCGTCAGCCTGGAAACCGTGGAGAAAACGGTGAAGGCCACCGAGGCGGCGCTCCGAGCCAAGCACGCCAACCGTCGGATCTTCTTCGACGTGGTCGTCAAGGACGGCAAGCCCGCCCTCAAACCCATCGTGCGATAGCGCGGCGTCTACACACTGCGCCCGGCCGGGGCGGCGAGCTTCCCTCGCGAGGCCCGCCGTCCTCGCCCGAGCCTCCATCGCTCCCCGTCATCGCTCCCCCGAGCTGAGAGGGCGGGGTCTGCTTTGCTCTCGTTCCCCGCAGGTTTCGTCGCTCCGCCGGAGCTTTCACCGGTTCCCCCGAGCTGAGAGGGCGGGTCCGCTTTGCTCTCGCTCCCCCAAGCTTCCGTCGCTGGGTCCGCTTTGCTCTCGCCAGAAACAGCGCGGCCCGGAGGGGTGCTCCGGGCCGAACGGTCAGTTCGCAGTCCGAACTGGTGGCGGTGGCGGGTCCGTGCCGGTCGGCGGCTCGACGAACACGTCTCCGTCGCAGAACACGATGGTGCAAGCGCTCTGGCCGGTCTCCCGCATGCGAGCGCAGAGCTCGCTCAGCTCAGGGTCCGAGTCCACGACGTCGCCCTCGATGGGCTGGCGGGTGTTCTGATCGTAACGGCAATTGTCGATGGCTACCCAGAGGCCGCGATACCTGTTGGAGCGGCAGAGCTCCGGCCACGTCATCCTGGTGGTCATGGGTTGGGCTACCTTCTCGTGAGATTTCCCTTCTCGGGGAACAGCGCCTGGACGGCAGAAAGCGGAAGGGTCTGCTGGCACATCACAAGAGCGCGACAAATCGATCTCAGTACAAGTTCTGGGCAGCGTCAAGCTGACGGGATAACGCGATGCTTCAAAGAGAAAAGCTCCTGATTTCAGGAGCTTAAGTTCCGTTCGCGCCGCGAGCTCGCCGGCAGGACTCGAGGCGTGCCTCGTCCGGAGTGCCTGGCAGGGGCCGTTTTTGGTGACTGTTCCCGATGTGGGCGCACCGCCTCTACCACGCCTTCCAAGCGCGTGCAGGGAGCGGCGGCGGGAAGGCGAGCTCCGGCTTCCAGCGGGCTCGCTGACCGCGCGGATCACTTGCAGGAAGTGTTGTCGAGCGCACGCCCGAGCGACGGCGTCGAGGCGCCGATCTGCTGCGCGGCCGCGATGATCGCCCGAGCGCGATCGCACTGGCCGTTACGCGCGGCCGCCGTCGCGGCGTTCGGCGCGAGCGCCTTGATGCGCTTGAGGCACTCCTTCTTCTGCGGGCCGTCGCTGCACGACGCGTAGCCCTGGGCGGCCCCCGCGATATCCCCCGCGCGGGCCTTCGCCACGCAGGTATCGCAGCTCCCGCCCGTCGCGGGCGGAGGCGTCGGGGTCGTCGGGGTGGGCGCCGCCGTTGGCGTCGTCGGGGTGCTCGTCGTCCTCGGGGTCGGCGGCTTCTGAGTCGTGGTCGTGGCCGGGCGCGGCGGCGCCGGTGCTTCCGGAGCGGGCTCGGCCGTGGGCGGCGGATCCGGCGCGGTCTCGGGCGGGGCGAGGGCCGTGG
>CAYYWA010000669.1:0-497 GCA_964475255.1 uncultured Sorangium sp.
TAGGCTTGCCCGTGTTCCGTGGACACCTCGTAACGGCATTGACCTGCCAGAATGGGGTGACCAGTGACCAAGAAGCGACGGCGCAAGTTCAGTAAGGAGTTCAAGCGGGAGGCGGTTCGCCTTCTGCGAGCTCATCCTGAGAAGGGCATCACCGCGATTGCGGGCGAGCTCGGCGTGACGGCCAGCGTACTCAGGAGCTGGGTGGAGATGGTCGAGGGCGAGGAGAAGACCGGCCTGTCTCCCGAGGAACTCGACGAGCTGAAGCGGCTCCGCAAGGAGAACGCCCGGCTCAAGGAGGAGGTCGAGATCTTGGGAAAAGCGACGGCCTTCTTCGCAAGCCGAAAGCTGTGAGGTTCGCGTTCATCGACGCGGAGAAGGCCATGCACGACATCTCTACGCTCTGCCGTGTGCTGCAAGTGCAGCGCAGCGGTTACTACGCGTGGCTCGAACGCGGCGAGCCCACACGCACGAAGGACGACCGCCTACTCGCCGTGGAG
>CAYYWA010000669.1:507-1653 GCA_964475255.1 uncultured Sorangium sp.
CTGCCGTGTTCGACGAGTTCAAGAAGCGGTACGGCAGCCCACGCGTTCAGCGTGAGCTGTGCAAGCGTGGCCGACGAGTCTGTCGTCACCGCATCGCACGGCTAATGCGCGAGCAGCGGCTGCGGGCACGTGCCCGTCGGAGGTTTGTCCGGACTACGCACTCGACCCCCGGACAGCCGACGCCACCAAACGTCCTCGACCGTAACTTCAACCCCGAGGCGCCTAACCGCGTCTGGGCGGGCGACGTCACGTATCTGCCGACGCGTGAGGGCTGGTTGTATCTGGCCGTGCTGCTCGACCTGTACTCGCGTCGCGTCGTCGGCTGGGCGATGTCCGAGCGCAACGACGAGGCGCTGACGTTGGCTGCGCTGCGGATGGCCATCGATCAGCGGCAGCCCGAGCCGGGCCTCGTGCATCACAGCGACCGCGGAACGACGTATGCGAGCGGCACGTACCAGGATGAGCTGGCGAAGCAGGGCTTCGTGTGCAGCATGAGCCGCAAGGGCAACTGCTGGGACAACGCCGTCGTCGAGAGCTTCTTCAGCTCGCTCGACATCGAGTGCGAGCACGGCGACATGTTCCCGTCGAGGGCGGCTGCTCGCCGCGAGGTAACCGACTACATCCTAGGTTTCTACAACCCGACAAGGCTGCACTCGACCCTGGGCTACGTGAGCCCGATGGAGTATGAGCGTGGTGCAGCCTGAAAATCGGTGTCCACAAAGGCCGGGCAAGCCCACACTGCTTCCCGCACCGCTTGCGCCACAGCTTCGTTTCGATCGGACTCGACAGCGGCATCGAGCCCTGGCGACTCAGGCTCGTCACGGGCCACAAGCGAGAGATTCAGGTCGAGGAGTACGCCACCGACTTGCGCGCACTGCGGCGCGAGTCCGTGAGTGCGCGGTTGCCGTCGTTCACGTCGAAGTAGACGGCGACGGCACTCATCGCGAGCGCCGCACGAGTCGCGCACGGCACGCCGATCGCTGTTGCGACTAGAAAGTAGTCCCAAGAGCGATCTTCTCGACGACTTCGAGCACCACCGATCGCCCACCGTACCGAATTTTTCTAGCTTCGAAAAGCGAGAACGAGCGGGCAGTGTCGCTGCGTTGTGAATCGACGGACCTCTGCGAAGTGCGTGCATACGTGCGT
>CAYYWA010000670.1:0-1631 GCA_964475255.1 uncultured Sorangium sp.
GCCCGGCCCCGCGGCGCGCCGCGGGCGCTCCTCGCGTCGGCGCTGACGCGCGCGCCTGCGCGAGAATGCCTGGAGGCGTCCTCTGTCGTCTGCTTCCCGGTCCCCGCCCTTGACACGCCGGGCCCGATAGGGGAGATCCCCGGGCCCGACAGCGGACCCGAGAGGTCGCGCGGGATGCGCCCGTAGCTCAGCTGGATAGAGCACCGGTCTACGGAACCGGGTGTCGCAAGTTCGAATCTTGCCGGGCGCGCAACGAGAGGGAGGACGGCCGTCCTTCGGCGAAGGACGAGTCGGTTCGCTTGCGCGCTTCGCGACGGAAGCCCCGGCAGATGCGAGCGGCACGGGTTTGGTCGCGGTGTCCTTTCGCTCGATGCGGACGCTCGCGCGCATTGCGCCGATGAAAGGGTCGGGATTGCGCGCTTCGCGCGGGGAACCTCGGCGGGTGCGAGCAGCAACGGGCCTGGGTTGCTGTGTTCTCTCGCCCCAGGCGCACTCTCGCACCCCCCGATGAGTGGTCCTGGACGGTTGCTCCGTTGGGAGCGCTCCGGCGGGCTCCTGCCGAAGGGCGCACGCAACACGCAATTGGGCGGCAACCGGCGCGCGGGCCTGACCGAGTTTCTCTGCACTACGGGCTTCGATGCCTGGAGAGGAGAACGAAATGTCGGATCTGCGTGTTGGTGGTCCCGGCCAGGGGCCGATGTCCCTCGAGCCGAGCTCCCTGGAAGACGAGAGCGCGCCCTGGTGTCGCGATGCTTCTGCGCTGCAGAGTGGGCAGCTGGGTGCCGGCGGAACGCTCGGTGCAGGCTTTGCCGACGCGTCGCTCTGCCACGACGCTTCGGCGGCGCGGATGGGCGAGCGGGGGGCCAGCGGAACGGGAGGAACGCCGGGCGCCATGGCGAGTGGCCCGGCGATCGCGTGCCGCGACGAAATCATCCATGCCGTTGGCAGCTGCGGGGTGGCCGCGCTCAGCGCGGGCGCCGTGGCGATCCTGACCGGCATGATGTGCCTCAACAACGCCTATCAGGCCATCGAGTGCCTCGCGGCCGCTGACGAGCGCTGAGGGACCCATGGCCGAACCGAAGAAAGCCGCGTCTTCACTGCTGCACTGGGCCGTCATCGCCGGCGTGTCCATCGCATTCGTGGACAGTGTCGGAGCCAGCGTGCTCGAGGCGGTCTTTCATCGCCTCGAGCAGCGCGAGAACGCGCTCCTGCGCTCGGCGTGTCTGCAATCCGGCGGCACCATCCTCGTCGATGAGGACGAACGCGTGCACTGCTTCGGCTGTGCCGTTCCGAAAGCCGTGGCTCGGCAACCATGACTCACAAACCTGCTTTCCTGATCGTTCTGGGGCTCGTCCTTTGCTGGACGATGTACTCGCTCTTCGAGAGGACCAGCCGCCATCTCGAGGAATTCGAGCACACCACTTCTCGGCGCGCGCACTGTGCGCGTCTCGGCGGAACCCTGGTCGTCGGCGAGCGCGGCGCTCTCCGTTGCCTTGCGTGCTCCGGTCGAGAAGGAGTGATCCAATGAGGTGGCGATTCATCCCGTTCCTCGTCCTGGCCGTCGTCCTCGGGCTCTACGCCGGGCCGACCGAGCCGCACGCCATTCACCTCCGCCTCGCCGTCGACCTCCT
>CAYYWA010000671.1:0-1629 GCA_964475255.1 uncultured Sorangium sp.
GCTATCGCGAGCACGACGGGCGCGAAGGCGGCGGAAAGACGCGAGGGATCGGCCCTTCCCGACTAGTGCACCGCATATGAAATGCGGTCAATTCGCTCGCGAAACCGCCGCCTCCAGGAACGACGGCACGCCCGCCGAGAGCAACGCAAACGATCCCGCCTGCGGTGCGCGCCTCGTGCTCGTGGCTTGCGCCGTGCTCCTCATTTCTTTCGCCGGAACCGTCCGCGGCTCAGCACCGACACGGCCCCATGCCGTTCCGCCTCCACCGCCGGACACACCCGCGCCACCGCCGAGGCTGGCTGAGCCTCCGCCTGAGCCTAGATTTCGGGCTGACGCCGGAGGGCGTCGTCCGATCTGCCCGCCGCCAACACGCGCTGTTCCTGCTTCGGATTCGCAGCCGTCGCCAGAGTCGCCGCGAAGTGCGCGATTCTGGTTCGAGGCCCCGCGTCGCGCTCACGCCTCGCGACACAAAAAGCACCGGCTCCGTCCGCCGTCGGCGAGCGGATAGAGCTCGGGCACCTCGCGCGGACAGGGGTCGAAGCGCTCGGAGCAGCGCGGATGGAAGCGGCACCCCGACGGCGGGCGAGCGGGGGACGGCACTTCACCGCCGAGCAGCGGCGCTTTGCCCTTGGACGCGGCGCCGATGCGCGGGCTCGAGGCGACGAGCGCGCGCGTGTACGGGTGCGCCGGCTCCGTGAACAGCGCCTCGGACGCGCGCAGCTCCACGATTTGCCCGACGTACATCACCGCGACCCGATGCGCGATGTAGCGCACGATGCCGAGGTCGTGCGTGACGAACAGGTACGCGATGCCGAGCTCGCGCTGGAGCCTCTTCAAGAGCTCGAGGATCTGCGCCTGAATCGAGACGTCGAGCGCGGAGGTGACCTCGTCGCAGAGCAAGAGCTTCGGCGAGACGGAGAGCGCGCGGGCGATGCTGATACGCTGCCGCTGCCCCCCGGAGAACTCGTGCGGGTACCGGAAGCGGAGGTCCGGATCGAGCCCCACCTGTTCGAGGAGCTCCGAGACTTTGCCGTCGACGTCCCGCGGCGTGGCGCGGCCATGGAGCAGCAACGCCTCCGAGAGCGTGGCGAGGATCGTGAGCCGCGGGTTCAGGCTCGCGTACGGATCCTGAAAGACGAGCTGGACGTCCTTGCGCAGGGCGCGGAGCGCCGCGCGGTTCGCGCCGCGGAGCTCCGTTCCGCGAAAGCGAATCGAGCCGCGCGTGGGCACGTTGAGACCGACGAGGGTGCGCGCGAGCGTGGACTTGCCCGAGCCCGACTCGCCGACGAGCGCGACGGTCTCGCCCGGAAACAGGTCGAGGTCCACGCCGTCCACGGCGCGGATCGGCCCCGACGGCCCCGCGAAGTGCACGCACAAGTCGCGCACGGTGAGCAGCGCCTGCCCGGCCGCCAGAGCGCCGTCTGCCGTCGCCTCCGCCGCCGCTCCGGCGCGCGGCTCCGTGGGATCTCCGAGCGCCATCAGGTCCCCATCTCCTCGAGCGGCGCGATACAGCGGCGCTTCCGACCGTCATCGAGCGTGACCAGCGCGGGCTCCCCCTCGCGGCACGCCGCGCGCACGCGCCGGCAGCGCGCGGCAAACGCGCACTCGCGAAGCGGCTCGGCCCCGAGG
>CAYYWA010000672.1:0-1618 GCA_964475255.1 uncultured Sorangium sp.
CACGGCGTCGGGGTTTCACCCAGTGCCTCCGCGACCTCTCCGAGCCCCGCCTTCGCCGCCAGGCGCGGGTCGGCCGCGTCGCGGATCGGCCGCCCCACCACGAGGAGGCTGGCGCCCGCGGACGCGATCCGCGCGGGCGTGCCCACGCGTTTCTGATCGTCCTTGCCGGCGTGTCCGCCGGGACGGATGCCGGGGGTGACGAGCACCGGGTCGGGACCCAAGCGCGCGCGCAACGCCGCGGCCTCCGCCGCGGAGCAGACGAGCCCGCGAACGCCCGAGCCCACGGCGAGCTCGGCGAGCCGCGTGGCGTGCTCGAGCGGGCTCGCCGCGACGCCAACGGCGGCGAGGTCCGTCGTATCGAGCGAGGTGAGCACGGTGACGGCGAGCAGCACCAGATCCGCCCGCTCCCGCTCGACCCGTCGAGCCGCCGCTTCGAGCATGCGCGGGCCGCCCCCGGCGTGCAGCGTGAGGTAGCGCACGCCGAGCCCGATGGCCGACGCGACGGCGCGCTCGACCGTCTCGGGGATGTCGTGCAGCTTGAGATCCAAGAACACGGCGCGGTCCAGCGCCTGACCGATCGCCACCGCGCGCGGTCCCTCGCGGACGAACAGCTCGAGCCCCACCTTCAGCACGCCGACGGATTCGGCGACCACTTCGGCGCCGCGCCGGGCGTCGTCGAGGCTGCCGTAGTCGAGCGCGAAGGCGAGCCGGCTTCGGGCGCCGGCGGCTACAGACACGAGCAGAGCGGGTCCCCGGGCGGGCAGTCGCAGGGTTTCGGCGCTGCCTTCGAGCCCCCGCCCTTCTTGCCGCTGGCCCGCGGCGCGCGAGTCGCCGAGCCGACGCGTTCCCGCGCGTCTTCCTTCTCTTTCTGGGTCTTGATGAGCTCGTTCTCGATGCGCTGGCGCTCCGCCTCGGTCTGGGCGTTCTCGAGGGAGCGCTTGAGCTCCTCTTCCTTGCGCTGGGCCGCCTCGAACTCGGCCTTGAGCCGCGCGAGCTCCTCGGCGGCGCGCTGCTGTTGAGCGAGCAGGGCCGCGCGCTCGGCCTCCTGCTTCTTCTGCGCGTTCGACCAGAGCACGGCCATCCCGACGCCGCCCATCACCAGCGCGGCGCTCACCAAACCCACGATGAGCTTCAGGCGCTTCTTCGTCTGGTCGGAGCGGAGCTTGGCGAGCTGCTGCTCGTGCGTCTGCTGGGCCGCCATGGCCTCGAGGCGGGCTCGGTGCTCGGCCGCGGCGCGCGCCTTCTCGATTTCGGCCTGCCGGATGGCCTCGAGGCGGGCAGCTTCCTCCTTCCGACGAAGCTCCTCCTCGCGGCGGCGCTCTTCCTCCTCGCGGAGGCGGCGCTCCTCGGCCTCTCGGGCCGCCCGCTCGGCGGCGGCGCGGGCCTCCGCCTCCTCCTTGGCGCGGCGCTCTTTTTCCGCCTCTTCCTCCCGAATGCGCTTCTCCTCGAGGCTCATCAGCTCTTTGAGGGAGAAGAGGACCGAGCTTTCCTTTTGTTCGGACATGGGCGACTTCCTGGAGGGGGCGGCGGTAGGGGCGAGGGGGGCGAGCCCCCCGGGCGAGCCGCAGCCCGCGCCGGCCGCTCCACGCGGGTAGCATTCGCCGAGCGCGGGAGTCAA
>CAYYWA010000673.1:0-1611 GCA_964475255.1 uncultured Sorangium sp.
GCACGTCGGACGGCGGCACGTCGGGCGGCGGCTCCGACGGCGGCTCCGACGGCGGCTCGACGGACGGCGGCTCGGGAGGTTCGGGCGGCTCGGGCCCCGTCAAGTGCGACGCGAGCGCGCCTCCCGCAATCGGCAAGCTCGGCCTCGAGACGGTGGTTCAGAGCAACGACCTCAAGGTGATGGTCTACGCGGCGCAGGCGCCGGGCTCGAGCGACTGGTACCTAGTCGACGCGCTGGGCTACGTGCGCGTCTTCTCCGGCGGAGAGCTCAAGCCGACTCCCTTCCTCGACGTCAGCAACGAGGTGCAGAACTCCGGCTTCACCGGCAACGGAGCGCCGACGGGGGGCTCGCAGAACTACGACGAGCGCGGCCTGCTCAGCATCGCCTTCCCGCCGGACTACGCGACGAGCGGCAAGTTCTACGTGACGCTGATCCCGACGAGCGGCGACCTCGTCGATCACGATCTCGTGCTCGAGTACACTCGCTCGGCCGACGATCCGTTGGTCGCCGATCCGAGCTCGCGCAAAGCGATCCTCGATCTCGAGCCGGGCGGTGAAGGATACGTGCCCGGCTCCGGCTTCAGCTACGCCAAGTACCACAACGGCAGCACGGTGCTGTTCGGTCCCGACGGCATGCTGTACGTCGGGATGGGCGATGGCGGCGGTGACTGCAACGCGGCCCGCCCCGGCACGCCGCAGGACGTGAGCTCCCCCTACGGCAAGATCCTCCGGCTCGATCCGAGCCAGCCGCCCCCCTACGCCGCAGCCGGCAATCCGTTCGCTGACGAGGGCGATCCGCGGGTGTTCCACTACGGGTTCCGGAACCCCTTCCGCTTCAACTTCGATGCGTTGACGGGAGACCTGTACATCGGCGAGGTCGGGCAGTGGAGCAACGACTGGATCGTGCACGCGCCGGCCGAGGCCAAGGGCCTGAACTTCGGGTGGCCGAGCTACGAGGGCACGACGAAGAACCCGACCCAGCAGTGCGCCAGCAACACCCAGCTACGCGCGGGCAGCACGCGCACGGACCCGATCTTCAACCTGGCGCACGGCAGCTCGGGCGGCGTCTCGAACTTGATCGTCGCGATCGTGGGCGGCGCCGTCTATCGAGGTGCGGCGATCCCCGAGCTGTACGGGGCGTACCTCTTCGGTGAGTTCTATCCGAACCGCCCGATGCGCGCGCTCTACCAGTGCGGCTCGGAGACTTCCGAAGTGACGCTGATCCAGAAGCGCTGCGATCCCAACACGCCCGACGCGCCCTGCTTCACTCCCGTGAACGGCGCGCCCCAGCTCAGCCAGGTCGGTGCGATCGTGCAGGGCGAAGACGGCGAGCTCTACATTCCCGCCAACGGGAACGCGCTCCTCAAGATCGTCCCTGCCCCGTGACCCCGTTCGGTCGTACCATGCTCTCGAGTCAGCGGGTCATCGCGCGGAAAACGCCGCACGTGCTCGTGCTCGGCGCGTCGCTCCTCGCGTTCGCGTGCGACGCCGGAGAGACGAGCCCCCACGCGGCTGCAGGAGGCACGCGCGCCGGAGGCACCAGCGGCGCTCCGACGGCTACCGGCGGAGCGAGCGGCGCGGGCACGGGCGGCACCGGCGCGAGCGCCGGTGC
>CAYYWA010000674.1:0-1608 GCA_964475255.1 uncultured Sorangium sp.
CGCGCGCTCCGAGCGCGACTCGGAGGCGACGCGCCCGCGCATCCTCGAGCACCTCGCCTCCCCCGATCCTTTGTACCGGGCGCACGCGGCGCTCGGTCTCGGCGCGAGCGCCGATCCGAGCGCGCTCGGCGTTCTCGAGGCGGCCTACCGCTTCGAGGTCGAGCCGAGCGTGCGGCGCGCGATCGTGCACGCGCTCTCGCGCCGTCCCCAAGGGGTCCGCGCGCGCACGCTGCGCCTCGCCGCCACGCTCGACCCGGCCGCCGAGACCCGAGAGCTTTCGCGCCGCGGTCTCGAACGCGCGCTGGCCCCGACGTTCGAGACCGGGACCGGCACGCTTTCCGTCGCGCTCGTGCGCGCGGACGGAACGCGGCGCGGCGCGATCCTCCGCTTGCCGTCGGGGCTCGCGGCCCCCGTGCTCGCCGATCCCGACGGAATCGTGACCCTCGCCGGCTTCGGCGCGGGAAACGTGGCGCTCCGCCTTGCGCTCGTGCCCGCGGGAGGGGAGGCTCCGGGGCACCGCACGCCATGACGATTCGGCAACCGAACCCGACCGACGCAGCCGCCTCCGGGGAAGCGGCGACGTTCGAAGGCGCGCTCACGCGGCTCGGCGAGATCGTCGAGCGCCTCGAGGGCGGCGATCTGCCGCTCGAGGAGTCCCTGAAGCTCTTCGAAGAAGGCGTTCGGCTCGCACGGACCGCCCAGATGCGCCTCGACAGCGCCGAGAAGCGCGTGGAGGAGCTGCTCGGCATCGACGAGGACGGAAACCCCGTGGTCCGCGAGCTCGGAGGCAACGGCGGATGACCCTCTCCGCGCGCACGGCGTCCGCCATCGTGATCGGCAACGAGCTGTTGTCGGGCAAGGTGCAGGAGAGCAACCTGCTCGAGCTTTCGCGCGTGCTCCGAACGTTGGGCATCCGGCTCGTCAGGGCCGTGATCGTGCCGGACGAGGTGCCGGTCATCCGCGCCGAGGTCGAAGCCCTCAGGAAATCGTCGGACGTCGTGTTCACGAGCGGAGGCGTCGGGCCGACGCACGACGACGTCACCGTCCAAGCCGTGGCGGAGGCCTTCGGGGTCGAAGCCGTCGTGGATCCGACGCTCGAGAAGCTCTTGCGCGAAAGCTACGGAGAGCGGCTGAGCGAGGCGCACCTGCGCATGGCCCTCGTTCCGCGCGGCGCGACGCTCGTCAGCGTGAGCGACATCAAGTGGCCGACCACGTTGATGCACAACGTGTTCATGCTCCCCGGCGTGCCCGAGATCTTCCGCATGAAGCTCGATGCCGTGCGCGCTCACGTGTCGGGGCCGCGTCCCTTCGTGTCGCGGGCGGTGTTTCTCGCGCTCGAAGAGGCCGAGATCAAGACGCCGCTCGACGGGGTGGTCGCCGCCCATCCCGAGGTCGAGATCGGCTCGTATCCCAAGTGGTTCGACCCCCGCTACCGGACCAAGATCACGTTCGATGCGCACGACGCGAGCGCCGTCGATGCTGCGCTCGCGGATTTCGTCGCGCGCTGCGATCCGGCCGTGATCGTCGGCGTGGAGTGACGCGCGCCGCGCCTCGCCGGTCGGGCGCCACGGGCCGCCGCCGCGCGCGCGCCGCCTCAGCCGAGCAACC
>CAYYWA010000675.1:0-1604 GCA_964475255.1 uncultured Sorangium sp.
TCCCCGCGAAGGCGCGGCGCGCCGCGAGCACGGCCGTACAGCGGGCTTCCTCGTCGTAGAGGCCGAGGGCCTCGGCCTGCTCGCGCGTCTCGGCGAGGCGCTCGCTGATGCGCTCGCCGTGCCCGCGCGCATCGTCGTAGCGCGCGCGTGCACCGCGGGCGCGCACCGCGCTCGCCTCGTCGTACACGTTCTGCTCCATGGCGAGCACGGCCGTTTCGCGCTCGCCGACTCGTGGATCGAGCCGGCTCCAGGCCTCGTCGAGGTACGAGGCGCGCCGGAAGCGGGACGGCTTGTCCTCCGCGAACGACAGCGCCCGGTCCGCCATGTTCAAGGCGTCCGTGAGCGCGTTCGTCGCGAGGGCGCGCTGAGCGGCGCGCTCCCAGTGATCCGCGGCCGAAGCGTGCAGGCCACCGAGGTCGTAGTGCTCGGCGATCACGGCCGAATCCTCACCCATGGAGGTGAGCCAGGCCGCGGCGAGCGCGTGGAGCTCGCGGCGCTCCGGCTCGCCGAGGCAGGCATACGCGACGTCGCGGACCAGGGCGTGCTTGAACGTCCACTCCCGCGTTCCGGAGAATCGGGACGCGTTCTGCTCGACGAGGATCTCCGAGGCGACGAGCGCCTTCATGATGCCCTCGGCCTGAGGCAGCCCGAGCGCTTCGAGGGCCGAGTCCCAGCAGGTGAGGCCGAGCACGCTCAGCCTGCCCACGGCATCGCGGCACTCTTCGTCGAGCGCGTCGAGGCTGACCTGAATCGCGGCCTGGATGGTCGGCGCTTCGAGCGGATCGCGTCCGCCAGCGGTGAGGCGCGCCAGCTCTTCCGCGAAGAGCGGCAGGCCACCGGAATGTTCGGCGATGCGATCGATCTCCTGCTCCTTGGCGGACTCTCCGAGCACCGCGTGAGCGATGCCGCGCGCGGCGCGCTTCGACAGCGGCCGGAGCTCGATGCGCACGTGGTCGCGACCGGCGAAGCGCTCCGCATTGGCGGCCCAGAACTCGGGGCGCACCATCGTCATCACGAACAGCGGCCGGTGCCCCGCGCGGCCGAGCATGTGATCGAGCCAGCCGATGCTCTCGGGGTCCGCCCACTGCAGATCCTCCATGAGGATCGCGGTTTGCTCGGTGGACGCGACCTGGAGCACGAGGTCCGTCATGGCGAGCCAGAGCGCGTCGCGCGAGCCTCGCGGATCGAGTCCCTCGGGCAACGGCTCGTTGGCGAGCAGCCGTGCGACGAGCTTTCGGTTTCGAGCCGTGAGCTCGTCGCGCGTTGCCGGACCGAGCCGGCCGACGATGGCGCGCTCGGCCTCCGTGCTCGTCGCGCCTTTGGGCAGACCCACGATGGCGCGCAGCACGTCCGCGGCGGCGCCGAGCGGCTGACCCTGACCGTACGCTTCGCTGCGCTGCAGGATCACTTGCGGCGCGCTGGCCTGGGCGGCGATACGCGCCATCACCTCACGGCGCAGGCGGCTCTTGCCGATGCCGGGCGGGCCCGTGATGCTGACGAGGATCGGTGTTTGATCGCTCCGCGAGCGATCGAAAGCGCTCAACACCTGGGCGAGCTCGGCGTCGCGCCCGACGAACGGCGCGCCGCCCGCGCGCTCGCCGCGC
>CAYYWA010000676.1:0-1603 GCA_964475255.1 uncultured Sorangium sp.
CTTTGGCACGATCAACGGCCGCCACTTGGACGCCGAGGACAACCCTCCCGCGTAGCGCACCGTGTGAAAGCGCGGTGGCGGCACTGTCGCTGCCAGACGGCAGAGCAGCGAGAGCGGATCCATGTCGATCGCGACGGTGCCGTCGCTGAACGGCTTCTTGAGAGCGATGCGAACCAATCCGTCAGGGCCACACTGCACCCGCTCGCTCGCGATCGGGGGACGGAGCACGTACTTGAGCAGCGCCTCTCTGCCCGCCTCATCCTCAGCGCCGGCGCGAGTCGCGGCGTGCAGGCTGAAGCCGTGGTCGCGAACGGAGAGCTTGGCCTCGATCACGACTCCGGGACGGCCTCTGAAAGCGAGCTCGACGGGGCGCCGCCGCAGCTCGGGCCCGGCAGGCGCAAGCCCGGACACGGCTGCGCGCGCGAGCTGGGCCAATGCCGGCTCGCGTTCGCTGAGCTCGTCGTGGAGGCGCGTCGACTCCTCGTCGACCTGAACCACGCCCCGACGCTCGAGGTAGCGCAGGATGCGGACCCGGGCGATCTGAAGGACGTCAGCCACGTCACTGGTCGAAAGGCGGGGCAGCGCTCGGAATACGAGACCGCCGTCGGCTGCACGCGCGTACACGCCATCCAAGAACACTACATGTAGATGCGGATTCAACTTCAAGTCACTCGACGCACGCTGCACGACGGTAACCGCCCCGCTCTCGACGCGCTCGCGGTTGCTCGTGCGCAGCCGACGCCGATACCAACCAAGCACTGAGTCCACGAACACGCGAGCCACGGCTCCCAGGAGCTCTCCGTCGAACCCCAGGCGAGCCCGGAGCTCGAACGGCACAGTCAATACCCACTGTCGGAGCGGCACCGCCGGCAGCACGTGCTCGGCGGGGGTTCTTCAAGCCCCTCCTCCTTGACCGCAGCAACGGCGACTCGAATACTCCAGTCGATGAGGACCCCTCACATCAAGCCTATCTCCCCTTTCGAGCGAGGGCTGCGCGGCACGCGTTCTTGGCCGCTTCGAGTGCTTGCCGCTCGTGCGATTTCAATCTGCGCTGCGGCTTGTTCACCTGGAGCCCCTCAAGCTGCCGGCGGAGATGCTGGAAGCTCCCCAGGTCCATCCCCAGCAACGTCGCCGAGCCTCGACGAGAGCGAGTTGGATACATTGCTTCCGTGTGGTGAGTTGGAACCAGAGCGCGCCGCGGCGTTGGTCGTCGAACACGCTCGCCACGTGCTGCTCACGGCGCTCGAGCGAAGCGCGTTCGTCGATGAGTCGAGAACGCTCGCAAGCATCGCGCGGGGTCTGTTCGGAGGTAGCTACCCCAATGGCGTCTTGAATGTCGCAGAGCGCAACCAAGAGGTGGAAGCGCTGCTCGAAGACGTCCCGCAGCGCTACCTCGCGTCAGAGAATCTCGAGCACAGCGACGGCAGCACCGTCACCTATCTGTTGCGCCCCGAGACGCTCTGCCCCGCGCCGGCGCTCGATGCAGGCCAGGCGTCCGAGGAGGAGCAGCGCGAACATCAGCGTTGCTTGGATAGCTTCATGGTTCCCCGGCGCCTCGAACTGTCCCGAGTTCGTTGCGACGCCGCTTCAGATCAGCTCTTGC
>CAYYWA010000677.1:0-1586 GCA_964475255.1 uncultured Sorangium sp.
CTTCCCGAGTGTGCCCTTCTCCTCGAGGCCGATCTCCAGCTCCGACAGGTCGAGGTCCTTCGCATAGCCGAGGCTCTGGAGGAAGAGCCCGTACATGATCTCGGTGAGCGTCTGATTGCCACTGCGGATGCCTCGGTCCGTCGAGACGTCGAAGATGACCGCGTGCGTCGGGATCTTCTCGTTGATGGCCTTGAGCAAAACCTGGAGCTTTTTGTCACCCGTGCGATCGGCGAAGCGCTCGGCGGCCGATTCGCCCGCGACAGTGCGGTTCGCGACGGAGAGGCCGAGCATCTTGGCGAAGCTCGACTTACCGGAGCCGAAGAAGCCCGAGACCCAGATGGAGACGCCGTCGGTCGGCTTGTTCGGGGCCTCGCGGTACGCCTCGAAGATGCCGGTGTAGTGCGTGCGGATCGCGTCCGTGACGACGTACTCGGCGTTCTCGTCGCGTATGATCTCCTCGTCGGTCTGGTCGACCTTGATGACCTCTTCGATGCGACGGTGGATGTCGTTCGCGAACAGGGTCTTGATGGGCGTCGTCATCGTCATGGTCCTCAGAAGATCTTCGGGCGGTAGTTGTGCTCCGCGTCGAGCACACCCATGAAGCGCAGGCCTGCCGCGCCATCGAGGTCGCCGGGGTAGAAGAGAACGGTCGGAACGTGGACGCGGCCCTTGAGCTGCTCCAGCAGCGAGAAGGTGCGGTACACGGGGAACAGCGCGCCGGTGCGCAAGATGAAGACGATGTCGTGGAGCGGATCGCCGTCCTCGGGGAGCTGCGATGCAACGAGGTCGACGAGCGACGACTCGCCCTCGGAGAGCACTGCGTGGACTGTCTCGATCACGGTTTCTGTGCCGAGCTCGCGCTCGACGTCGAACCACTCTGATAGCGGGCGCTGCAGGCGCATCGCGGCGTCGAGACACTGAGCCAGCGAGATGCGGCGAACCCGCTTGCCCTTCTGTTCGAGCCGCGTCTCGAGCAGGCTCACCTGCTGACGCAGCGGGAACTCGTCCTCCGGGTCGTAGCGGAAGAGCGCGTAGGGCATGTCGTGGTAGGCGCTGATGCGTTGCCGGGGATCGGGCAGCTCGAGGATCGGCTCGAGGTTCTGCTTCAGGCGGTGTTCGAGGTCGCTCATGCAACCATCCTCTCTGCGTACTCACAGGTACTCGCGCAGGGCAGCGAGAGCTGCACGAGGCTTCCAGCGACCTGGTATTCGAGCTTGCGGTACTGGTGGAGCCGCAGGAGCTCGTGCTCGACGTCGGCGGGGCGCATCAAGAACAAACGCCAGTCGGGAGAGGCCACGAGCCTGCTGGGGCTCAGCTTCTCGTCGCGCATCGCGTGGAGCAGGTAGAGAAAGCTCCGCTCTGGCAGATGAAACGAGACGAACTCCTTGGTGATGGAGCCGCGCAGAAGCCCGAAGTCGACGGCGATCTTGAGGAGGCCCGCTGCGACACGCTTTGTGGTCTGCTCCGACCACGCGTGCTCGGTGGTGCCACCGCGCTTGCTGATGTCGCCGAGGTACTTCTCGACGTCTTGGGTGTGGACGCGGAAGGCGCCTGCGTCGTACGCGATGAAGAGCCAGCTCTCGAGG
>CAYYWA010000678.1:0-1574 GCA_964475255.1 uncultured Sorangium sp.
TTGGACGCTGGGGGGCCAGGCGCTAGTGCCCGGTGTCGGCGGCCTGTGGATCGACCTCACCGACAACGTGAACATGCTCGCCGGGAACCTGACCAACCAGGTGCGCTCGATCGCCGAAGTGGCCACCGCGGTGACCAAGGGCGACCTGACCCGATCGATCTCGGTGGAAGCCTCCGGCGAGATGGCCGCGCTCAAGGACAACATCAATGAGATGATCCGCAACCTCAAGGATCAGACCTTGAAGAATGCGGAGCAGGACTGGCTCAAGACCAACCTCGCCCGGTTCAGTCGCATGCTTCAGGGCGAACGCGACCTCACGACCATTTCGCACCTGATCATGAGCGAGCTGGCCCCACTCGTGAACGCGCAATACGGCGTGTTCTATGTCGCCAACGAGAACGAGAGCGGCCCCACGCTGGACCTCGTCGCGACCTACGGGGCGGACCGCCGCGCCGAACTGAAGGAGAAATTCGAGTTGCGCGAGGGCCTGATCGGCCAAGCTGCAGCCGATAAACGCCCGATGCGGCTCAGCAAGGTGCCCGGCGACTTCATCAAGATCGGAGCGGGGCTCGGCTCATCCACGCCCGCCAACGTCAACATCCTGCCGGCGCTGTTCGAGGACGAGGTGAAGGCGGTGATCGAACTCGCCTCGTTCGAGGAGTTCAGCGAGACCCATCACACCTTCCTCAGCCAGCTCATGGAGACCGTCGGCATCGTGCTCAACACGATCGCGGCAACGATGCGCACCGAGGAGCTGCTCAAGGAATCGCAGCTTCTGACGCAAGAGCTCCAGTCGCGTCAGACCGAGCTGACCATGAAGCAGGAAGAGCTGCACGCCACCAACGAGGAGCTGCAGGAAAAGGCCCAGCTCCTCGAGAACGAGAAGCGCCAGGTCGAAGCGAAGAACTTCGAGATCGAGATGGCGCGCCGCGCGGTCGAGGAGAAGGCCGAGCAGCTCGCGCTCACCTCGAAGTACAAGTCCGAGTTCCTCGCCAACATGAGCCACGAGCTGCGCACGCCGCTGAACTCGTTGCTGATCCTCTCCAAAATGCTGGCCGACAACCAGCAGGGCAACCTCAACGAGAAGCAGACCGAATTCGCGCGCACGATCCACGGCGCGGGGACCGACCTGCTCAACCTGATCAACGACATCCTGGATCTCTCCAAGATCGAATCGGGCACCGTGGCGATCGAGATCGGCGACATGTCGCTGAGCAGCCTCAAGCAGCATATGGAGCGCACGTTCCGACAACTCGCCTCGGAGAAGAACCTTCGCTTCGAGGTCGATTTCGAGGATAAGCTCCCCGCGACCATCCGCACCGACGAGCAGCGCCTGCAACAGATCGTGCTCAACCTCCTGTCGAACGCCTTCAAGTTCACGTCCGAAGGCGGGGTGACATTGTCGGTCCGGCTCGCGCGCGAAGGCTGGAACCCGTCGCACCCGGTCCTCAGCGAAGCCGACCGCGCGATCGAGATCGAGGTTCGCGATACCGGTATCGGCATTCCGGAAGACAAGCAGCGCCTGATCTTCGAAGCGTTCCAGCAAGCCGACGGCACCACCCGCCGCAAGTACG
>CAYYWA010000679.1:0-1572 GCA_964475255.1 uncultured Sorangium sp.
GGCCCGCACCGCGCGAAGACGCGCCCTGGGGGGTGTCCATTGACCGGCGGGCATGGCGGGACCTGGTAGACGAGTACTCCGAGCCGTGGCGCGTCGAGCTCGCCGAAGAGCACGAGCACCGCGCGCGAGAGATCGCGCGCTGGGGTGTCATCTGGCTGCACGTGCTCGAGCTCCTCGAACGCCCGTGGGAAGAGCGCGAGCGATGGATCGACCGCGTGCAGCGGAGCGCGCGCTACCACGCGGGGCGCGCTCGAGGTCTGCGCGCGGGCGAACGCGCGGCCGATGCGTGCGCCACCTCGTGGCTCACCGTGTCGTGTCGCTCGTGCGATGCGCCGATGACCGGCGCGGAGCGCATCCCGCAGCGATGCGGCCGCATCACGTGCCACGCCTGCCGTGGCCTTCGCATTGCTCGTGAGCGCGCGCGCCTGTCCGCGGGCATCGGCGCCGCGTGGCGGTACGTCCTGGGGCGCCACGAATTCCAGCGATCGCCCATCACCGGGCGGCGTCTGCGCTCAGGCGACCGGCGCGTCATGCGCGAGCGCTTCCTCACGCTTCCGGTTCCCCCCACCGCGCACGGCATCGCGCATGACGTCGAGCTCGCGCACCGCGCGCGCGGGATCTTCATCCGCAGCGTGCGCCACTACATCGCGCGAGACCTGGGGCTCCCCGAGCGCCTGGCTCGCATCCCGTACTTCGCCGCCACGGAGATCGGCACGCGAGGCATTCTGGCCGGGCGCCACGAAGGACTCGCTCACCTCCACGTGTGGCTCATCGCGCCGTTCGTGTCGTGGCCTGTCGTCGCGATGCTGTGGGGGCGCGCGTTGGAGTCCGCGGGGCATGACGCGGTTCCCTACCTGCCCGCGCAGAGTCTGATCGGCCGGTGCGGCCCGTGGGAGGCGCACACCCTCGCCACCCTCGCGCGATACTGCGGGTCGAGCTCCACCCTGGTTCCGCTCCCGATGGTGGACGTTCGCGCTGTGACGCGCGCGAACCGCGGTGATATCGTGTGCGAGCTCGTCAAGTACATCCTGAAGGACTTCACCTCGACCGAAGGTGAGCGCATTGACCCCGCGTCCTTCGCGCTCGTCCTGCGAGCTCGTCGAGGGCGACGCTTCATCGCACGCACGGCGCGCCTGTTCTCCATGCATCGTGAGCACGTCTGCACGTGCGGCGCGTGCGCGTGGAGCGTTCGCCGCTGGGGGGACGGCGCCGAAGGCGCCGCTGGGCTTGATACATCTGCAGTAACTCGTGACGCTTCTGGTCTCTCCGGCCGCCCACCTCCCGCGGGCAGCGACCAGGAAGGGGGCCAGCGTCGCCCGAGCGACGCGCAAGCCTGCCTGTCGCTCTAATTTTGCTCGACATCCTCAGTCGGAGCGATGCACGAGTGCGCCTTGTTTGGCGCGTTTTCCTCGGTTTTCTCGACCCTGACGTTTCGCGGACTGACGAATTTTCGGCGTTGTTTCGCCGTCGTGGCTGATGGAGAGTCGCCCCGTGGCATCACAACGACGCAAGCGGCGCCGCGGGCCTTCGCGGGCGCAGAAGGGAACGAGGCGAACGATGGCGAGACGAGGA
>CAYYWA010000680.1:0-1570 GCA_964475255.1 uncultured Sorangium sp.
GTTGATCCGCTCTTTCGAGGGGGGGAGGGGGGAAAATGGGCGGATCAACCGCTCTTTGGGGAGCGCGAGTGAGGCGGCGAGGGCGGTTGATCCGCTTGGGGAGCGGTTGATCCGCTCGTGTCGGAGTCCTCGGCATGAAATGACCATGGCTGTCAGCGGTGCTTCGGCGTCAACTGCGCGCGGGTGTTCGCACCCGAGGGAGCGCGCGTGTGGTGAGCCCCGCGTGAGGAGGACAATCAGAGGAGGCTCGCACGATGGCACTGTCGACACCGCTGCAAGACATGGAAGAGGCCGAGCATGCGTACGAACGGGTGCGCGGGGAGATGGAAGCGCTGAGCATCGGGGACCTTTCCACGATGAACGTGGACGTGGTGAGCGCGACGTCGATCGCGTTGGGGGTTTCCGATCGCATCTTGTCGTTTCGGGAGCGAATGGCGGCGCTGCCGGAGTTCGACATGCGCAGCGTCGACAACCTCGTCGATTATGCGAAGGCGGCCTGGTACGCGTACGTGACGAACCTGCCGGAGCCGGATCCGCTCGAGGCCGCGCGGCTCATGGAGGAGGTGAAGGCGCTGCGGGCGAAGCTCTTGATGTGGGCGGTGCCGCTGGTTGGCTCGGGGTTCTTCGAGGAGGCGGCAATCGCGAAGATCAAAGAGGGCTCGGGCAACAAGGACGCGCCGAGTGACTTGGTCGCGCTGGTGGGGCTTTATCGCTCTCGCTGGGATTCCATCGAGAAGATCTGCGGTGTGACCGAGGAAGATCTGATGCGCGGGGCGCAGATCGGTCCGGCGGTGTTCGGGTTGATCAGCCGCCGCGAGTTCAGAACCTCGCCGTCTTTGTCGGACGGATCGCTGCGCGTGCGGCGGGCGTGGACGCTCCTGGATCGGGCGTACATGCAGTGTCGGCGCGCGATCGCTTATCTGCGGTTCGATCATCGGGACGTCGACGTGATCGCCCCGAACCTGCGGAAGAACCTCGGGCCCTCCGCGAGGAACAACGCGTCGACGGAGGACGAGCCCCCCGAATCCGAGCCGGAGCCGGAGTCGGCGCCGAACACGACGGCGTCGCCTCCGCCCGGGGGAGCGGTCATCAACGCGGGCGAGCCGTTCGTGGGTGAGCCGTAGGCGTGAGGGGCGCGAGGACGGCCATGGTGCATCGGCGGAAGTTGGCCGTCGGGGGGACGCGGCCCCTCGACGGGTTGAGTGAGACGCGGGCGTTTGCGTTTCCGGCGGACGACTTGCTCACGCATGGGGTGGTGGTGGGCATGACGGGGAGCGGGAAGACGGGGCTTCTGATGGTGCTGGTGGAGGAGGTGCTGCGGGCGCGGGTGCCGGTGATCCTGATCGACGTGAAGGGGGATTTGCCGAATCTGCTGCTGACGTTTCCGGGGCTGTCGGCGGAGGAGTTCGCTCCGTGGATGGATGAGGGGCTGCTCGCGCGGACGGGGAAGACGCGGCTGGAGGCGGCGGAGGCAGAGGCGCAGCGCTGGCAGGAGAAGCTCGCGGAGTGGCGGCTGGGAGCGGCGGACGTGGGGGAGCTCCGCGCGGCGATGGAGCCGCGGGTGTTTACG
>CAYYWA010000681.1:0-1547 GCA_964475255.1 uncultured Sorangium sp.
CTCCCCCTGCCCCGCGCGACGCGGCTTCGCCCGAAGCGCTCGCGCCGGCGGTCCCGGCGGCGCCGCCTTCCCCGCCTTCCTCGCAGCCGAGAATGGAGCTGTACACACACGCGTTCGCGACGCAGGCGGCGACGCGACACTGCCCCGGATTGCAGTCGGCCGCCGCCTCACAGCAGCCGGACGACAGGAGGTCCGGCAAATGCACGCAGATGTCCAGAACGCAGGTATCGATCGTGCAGGCGTTCCCGTCATCGCACTCGCTACACGCTGCCTGTCGTGTCCATCCCACGGCCTCGCTCGACGGGTCTTCCGCGCTGCAGCTCGCCGCACCCACGAACGACACGAAACTCCCAACCACGAATGCTCGAATCCACTTCCCTCTCATCCCTCGACCATCCTTTCTCCATAATGTCCCGCCGTTCATGGGCGGGTTTTCTGGCGTTCCTGCGACCCGCGCCGTGTTCCGAGCAGAAATCGTTCCGACTCTCCTCCCCAACCCCTTCCTTCAACCAATCGCGTGCTCGCGAAGTTTGTAAAAGAGCGTGCGCCGGCTGACTCCGAGCAGCCGCGCTGCGAGCGCTCGGTTCCCCCCCGAACGCTCGAGCGCGCGCTTCAGTGCTCGACGTTCGGCCTTGCGAACCGCCGCGCCGAGCTCGACGGCGCTCATCTCCGTGCCTTCGTCCTGGGCCGCGAACGTGTCGCGCTCGAGCTCCCGCCGCACGTCCGACGCATCGACGACGTGCGCGTCCGAAAGCACCACGAGGCGCTCGATCACGTTCTGGAGCTGTCGGACGTTTCCGGGCCACGGCGCGCTCCGCAACGCATCGAGCGCCTCGCGACCGAGCCGCACGGAGCGCCCGTTGGCAGAGGCGAACCGTGCGCAGAACTTCAGCGCCAGCCGCTCGACGTCGGACGGACGCGAGCGCAGCGGGGGCACGGTTATCCTGAGGACGTTCAGCCGATAATACAGGTCCTGGCGGAACTCCCCGTTCTTCACCATGCGCTCGAGGTTCCGATGAGTCGCGGTGATGATGCGGACGTCGGCGCGCAACACGTCGGTTCCGCCCAGGCGCTCGTACTCGCGATCCTGGACGACGCGCAGGAGCTTCACTTGAACGGCAGGAGAAACGTCGCCGATCTCGTCGAGGAAGATCGTCCCGCCCTCTGCGAGCTCGAAGCGCCCCGGCTTGCGCGCTCCGGCTCCGGTGAACGCGCCTTTCTCGTATCCGAAGAGCTCGCTCTCCAGGATCGCCTCGGGGAGTGAGGCGCAGTGGACTTTGACGAACGGTCGGTGAGCGCGAGGGCTCCGCGCGTGGACGTACCGCGCGAGGACTTCCTTCCCGACCCCGCTTTCGCCCCGAATCAGGAGGGTCGTCATACTGCGAGCCGCCCGCTCCGCCGTCGCGACCGCCTCCGCCATCTCCGGCGAGTCGCCCGCCACCTCGATTCGTTGGTTCATCGCGACCGGCTGGGCGCGACGCGCGGCGTATCGGGCCGCGTGGAGCGCCCGCCGCAGCACGAACACCGCCTCTTCCGCCAGGAACGGA
>CAYYWA010000682.1:0-1542 GCA_964475255.1 uncultured Sorangium sp.
GGCGCGGGACGCGGACGAGGGGGGCGGGCCGCGAGCCCCGTCGAAGAAATTGCCATGAACGCGCGACACGTTCCCTCGTGTTCACGCCAACAACAAATGACTATTGGAGCGCTGGCGCGAATTGGCGAAGAAGCGTGACGAGTCCCGCGTCGCGAGTGACTTTTGCGCGTCGTTGCTCCGTGGCGGCGCGCGCGTTCGTCGAACGCCGAAGAAGTGGCTATGCGCGCTTTTCGTAGGCGCGATGTTTCGCCGAATCGGACCGACGAAATCACTACGTCACGCGCCCATGGATTCGGTTGACAGCTTATCGCGGAGAGTGCTTGTTTCGAATGCCCTCGCTGCACCGTGCGCGAGGACTCGCCAACTCGATCCATGCACTGCATGCGAACCTCGTTCGCCGCTCTCGTGCTCGCGCTCGGCACTGCGCTGCCCGGGCTTGCTCGCGCGGAATCGTCTGCCGCCGCGGACGCACTCTGGGAGGAAGGCAGAGTGTTGCTCGATCAGGGCCGGGTCGCGGAGGCGTGCTCGAAGCTCGACGAGAGCTATCGGATCGACCCGGGGACGGGCGCGCTGATCCTGCTCGCGCATTGCCACGAGCGTGAGGGCAAGCTCGCGAGCGCGTGGTCGGAGTACAACGAAGCGGCGGCGCGCGCTCGGCGCGAGCGCAGCCGCGAGCGCGAGCAGTACGCGGTCGAGGAATCCAGCAGGCTCGCCCGCCGACTGTCCCGCGTGGCGATCCACGTGCACCCGAGCACGCTGGCGCTCCCCGGGCTCACCATCCGGCGCGGAGGTTTGATCGTCGGCCGCGCCGCGCTCGGTGTGGCCATTCCTGTCGATGGGGGCCGCTACGAGATCCGCGCCGAAGCGCCCGGATACGAGGCGTGGGTGCGCGTGATCCAGGTCGAACCCGAGGGCGATCACGTCTCCGTTTCCGTGCCGGAGCTCGCTCGCTTGCCGGTTGCTCCAGCGGCTCCGCCTGCTCCGCTCGGCGCTTCGGAAGCACCGACGTGGTCGGTGCGGCGCGTGGGGGGTGTCGTGAGCGCGGGTGTCGGCGTCCTCGCTCTCGGCACGGCTGGCTACCTGGCGCTGCGCGCGCTCGATGAGCAAGACCGGTCCGAGCACGAGTGCGGGGCGGCGGGCTGTACGAAGGCGGGGAACGAGCTCCGGGAGAAGGCCGGCTCTTTCGCCGACGCGAGCGCGGTGACGGCGGCTGCCGGAGCGGTGCTCCTCGGCGTCGGCGCGACGCTGTTCTTCCTCCCGTCCTCGGAGAGCGCGCGGCCGCAGACGGGCATCCGAGCGGTGCTCGTCCCCGGTGCCGGCAGGATCGCGGTGGAGGGGAGCTTCTGATGCGCTGGATTCGAAGGGCCACGCTCCTCCTCGGTTTGGGGGCGCTCTCTGCGAGCGCGTGTCGCGGGGTGCTCGGCATCGACGAGCCGTCGCCGACCGAGCTCGAGTGCCTTCGGGACGAGCACTGTCGTCCCGGCGAACGGTGCGAGGCCGGGACCTGCCGCTCGGCGGAAGGATTCGGCGGCAGCGCGGGAA
>CAYYWA010000683.1:0-1537 GCA_964475255.1 uncultured Sorangium sp.
CGCCCCTACAAAACAAGGCTAGAACGCCGATCAGTCAAACTGATCGGCGTTCTAGTGGCCAATCGAGACCGAAGCGAACTTCCTGGTGAATTCGCGTTCCGCACACCCCGGCACAGAGCAGCGCTATCGCGAGAAAGACCGGCGCGAAGGCAGCGGATACAGGCGAGGACTCGGCCTTCGCAGATCACGGAGCCGTCCTGTCGGGGCGCATCGCCCAGCGCGCGGCCAGGGAGCCCCCGACGAAGAGCTGGAGCGCGTGATAGATGAGGATGGGGAGCAAGATGAGCCCGAGGCCCGGGTGGGCGCCGAAGATGACCTGCGCCATCGGAACCCCGGCGGCGAGAGACTTCTTGGAGCCGCAGAAGACGGCCGCGATGCGGTCCTCCACCGGGAAGCGGAAGAGCCGGCTCGCGAGCGAAACGATCCCGATGACTCCGAAGAGGAGGCACACGGCGAGGCCGGCTGCGACGAGCACCGGCGCCGCGCCGTACCGCCCCCAGACCCCGGCCTTCACGGAGTCGGCGAACGAGGTGTACACGAGCAGCAGGATCGTGCCGCGATCGACGATGCTCACGCGTGCCCGATGGCGCTGCGCGAGGTCGCCGAGAACGGGGCGCGCGAGCTGACCGATCGCGAGCGGCAGAAGCAACCAGCGCGCCAGATCTGCGATCACCTCGTCGAGCGGCAGGGCCTGCCCGGTCGATCCGAGAATCGCGCCGAGCCACAACGGCGTGAGGAACACGCCGAGCACGCTCGAGAGCGTCGCGTTCAGAACGGCGGCCGCGACGTTGCCGTGCGCGACCGCGGTGAGCGCCACGGACGACGAGACCGTCGACGGCAGCGCGCACAAGAACACGACCCCGACACCGAGATCGGGCGTGACGAGCGCGCCCCCGACGAAGAAGAGGAGCGCGCCGAGCGCCGGGAACACGACGAACGTCGTCCCCTGCACGAGCGCGTGCAACGGCCAGCGCAAGAGCCCCGCCTTCAACGACTCGAACGGCAAGAGCAAGCCGTGCAAGAAGAAGATGAGCGACACGCCCGCCTTGTTCACGACATCGGGGTGGAGCGCGCCCCCGCGAGCACCCGGATCCGGAAAGGCGAACGCGGTGCACACGACCGCCACCATTCCGACGAGGAACCAGTCGACACGGGCTGGGCGATCGCCCTTTGTGCCAGGTTGTGCCAGCCGCGAACCCTCGCGACCGTCGCGGCGCGCTCTCACACGCGGGATCCAGACGGCAAATCCTCTCGAATTACGAGAGAAAAACGCGGTACATCCGTTGCACGGCTCGGTCCCATGCGCGCCTTCTGGTCCACGACGCTCCCTCCCGTGACGCTGCTCCCTCTGGCGCTCCTCGGCTTCCCGGCATGCGGAAGCGACAGCCCGGCCGGTGAGAGCAGTGGTGGCTCGACGGGCAACGGCGGCAGCGCCCCCAACGGCGGCTCGTGCGGCAACGGCGGCTCGAGCGGCAACGGCGGCTCGAGCGGCGACGGCGGCAGCTCGAGCGCGATATCGAGATCGCGCACATGGCCG
>CAYYWA010000684.1:0-1537 GCA_964475255.1 uncultured Sorangium sp.
ACCCAGTAACGTTGGAGATACGATTCATCGACTTCGGGCTTTCAGCCCTAAGAGCCGGAACATCAGAGTTCAGGTCACGTCCCGTCAAGTGGTGTAAATCTGGTTCCAGCGTCGTGAAGGCCGGTTACACGGGATTGGGTGTCAACAGCTCCAACGATTGCAGTATTTCGTCGTCAGAACGATACAGCTTGCTCATCGATTCCTGGCTAAAGTACCGTCGAGAAGCGGCGGTCCATTCATCGTGCTGCTCTTGGAGGACGGCGCCGGCCAGACGGATCACGGCGGCTCGGTTGGGAAAGATCCCCACGACATCGGTGCGGCGCCCGATCTCACGGTTCAGGCGCTCCAAGGGGTTGGTGGAATGCAATTGGCGACGATGCTCGGCAGGGAACGCCAGATACGCAAGGATGTCTTCCTCCGCCTCGAGCAGCAGCTGAGCCGCTTTGGGAAAGCGTCCGGCGAGGTTGGCCGCTACCGCGGCCAACTGGGCGTGGGCCGACGCCTTGTCCGGCTGGGCAAAGATCGTCCGGACCAGGGCGGCCACCATCGGCTGCGCCGACTTAGGCACCTGGGCGAGCAGGTTGCGCATGAAGTGCACCCGGCAACGTTGCCACGTCGCCCCTACCAGCACCGTGCGAATCGCCTCCTTGAGTCCCTCGTGGGCATCGCTGGTCACCAAAAGGACGTCCCGAAGCCCACGGGCGATCAACTGCCGCAGAAACGCCGTCCAAAACGCTCCGTCCTCGCTCAGACCGACATCGAAGCCCAAGACCTCTCGCTCACCCTTGTCATTCACCGCCGTTGCCAGGACGAGCGCCATGCTCACCACCCGACCGCCTTCCCGCACCTTCACGTACTTGGCGTCGAGCCACACATACGGGTAACGTCCTTCAAGCGGCCGGTTGCGAAACGCCTCGATATGCTCGTCCAGTTCCGCACAGAGGCGAGAAACCTCGCTCTTGCTGATGCCGCCCAGCCCCAACGCCTGCACCAGCTCGTCCACCTTCCGAGTGCTCACCCCGTGCACATACGCTTCCTGGACCACGGCCACCAAAGCTTTCTCCGCCCGCCGTCGCGGCTCGAGCAGGCTGGGAAAGTACGAACCCTCCCGGAGTTTGGGGATCCGGAGATTCACCGTGCCCACCCGGGTTTCCCACTCACGGGTTCGATACCCATTGCGGTAGGTGGAGCGCTGATCCGTACGCTGGTACCGATCGGCGCCCACTTTTCGGCTCACTTCGAGCTCCATCAGGGCCTGGCAGAGAACCGCGACGGCTTCTCGAAGAAAGTCGGCATCATGCATTCCGTTCTTGCGCAGAAGCTCTTCAAATGCGATGCTAAGATTGGTCACTTTCGGGTCCTCCTCTGCGAAGTAATTGTCCTACAACGCATGGAACCCGAAAGTGACCTTTTCTGTCAAGATCACCCCCTTTTTACACCACTACCTGGGACTCTAACCTCCTTTTGGCTTGACATGAGAATCATTGCTTTAACGGTTGTGCGTTGTAGCGGCCAGGATTCTTTGAACTAAGAAGGG
>CAYYWA010000685.1:0-1527 GCA_964475255.1 uncultured Sorangium sp.
CCTATGTCCCTCCGCCACCGCCCCCCGCGCCCGCGGCGCCCGAGCCGGCGGCTCTGGCCGACGATCCGTACGCGAACGTCGAGGTAGACCCGACCCGCGAGTACCCGCCGGAAGGACCGGATGCTTACGGAGCCCTGCCCGATGACCTCCTCGAGTCGCTCGAGGAGCCGGCGCTCGCGGTCCCCGAAGCTCGGAGCGAGAACGGCGCCATGGGAGCCAGCGCGGAGAACGGCGGAGGCGCCATGGGAGCCAGCGCGGAGAACGGCGGGGGCCCCGTGGGAGCCAGCGAGGCCGCTCGCGAGGAACGCGAACGCACGGAAGCCTCCCCCGAGTGGCCTCAATGACTCGTTGGCGTCGCCGGCGGTGAGGCTGCCGCCTCCCGCGGCTGCGGCTCACCCTTCTCGGGCGTAGGGCTCGCCGCGCGCGATGGTGAAGGCGCGATAGAGCTGCTCGACGAGAATCAGCCGCGCGAGCCGATGCGGCAGGGTGAGCGGCGACAAGCTCAGGCGAACGTCCGCACGCTCGGAGAGCGCCCGAGGAAGCCCCTCGGCGCCCCCAATCGCGAACGCCACCACCCCTTTGCCGCGCGTCATCCAGCGCTCGAGCCGCTTCGAGAGCTCGACGCTCGAGACGGCCTCGCCGTCCACCTCGAGCGCGATCAACGTGGCGTCTGCCGGCACCGCGCGCGAGAGCTCGGCGGGGCCTCCGAGCTCGAGCTCCTCGCACCGCGCGTAGCGCCGAATGCGCTTCAGGTAGTCGTCGACCAGCCCCCGCAGGGCGCGATCCTTGAGCTTGCCCTCGGCGAGGATGACGAGCTTCAAGCCGGGCCGCTCTGCGCCTCGGGCACCTCGACCCGCCGCGCATCCATCCAGAGCCCGTCGAGGTCGTAGAGCGCGCGCGAACGCTCCTGAAACACGTGCACCACGACGTCCACGAAGTCGATGAGCACCCACTCGCCGCGCGGCAAACCCTCGATGGAGATGCTCCGGAATCCCCGCTTCGCGAGCGTAGAATCCACGGCTTCCGCGATCGCCGCCACGTGCCGATCGCTGTTGCCGGTCATCAACACGAGGTAATCGGCGTAATCGACCTTACCGGTCACGTCGATGATCTCGATCTCCGTGGCCTTCTTGTCGAGACCGGCTTCGGCCACGCACAGGGCCATTCGCTTGGCATCTCCGGCCTGTCCGCGCTGCGCCGGACGCGGCGCGGCGTTCCGCGTGCGCCCGGCGGCAGGTCGCGCGACCTTCGCGCGCTTCTTCAATGGACACCTCGTCGGTGAGTCACTCGCCTCGCGAGCCGTGCGTACCGGGCCGTCACGCGCGCTCCTGCCCTTCCCCGAGCACGATCCACTTCTCCGTCGTGAGGCTCTCGAGACCCATGGGGCCGTACGCGTGCAGCTTGGAGGTCGAAATCCCGATCTCGCAGCCCAGGCCGAGCTCGCCGCCGTCGTTGAACCGCGTCGAGGCGTTCACGATGACGCAGCTCGCGTCGACCTCCCGCTGCCAACGCCGCGCGTTCGTGTAG
>CAYYWA010000686.1:0-1522 GCA_964475255.1 uncultured Sorangium sp.
GTAGAAGCACCGAGCTTGGGGACCGCGGCGTGGGGGCTTAGAACGGGAGGGACGTCCCTTCGAGGGTGGCGTTGGGGCGATCTTCAGAATGCTGGCCCGACCGCCGACGGGTGCCCCGGAACCCTCTCCCCGGAACCCTCTCGGAGGGAACCGAGACATGGTTGGTTTCGGCGTGCCCGACTTGATTGGGCGAATGTTGAGCAGCGGCTGCGGAAGCACCTTTTCGTGAGCCGTGTGCCTGATAGAGGTGTC
The DNA here is from genome assembly GCA_964475255.1 of uncultured Sorangium sp. GTDB lineage: Bacteria > Myxococcota_A > Polyangia > Polyangiales > Polyangiaceae > PMG-095. The sequence continues at coordinate 253 of CAYYWA010000686.1, forward strand.
GGGGGACAGCGACCTCGTTGGACTTGCGAGAAAGGAATTCTGGATGCGTTGGAGGAGGAGCCCTCGTCCGTGCGCGCTACGGCCCGCTTCAAGGTGAGCGCGAGCTCCGCGCCCAGCAGGACCGCGGAGCCTGAGGCCCTCCGTGGGCGTCCATCTCGTGCGCCCCACGCGACGCGCAGCTCCGACGCCGCGAGCTCGCAGAAGCCAGGCAAGGAAGAAGGCGGCTTCGGCACCCGGCGCGCCGCCTGGGGGGCGGCGCTCCCGCCTGGCATCATCCGCGCTGCATCAGCGGCTTGCGAGCGATGACGCCGACGGTTCCGTAGTAGATGCCCCAGGAGGTTGGCTCGGACGCGAAACGCGAATAGCCCGCGAGATCTTCCTCGGTGGCGCAGCCGGTCGCGAGGTACTTGTTGCGGAGCTGTATGGTCGATCGGCTCATGACATCAGCGATCGGGTGACCGCCCTGACAGAGCGGGACGTCGTTGTCGACGAGCTCGAGGGTGAGCCCTCGATCGGCGAGCGCGGCGGGCAGGCGCAGTCCCAGGGCCGGGTCCTTGCCGCCCGCTTCGAACATCGCGAGGATCGCCTGGTTCACGCGCTCGAAAGCCTCACGGTCGGCGCCCCGAACCCCCCTGGCTGCCGTGAAATCTGGCTCCTCGAGGACCAGACAGCCCCCCGGCTTGAGCGCCCTCAGCATGACATCGAGAACGCTGCCGGAATCGGGGTTGTGGATGAGCACGTAGCGGGCGTGCACCGTATCGAATCGCTCCGCAGGCAGCTCGAGCTCACGAACGTCGCCCTGGACGATCCGAACACCCGGCATCCTCGACGCATCGAGGAACTGGACGTCCAGATCCACCGCGACGACCTCCCCCTCGGCGCCCACGCGTTCTGCCATCCACGCGGCGACCGAGCCCGCGCCCGCGCCTACCTCGAGACAGCGCCAACCGCGGCCGATCCCGGCCACCTCGAGGCGACGGCGGCTCGCCGGGTCGAAAGCTTTCTCGAGCCGCCTCAGCCGTTCGAGCTCGCGATCGCTCTCGACACCCGCAAACGTATAATTGCTCTCGGTCATCTCCGCCCCATTGTCTCCCCCGCATCCCGATAAGCAACCCGATCGTCGCCCCCCCGCCCGCGTGCATCCCGGCAAGCAGCTTCGCCGCGCCGGGCCCCGCGGACCGCATTCCGGGAAAGAAATCGGGCGGGGCGTGCGCCCGAAGCGTCGTGTTGCGCGCTTCCGCCGAGCACTGGTATCGCGAGGTCGCGGGTG
>CAYYWA010000687.1:0-1513 GCA_964475255.1 uncultured Sorangium sp.
GGGCACGGCCGGAGCCGCAGGCGGCGGCATGGCCGGCATGGCGGGCGGCGGAGGCTCGGCGGGCCCGGATCCCGATCGCTGCGACATCGCCAACTACGACCCGGACGATCCACCCGAGATGCTGCCGCTCACGGGTCCACTCGGCACGCACGACCCGGTGCTCATCCACGCACACGGCCGTTACTACCTCTTTCAAACGGGAGGCAATCAGGGCCTCAACACGAAGACCTCGGAGGACCTGCTCGCCTGGCAAGACGGCCCGACCATTCTCGCGCCCAACCCGTCGTGGGTCAGCCAGCACATTCAGAACGTCATGAACCTCTGGGCGCCCGACATCTCGTATTTCAACGGCCAGTACCACCTTTACTACTCGGCCTCTACGTTCGGCAGCAATCACTCGTGCATCGGTCACGCCACGCGCCCCGCGCTCGACGAGGGCGAGTGGGACGATCATGGCCCCGTCATCTGCTCGAACGAACCGGGTCCAGACCACTGGAACGCGATCGACCCCAACGTCGCCTTCGACGAGGACGGCACTCCGTGGCTCTCGTTCGGCAGCTTCTGGGGCGGGCTCAAGCTGATTCGCCTCGACGAGAACGGCGCGCGCGCGGACCAAATGCTGCACTCGATCGCCGCGCGGCCCGACGGTGGAGACGCGCTCGAAGCGCCGTTCATCGTCCGTCGCTGCGGCTACTACTACCTCTTCCTGTCCTTCGACAGCTGCTGCAAGGGCACGAACAGCACCTACAAGATCATGGTCGGGCGCGCGACCGCGATCACTGGCCCCTACGTGGACAAGGCGGGCACTCCCCTGATGCAAGGCGGCGGAACCCTCCTCGTCCAGGGCGACGGCACGAAGTACGCGGCCGCCGGGCACAACGCCGTCGTCTTCACCGACGACGCCGCCTACAACATCTACCACGCCTACTCCCAGCAAAGCGGCGACCCCGTTCTCCGCATCGCCGAGCTCGTCTGGGACGACGACGGCTGGCCGATATCGGCAGGACCGTAGCCCCCATTTCGCGTCCCCTCACCCCGGGAGACCGATGCCTCCCTCGTCCCGCGGACTTCGCGCCTGTCTGGAGTTGATCCGTTTTCCCGGACGAGTTTGTAAGAACTATGCGACGTCAGGATTTTCTTCGCAAGCTTCGAATGACGTAGGACTTACGTAGCCGAGCAGCGAGTGAGCTCGACGACGATTGTAGAAAACCTCGATGTACTCGAAGACCTCGGCACGAGCCTGAGCTCGGCTCTCGAACGGCACGTCGCGGACGAGCTCCTTTTTCAGCGTCGCGAAGAAGCTCTCGGCGACCGCATTGTCCCAGCAGTCGCCCTTGCGGCTCATGCTCTGACGCATGCCGTACCGCCAAAGCCGCCGACCATCGGGTCACTCAGCCTAGATTTCGGGCTGACGCCGGAGGGGATGGCTGAGACCGAAGCGGATTTGGAAGACGCATCCGCGTTCGGCGCGCGCAGCGATAGCAGCGCTATCGCGAGCACGACGGGCGCGAAC
>CAYYWA010000688.1:0-1511 GCA_964475255.1 uncultured Sorangium sp.
ACCCAAAAGCCCGAGGCGCTGCTCGAGCGGCTCGTCGAAGCGTGCACGGAGCCCGGCGATCTCGTGCTCGACCCCTACTGCGGCAGCGGCACCACGCTCGCCGTGTGCGCGCGGCTCGCCCGCGACGTGATCGGCATCGACCAGAGCCCCCGCGCCCTCGAGATCACGCGCGAGCGGCTGCGCGCGCTCGGCCGAGCTCCCCAGGAAGAGCGCTTCTCCCCTGCCTCGGAGCGCGCGCCCAAGCGCGTCCGCGTCGCGTAGCGCGCGGCCCTCGCGAGAGCAGCGCCCTCGAGCGGAGCCGAGCACGAAGACGGCGCACGCGCGCGTCGGAGTCGGATTCTCGGGCCGATGCCCGAAATCTCGACTCAGAACTCGACGAGGTTCCCCGTGAGCATCAGGAGCGCGAGCGCGGTCCAGCTCAGGTTGTAGTAACGGCTGCGCGCGAGGAGCTCCCCCGTGGCCACGAGGCCGTACGCCTCGTCGAGGAACGCCTGGTACTGCGCGTCGTGCATGGCGCCGATCGCGGCGCTGCCGACGAACACGGCGGACTGCGGGCTGCCGGGCTTCGTCGCCGGATCCGGGAACGGCGTCCCGTCGAGCTCGTAGCCGTCGACGATGTTCGCCGCCCCGACGCCGGCGAAGAAGGCGCTCACCTTCTGCAGGTACGCCTTCGCGCGCTCGTCGCCGGAGTAGCAGTAGTCCTGCCCGATGCGGAACGGGATGCGAGCGGAGTCGTACTGGTAGTTGTCGACGCCGTTGGTCTCCTCCGGTTCCCCGGTGTCCGGATCGCACCACGCCGGGGCGAGCCCGTTGGTCGCGTTGCCAGCGGCTTCGTTCAAGCACTTCTCGAGGATCGCGTACCCGGTGTCGATCACGCGGTTCCAGCCGTCCACGTTGCCCGACACTTCACCGAAGATTCGGTACTCGTTCGGCGCGAAGTACGAGGGGTTGAACACGCGATTGCCGCCCCACGAGTCGCCGGAGAGGAGCTGGTCGTCGTGCTCGTGGTCGATCTCGTGCTCCCAGATGCGCTCGATCTGCTCCTTGGCTGCCTGGATGTACGGGCGATCGAGCGAGCCCGAGCCGCCCCACTGCCGATCCGCCATCACGAGCGCCCACGCCATGTCCTCGTCGGAGTCGGTGGCGGCGCCGGTGCCGAGCGGCTGCGTGCCGGCAGCGTTGATGTACCAGTGCATCAACCCGTTGTCGTTGACCCAGAGTTGCGAATACTTCCAGAGCGCGTCGAACGTCGGCTGATCCCCCATCATCACCGCGAGCATCATCCCGTAAGCGATGCCCTCCGAAACGGTGGAGTTCACCTCGGCACCCGGTGAGTCCGGACGGCGCACGCGGAGGAAGCCACCGGCGCCGTCGGCGGTGACGAGCTCCTCTTTCCAGCGCTCGTAGGCCTGTCGAGCCACCTCCGAGTCGGCGTTCGTCGGGTACGTACATCCGCTCGAACGACGGTTCTGTGGAAACAGGAAGTTGCCCGTGCCGACCGTCGTGGGCTC
>CAYYWA010000689.1:0-1510 GCA_964475255.1 uncultured Sorangium sp.
TTCACCGGTCGGCTGCCATTCACCGGTCGGCTGGCGTTCACCGGCCGGCTGCCGTTCACCCGTTGGGTGCCATTCGTCAATGGGCCGTTGCTGGGTCGGTCGTCGTCGCCGTTCGGTGCGTCGCGTGTTTACTCGCGGCGGTCGAGACTCGCCGTTCGGTTCGCCGGAACCGTCGGCATCGGTGGGCGGGACGTCGTGATGCGGGCCCGCGCCAGACCCTCCGCTCCGAGGCGGCGTCGGTTCGTGAGCATGAACCGGGTCAACATTGGCGAGCAGTCCCCGGTGATCGGGGTTCGTGCCGCGTTCGTCGATCTCGGAGCCCGTGGCGACGCTCCCAATGAGCTGCGCGTCGCACGCGATCATTTCGACGACCTCGGGAGGAAGGTCTACCTCCGCCCCAGCGCCGTGTTGGATTCCCTGCTGACAGCGTTCGCAAATCGTGACCGCGACTTGATAGGAGCAGCGCCCCGTGTCGGAAGGTCCCCGCAAAATCTCGCGCGCCACCTGGAGGAGAAGCGCGTCGTCATCCATCGGAGCAGAGGACCGACGCCGAATCACAGCCGCAGCTTCGCGAAACGTGGCGTACGTTTGCGCGCTCACGTCGAAGCGAAGAACGTACCGACGCGCCTCGGCTCGCATGGGATCGGAGGGCCGGTCTCCGGGTTTCCGACCCGACACGAGCCGCTCGATCTGTCGCACGGTCTTGCCGCGCGCAGCCTCCAGCCACTCATGCACGGTGTCCCGCGTCACCACGCGTGCAAGCTCACGCACGGAGGACCAGGGAAGAACGCCGTCACGATGAGCGGCGCGAAGCTCGGGAACCCGCTCGAGGACGACTGTCGTCCGGAGCTTGGCATCGATCGTTCGGAAGCTATATCCGAACAGCTTTTCGGCGTACTGCGCAAACGACGCATAGCCGAGGTGCCGGTGCACCTCGGCGCGAAGCGCACGAAGCAACGCCAACCCCTCGCGCCCATCGAGCTCGGCGCGCTCCTTCGCGAGCCGCTCGAGCTCTTCGTGTGCCAAGACCCAATCCGCGTGCCCATCGACCCGAATACCCGCTTCCACGAGTCGAGCATACACCCGTGTTTCGCGGCCTCGCTGCTGCCACGCAAACGCGACTTCAGCATTCGGATCACCACGCGCGTCGTTTCGGCCCCGAAGAGGCGCCAGCGCGCCACGGAGGGCGCGACAGAGCCCATCCGAGAGTGCCCCCGCGCTCCGGAAGCTCGAGCTCACGAAAACCCGTCAAGAAAAATCGGCTCGACTCCGTGAGTCTTTGGCGCTCTGACTCGTCCGCGTCGGCCGACAAGGCCGGCTCGAGAAGCGCCGGAGCCCTTCGCGCCGTGCCGCGAACGCGCCGGACCGCGCGGATTGTATTGGGGAAGTGAACCAATGCGGTGTGCGCTCGACGTCGCGACGAGGGAAGAATACCCGCTTGCAGACTCCGCGACCCACGAACCAGCGGTGCGCCAATGCTCTCCGCGTGCAGCTCGCGCTCGCCCTCGAT
>CAYYWA010000690.1:0-1510 GCA_964475255.1 uncultured Sorangium sp.
CGCCTCGCGCAACAGACCGGCGACGGCGTTCCGGCTCGGGACGTCGAGCTCGTCGAGGTCGGCGAGCACGAGCACCACCCGCGTGCGGGCGGCCGCGGGGGTGAGCGCCCAGCGCAGCGTCTCGACGACCGCCGCGCGGCGCGCCGCGCCCGAGCGCACGCTGTCGCGCGCGCTGCGGCCGAAGACCTCTTCGAGCCCCGATCGCGCCGCGGGCGCGGCCTTGTAGAGCCGATCTTCCGGCTCACCGGGGGACAGACCGAGCAACCCGCGGAGGGTGGTCCGCACCGCGTGGTACGCGACGCTGGCCCGCTGCGGATCCGGTCCGCTCACCACGACGAGATCGCCGTCGCGCCGCGCCGCCGTGAGGAACTCGTGCAGCAAGCGCGTCCTGCCGGATCCGGGCTCGCCCACGACGCGCACCGCATCGAGCGTGGGGGCGAGCGCCTGGCGTCGCGTCTCGAGGAACGCGAGCTCCACTTCACGGGCCGTGAACGGCAGGAGCAGGTTCGCGGCGAGGTCGGGCCCGTGGCTGCGAACGGGGAGGCGCTCGCCGCACTCTCCGCAGAACCGCGTCGGAGGCACGCTCGAGCCGCACGCCGGGCACGTGATCGCGCTCGCGCCGGCGAACGGCGGCGGGAGCCCCGAGCGGCGCTCGGGCGGGACGCTCTCGGCGGCCGCGAGCGCATGCTTGAGCGCGTCCGCGAGCTCGAGCGCGTCCTGATACCGGCGCTTCACGTCCTTGTTGAGCGCCTTCATCACGACCTCGACGAGCGCGTCGGGGATGTTTCGATCCGGCGCGACCTGCCGCGGATCCGGCACGGGCACCGTGAGGTGCATCATCACGACCTGCGTCGGATTCTCCGCCCGAAACGGCAACCTCCCGGTGAGCAGCTGGAACAGCATCACCCCGACGGCATAGAGGTCGCTCCGCCCGTCGATGGGATCGCCGCGCCCCTGCTCCGGCGCCATGTAGTCCGGCGTGCCGCAGACGATGCCGGGGCTCGTGACCCCGGGCGAGTCCGCCTTCAGCTTGGCGAGGCCGAAGTCGACGACCTTGACGAAGTCGCCGCCACGCCGCAGGGGCTCCAGGATCACGTTCTCGGGCTTCAGGTCGCGATGGATGATGCCCAGGTCGTGCGCTTCACCCAACGCGGCGAGCACCTGACGCAGCACATCGACGATGCGCGCGAACGGCAGCGGCCCCTCTTCGTACGCCACGCGCGCGAGGTCCTTGCCGCGCAAGAACTCCATCACGAGGTACGGCTGCCCGTCGTCGGTGCGCCCGAAGTCGAAAACCGCAACCGAGTTCGGATGGTTCAGCTGGCTCGCGGCGCGCGCCTCCGTCATGAAGCGAACCGCGGAGTTCTCGTCCGCGAGGAGGTGCGGATGGATGATTTTCACCGCAACCGTACGGCCGAGCGCGCTCTGCTGCGCCCGGTACACGCGCCCCATGCCCCCGACGCTGATCTGATGGTGGATGTGGTACCGGCCCGGCAGCGTCCGCCCGACG